>JBBSOW010000009.1:0-53437 GCA_038259365.1 Propionibacteriales bacterium
CCCGGCGACGGCGGCGGCGCTGAGGCCCAGGGCCGCGCCGAGCATGCTGCGGCGGGTGAGTCGAGATTCGAAGGGGATGGTCATGAGGGCCTCCTGAAGGCGGTCGTGGAATGGATCACTTGAATCCGGTGAGGGAAATGGACTCGACGATGTGGCGTTGGAAGATGGCGAACAGGATCAACAGCGGCGCCATGGCGACGGTCGTCGCCGCCATCACCAGCGTCCAGTTGGCGTTGTACTGGCTCTGCAGCGCCGCCGTCGCCACCGTGACGGTCTGCCAATCCCGGCCCGTGGTGATGATCAGCGGCCACATGAAGTTGTTCCAGTGCGTGACGACGGTGATGATCGCCAGGGTGGCGATGATGGGCCGCGAGAGCGGGACGACGATGAGCCACAGGATGCGCCAGGTGTTGGCTCCGTCGATGCGGGCCGCGGCGATGATGTCCTCGGGGATCCCGCGAAAGTACTCCCGCAGCAGGAAGACCGCGTAGGGGGAGCCGAAGGCGAACGGCAACACCAGCGCCCAGAATGTGTTGCGCAGGTTCAACTCGGAGAACATCACGTACAGCGGGATGACGGTGACGACTTGCGGCACCATGAGCGTGCCGAGGTACACCCAGAACAGGGCGTCGCGGCCCCGGAACCGCATCCTCGCGAAGGCGAACGCGGCCATGATCGAGAAGACCAGCTGGCCGATCAGGATCAACAAGACCACCTGGCTGGTCACCACGACCGGGGAGATGAACCCGCCACCGCCGAACAGGTTGGCGAAGTTCTGCGTCGTCGGCGGATCGGGCACCGCCAGCGAAGATTGCGAGGCGAACTGCCCCGGGGACTTGAAGGCGGTCATGAAACTCAGCACAAAGGGGCCTAGGGTCATCAGCGCCCCGAACACCAAGATCGCATAGCTCAAGACGGTGCCGAGCGTGCCGCGCGATTGGCCCGCGGCGCGCAACGGGACGGCGATCCCGGGCTTCCCCTCCTCCTGGGTTGCGGGGCCGGGCGCCTCGTTGGCCGGCTCGGGGAGCGCGACATCGTCGTCGACGGCCTCGGCGAGCCCGTCGCCGGAGTAGCCGGTGCCGATCTTAGGAGAGGTCATAGGTCACCCGCGAGGCGAAGAAGCGTTGCTGGAGGACGGTCACGATGATGAGCAGGACGAACAGCACGAGCGCCATGACGGCGGCGTTGCCGAGGTTGAACGCCTTGAAGGCCTCGGCGTAGATGCGGGTCGCGATGACGTCGGTGCGGCCTTGGGGGCCGCCGTTGGGGGTCAGCGCGTAGATCTGGTCGAAGGCCTGGAAGCTGGCGATGACGCCGGTGACGAGGACGAAGAACATCGTCGGGCCGAGCAACGGCAGCTTGACCTTCCAGAAAACCTGCCAGGCGGTGGCGCCGTCGATCGCGGCCGCCTCCAGGATCTGGCTGGGGATGCCCGCGAGCCCGGCCATGAAGAACAGCGTGGTGTAGCCGACCTGGCTCCAGATGCTCACCGCCGCCACGAGCGGCAACGCGAGATCGGGGTTGCTCAGCCACTCGAAGTTCGTGCCCAACACGGCGTTCATGGCGCCGCCGAAGGGGGAGAAGATCCACTTCCACACCACGCCGAGGGCGAGCGGGGCGCAGATCCAGGGGATGACGTAGATGACGCGGAATATCGAGGATCCCGGCAGCCCGCGGGACAGCAGGAGCGCCATCGACAGGCCGAGCGCGGTCTGCAGCGGGATGACGAACGCGACGAAGGTGAGCGTGATGAGCAGGGAGCGGGCGAACGTGGGCTCGCTGAGGATGTCGATCCAGTTCTGCAGGCCGACGAACTTCATGGGCGCCAGCAGATCCCACTTGTTGAGGCTCAGCCAGAGCACCACCATGATCGGCAGCACCAAGAACGCCAGGATGCCGGCCAGGCTGGGGGCCAGGAGACCCCAGGCGAGGGCTGCCTCCCTGGTTCCGCTCTTGCGCCGTTTCGGCGCGGCAGATACCGCTGTCGTCATAAATCGAGAGCCTAGTTGAAATTTTGAGTTCTATCGCGGCGGGGTCGGTCTTCGGCGGGCGACCGTGACCCAACCGTTGCGTCGAGGCTTCTCGACACGGGTGGATCCGCTCGGTCTTGTGGAGATCCGCTCGGCCTGCAAGGGGGCAGCAGATCGGTGGGGGCGAGCGGGTCGCGAATAATGCTGAGCGGCTCCCGCCAGGCTGGAGGGAGCTGGGGAGTGTGCAGCCACCGACTACCGAGAACGTGGCCTGTGGACTAGCGTCGGACACATGCCGACGACTCAGCCGACCACGGGCGCCCAGGTGCCGCCAGCCGATCTCGGGATTATCGGAGGATCGGGCTTCTACACCTTCCTCAACGATCCCGAGCAGATCGCCGTCGACACCCCCTACGGCGAGCCCAGCGCACCGATTTCCATCGGCGACGTGAACGGCCGACGGGTGGCGTTCGTGCCCCGTCACGGGGAGCGCCACCAGCTACCTCCGCACCAGGTGAACTACCGGGCCAACCTGTGGGCGCTGCGCTCGGTAGGGGTCAGGCAGGTGTTGGCGCCCTGCGCGGTGGGTTCGCTCAAGGCCGAGCTCACCCCTGGCACCTTCGTCGTGCCGGATCAGGTGGTCGATCGCACCTGGGGCCGCGAGCACACCGTCTACGCCCCGCCCTATCCCGAGCGAGAGGCCCCCGGCGAGCCGGTCATCCACGTCGCCTTCTCCGACCCGTACTGCCCGCGCGGGCGACAGGTGCTCCTCGATTCCGTCACCCCCGACATCGGCCACCTCGTCGACGGTGGCACCCTCGTCGTCATCAACGGTCCGCGGTTCTCCACGCGGGCGGAATCGCGCTGGCATGCCGCCCAGGACTGGTCCGTGGTGGGGATGACGGGCATGCCGGAGGCGGCCATCGCCCGCGAGCTCGCGATGTGCTTCTCCACGGTGGCCATGGTCACCGATCACGACGCCGGCGTCGAGGCTGGCACGGGGGTCACCCACGCGGAGGTGCTCAAGATCTTCGCCGGCAACATCGACCGGCTCAAGGAGCTGCTGCTCCGCACGATCGACGCGATGCCGGCCCCGGAATCCGACGTCGAGGCGGGCTGCTCGTGTCGGCGGGCTCTCGACGGCATGAAGCTGCCAATCGATCTGCTCTGATGCCGTCGGTATTGCCCGACGGCGAGGCGGTCCCGGCCACCGGGCCCCTCACCGAGGCGGCCCGCGCGGGCGTCGGGGACCGGAAGCTGAGCTTTTACCTGCACGTGCCCTACTGCACCACCCGGTGCGGCTACTGCGACTTCAACACCTACACCGCCGCCGAGTTGGGGTCAGCGCCCGGCACGGCCCGCGAAAGCTACCTGCGCGCCGCCCGCGCCGAGATCGCGGCGGCCGCCGACCAGCTCGGCCCGGCGGCGCCGAAGGTGTCCACCGTCTTCGTCGGCGGCGGCACGCCGACGCTGTTGACGACCGACGAGCTCGGCTCCCTGGTGGGCGAGGTCCGCGAGCGGTTCGGTCTCCTCGACGGGGCCGAGGTGACAACCGAGGCCAACCCGGAGACCATCAGCCCGGAGTACCTGGACGGGTTGTTGGAGGCCGGCTTCACCCGCATCTCACTGGGGATGCAGTCGGTGCGCCAGCACGTCTTGACGGTGCTGGACCGCACCCACACCCCGGGCCAGGCGCAGCTGGCCGCGCGGCAGGCCAAGGAGGCGGGATTCGAGCACGTCAGCCTCGACCTGATCTACGGCACACCCTCGGAAAGCTTGGACGATTGGCGGGCGAGCCTGGAGGCCGTCGTGGAGGCGAGGCCTGATCACGTCAGCGCCTATGCCCTGATCGTGGAGCAGGGGACCAGGCTGGCCGCGCAGATCAAGCGCGGGCGGGTGCCGATGACCGACGACGACGACCTGGCCGACAAGTACCTGCTGGCCGCCGATCTGCTCTCCCAGGCCGGTTTCGGCTGGTACGAGGTGAGCAACTGGGCTCGCGGTTCCGAGGCCCAGTGCCGGCACAACCTGGCGTACTGGCGCGGCGACGACTGGTGGGGGATCGGCCCCGGCGCGCACAGCCACGTTGGGGGGGTGCGGTGGTGGAACGCCAAGCACCCGGCCCGCTACACGGCCGCGCTGGCCGAGGGAAGGCTGCCCGCGGTCGGCCGCGAGGTGCTCGGCGACTCCGAGCGCAGGGTCGAGCGGGTGCTGCTCGAGCTGCGGCTCAGCGATGGGCTGCCGCTGGAGGTGCTCACCGATTCCGAGCGGGCCCGGGTGTCCGACATCGTCGCCGACGGTCACGCGGTGCTGGTGGAGGGCGCCAATCTGGGGGAGCGGATCGGGCCGCGGATGACCCTAACCCTCAGCGGTCGGCTCCTCGCCGACGGCGTCGTTAGGCGTCTCCTGGATTGACCCGGCCCAGCGCGGCCACGTTGTAGGACAGCGCCCAGGACTGCTTGCCCTTGATCACGGGCACAGCCACTGATGGCCCAGCAATGGATAGCAAGGCCCTTCGTCGTTCCCTGCACCCGGCCGCTCGAAAATATGCCGGTTCCAACCTCGGTCGCAGAGGTGCTATCTGGCATATATGCCAGTGAGGGATTGTACGACCGTGGTTGGAACCGGGTCAGGTTTGGCGGGGACGGCGGCGGAGTCGAACACATCGCGACGCGGGCCCCCCGCGTTGCCAAAGGGGCTATCAACCGAGGGTGCTTTGCGGGCCACGCCAGCGCTCTTGGACGTGGCGAGGCGCTATTCGTCGGCACACCGACCGCTAAGAGTCGCCTCGCGGAAGACATGCGGGCAGTCTTTTGGGTCAGCTCCCGGGTGAGCGGCACGCCGACCACCGCGACAACGTGGTGGGCGTAACCCCCTGTCGGCTTCGCCGGTTGGGTAGCCTGGCGAGCGTGGAAACCGACGAAGCAGTCTGTCCGATAAGCCAGCCCTCAGCGCGCAAGGCGATCCCCGATGAGCCCGAGGCCGGGCCGCGGGTCGAGCGCGTGGGCGGGGTGTGGCGCGTCCGCTCGGCGCAACTGGCGCGCCAGGTGTTGCGTGAGCGTGACGGGACCCATCAGGCGGGGTTCATGGCGGAGGAGACCCAGGCCGGCCGCTCGACGATGAGGCCGCCGATCCTGTTCATGGACGGGGACGAACACCGCAAGCAGCGGGCCCAGACGGCGCGCTACTTCGCCCCCCGCACGGTCGACCGGCGCTACCGCCAGCTCATGGTCGAGCGCGCCGACGGCCTCGTGGCCGACGCCGTCGCCGCCGGAACCTTCGACCTGGACCAGTACTCGCTGCGTTACTCGGTGGAGATCGCCTCGCAGGTGATCGGCCTCACCGAATCGAGCATTCCGGGGATGTCACGCCGGCTGGAGCGGCTGTTCAGCCAGGTCCCGAAGAAGCCGGACGCCCCGGGCAAGGCCACCAAGCCCAGCCGCTTCGCCGCCATTTCCAACACGCTGAAGCCCCTGTCCAGCACGGGGAACTTCTATCTGCGCGACGTCCGTCCGGCGATCCGGACCCGGCGCAAGAACCCTCAAGAGGACGTCATCACCCACCTGCTCGACGAGGGCTACACCGACTCCGAGATCCTGACCGAGTGCGTCACCTACGGGGCGGCCGGGATGATCACCACGCGGGAGTACATCAGTATGTGCGTCTGGCATTTCCTGCACGACGCCGAATTGCGCCAGCGCTACCTGGGCGCCGAGGAGGCGGAACGCTACGAGATCCTGAACGAGATCCTCCGGCTCGAACCCATCGTCGGCCACCTGTACCGCCGGGTGGTCGAGGACTTCGTCCTGGTCGACGGCGAGGACAATCACGAGTTCCGCGCGGGCGAGCTCGTAGATCTCTACATCCGCCAGACCAACGTGGACGAGTCGGTGGTGGGGGAGTCGCCTGAACAGCTGTGCCCGGCGCGAGAGTTGCCGCGCGGGATCTCCGGTGAGGTCCTGAGCTTCGGCGACGGCGCCCACAAGTGCCCGGGCAACGCGCTGGCCATCCAGGAAAGCGACACCCTGCTCACCCGGTTGCTGGCCCTGAACCTCGAGATCGCGGCCGAGCCGGGCCTGGAATGGGACGACCTCATCGCCGCCTACGCTCTCACGAGGTTCACGCTGCGGGTTCGCCCGGGTTCCTCGGCGCGCCCCGCCGATTCCGCCGCGGCCGTTGCGTAGCCTGCGCTGGTGCCTCCCGCCGACCGATCACCCGCCGACCGATCACCCGCCGACCGATCACCCGCCGGCCGACCTCCGATGAACACCCCGCCGGCGCGCTACGGCTCCGACGTGTTGGCCAAGGGCTGGCAACGCGGCCACCTCAAGACCTCCACCGAGGTGGAGTTGAGGCTCGGCATGGTGCTCGAGGACCCCACGAGCGGGTTCTGCGGGGCGGTGGTGCGCTGGGAGAACGGGCTCGTGGTGCTGGAAGACCGCAAGGGCAGGATCCGCAGCTTCCCTGTCGGACCCGGCCTGTGGCTCGAGGGCAAGCCCGTCTCGGTGCAGGCGCCGCGCAGGGCCGCCAAGGCCCGGGCCTCCCACACCGCGTCCGGTTCCCTAATGACCGGCCAACCGACGAAGGCCAAGGTGGCGCTGCCCAGCCGCATCTACGTCGAGGGCCGTCACGACGCCGAGCTGGTGGAGAAGATCTGGGGCGAGGACCTGCGCCACGTCGGCGTCGTCGTGGAGTACCTCGGCGGCATCGACGATCTGGCCGCCATCGTCACCGAATTCGAGCCCGGCCCCGGCAGGCGGCTGGGGGTGCTCGTGGATCACCTGGTCCCCGGCAGCAAGGAGCAACGCATTGCCGCCACCGTGTCCAACGGCCCGTTCGGCGAGTTCGTCTTCGTCACGGGGCACCGCTACATCGACATCTGGGAGGCGGTGAAGCCCGAGAGGGTGGGGTTGACGGCCTGGCCGCGAGTTCCCAAGGGTGAGGACTTCAAGCACGGGATCTGCGAGCGGATCGGCTGGCCGCACGCCGATCAGGCCGACATCGCTCGGGCCTGGAGGAAGATCCTCTCCCACGCCAACTCCTGGACCGACCTGGATCGTGGCCTACTCAGCGAGGTGGAGCGCCTCATCGACTTCGTCACCCAGGACCACCAGCAGTAAGCTTCGGCACAAGATGCCTACCGACGCCCTGAGCACCGACGCGATTCTGGACCTGATGAAGGACGTGGCCGCGGAGGTGATCACCCCACGGTTTCGCAGCCTGGCCTCGGAACAGGTGCACGAGAAGGCCCCCGGCGATCTGGTCACCGTCGCCGACCACGAGTCCGAGCAGATCCTCACCGAACACCTGCAGGGCGCCTATCCCGGCGCCCTCGTCGTCGGCGAGGAGGCCGCCGCCACCGACCCGCAGCTGCTGGCGCGGATGCGCGACGCCGAGCACGTCTGGCTCGTGGATCCGGTCGACGGCACCCGGAACTTCGTCCACGGCTCGCCCGACCACGCCGTCATGCTCGCCGAGGTTCGCCACGGGCGGACCGTGCGCGGCTGGATCTGGCAACCCGAGCACGGGCGTTCCATGGTGGCCGAACTTGGCGCTGGGGTGTGGGATAACGGTGAGCCGCTTCGACGACCGGCCGCGCCCGGGCGCTTGCGCGACATCAACGGGGCGGCGTCGTACTCGGCCCGCCGCCAGCTGACTCGCGCGCTGGGAAAGACCCACGGCGACGCGCTGGAGCGGTTGCCCAACACCCACCAGACCGCGTTCTGTTGCGGGGTGGACTATCCCATGCTCGCGGCCGGAAACATCGACTTCTTGGTGTACGGGCCGCCCAAACCGTGGGATCACGCACCTGGGGCGCTCATGATCACCGAGCTCGGCGGCACCTGCCGGATGTTGGACCGAACCGTCTACACCGTCGCCGCTCGCGGGGCGCCGCTGATCGCCGCCGCCAACGAGTTTGTCTGGGAGGCGGTGCGCGGCCAGCTCTAGGTGGGCTGTTCGCTACCGACGAACGGCCTCGTCACGGCGAGATCGGCTTGATGGGCAGCTGACGTTGCGGACGCAGACCCAACGAGGCCAGCTCGGCGTACATCAGCTCGACGGCGTCGGCGAGGCCCTCGGCCGGGAAGGGCCACCGACCGGCGTGGAGGGCGTCCCCGGCGGCGACCCCGTCCTCGATGAGGCGACGACACTCCACCTCGACGCCGCCGATGCGCGCCCGCTGCTCCAAAATTTCGTTGGCCTGCATCGGCCCGCCGTGGCCGGGAATCGCTTGCATGCCGCCCTTGGTCGTCATGCCGACGAGGTGATCGACGGTCGAGGCCCAGGCTCGCGGCGAGCAGTCCGGCCCGAACTGCGGGGGGCCATCGCTCTCCACGAGGTCGCCGGCGAAGACCAGGTTGGCGTGGGGCACGACGACGACGAGGTCGCCGTCGGTGTGGCCCGGGCCCAGGTGCACGACCTCGACCCATCGCCCGCCCACGTCGAGGCCGCAAACGTTGCCGATGGTGCGGCTCGGGCAGAGCAGGTCCGCCGCGGCGACCCCGCAGGACGCCGCCTCGGCGCGGTCTTCGGGCCGCACCTCGCCGAGGCTCTGGTGGGCGATGCTCACCTCGGCAGACGTGATGCCGGCCAGGCCGAACCAGTGGTCGCGGTGGCGGTGGGTGATGACGACGGTCTTGACCGGGGTGTGGTTGCCGGGGCCGAGCACGCCCGCGGCCGATCGCGCCAGGGCCGCGCCCTGAGCGGGGGAGGACCCGGTGTCGATCATGAGCGATTCGCCCTCCCCGACCACCAGCCCGACGTTGACGGCGTCGGGCTCGACGGTGGCCACGAACACACCGGGGGCGAGCAGCCGCCAGTCGATGCCGGGTGGCGGCGCCGCCGTCGCAGCGGAGTCCTCAAAGTCGGCCATAGAAGCTAGACTGGCACTCGCTACCAAAGAGTGCCAATACGGGCATCCGTGCCGGGAATGATTTTCCCTCCGCCGGGTGTTGACACGAGGATGGGCCGCTGAAAGACCGGAGGTGATGATGCTCGACGACCGCAAGCTCGAGGTGTTGCGCGCCATCGTCACCGACTACGTCTCGAGCCGGGAGCCGGTGGGCTCGAAGGCCCTGGTGGAGAGGCACAATCTCGGGGTCTCTCCGGCGACGGTCCGCAACGACATGGCGTCCTTGGAGGACGAGGGCTACATCGCCCAACCCCACACCAGCGCTGGCCGGATCCCCACCGATAAGGGCTACCGGCTCTTTGTGGATCGGCTGGCGGCGGTGAAGCCGCTCTCGCCGGCCGAGAAACGGGCGGTGCAGACCTTCCTCTCGGGCGCCCTGGACGTCGATGACGTGGTCACCCGGACGGTGCGGCTGCTGGCGCAGGTGACCCAGCAGGTGGCCATCGTGCAGTACCCGATCATGTCGACCGCCACCGTGCGTCACGTCGAGCTGGTTTCGCTGAGCGCGGGTCGGGTGATGTTGATCATGATCAACTCCAGCGGTCGCGTGGAGCAGCGGGTGGTGGAGCTGACCGAGCACACCGAGGACGATCTGGGCATCATTCGCGCTCGGTTGAACGCGGCCGTCGGGGGGCAAACTCCGGTCGAGGCGGTGCAGAACCTGGTCGATTTCGATCAGCTGGTCGCCCGCGACGTCGCCGTCGAACCCCGGCTTCGCCCTGCCGCCGCCATTTGCACCGCGGCGCTGCTGGAGGTGTTGGGGACGGCCCGCGCCACCCGCGTGGTCGTCGGCGGGGTGCCGAACCTCACCAGGTTCGGCGACGAGTTCGAAACCACCGTGCGCCCGGTGCTCGAGGCCTTGGAGGAACAGGTGATCCTGCTCAAGCTGCTCGGCGAGGCGGCGGCCTCGGACGCCGTCACAGTTCGCATTGGGGCCGAAAACCCTTATCGTGAACTGTCCACGACTTCGTTGGTGGCCAGCGCGTACGGAACCGACGACGACATTTGGGCGAGCCTCGGCATTGTCGGGCCAACCCGGATGGACTATCCATCGACCATGGCATCGGTGCGCGCCGTCGCGCGCTATGTGGGTCGCTTTCTGGCTGAAGGGTAAGAATGACCAAGGATTACTACGGGGTGTTGGGCGTTGCCCGCGACGCCTCGGAGGAGCAGATCAAGAAGGCCTATCGCAAACAGGCGATGAAGGTGCACCCCGACGTGTCCCAAACCGAGGACGCATCGGAACAGTTCAAGGCGATCAGCGAGGCCTACGAGGTCCTGCGCGATCCCAAGAAACGCGACATCTTCGATCGTGGTGGGGACCCCAACGGTTCCGACATGGGCGGCTTCGGGGGCGGCGCCAACTTCGGCGGGGCGGGCTTCGACTTCACCAACCTCGTGGACGCCATGTTCGGCGGGTCGGCTCAGGGCAGCTCGCGCGGACCGCGTTCGCGGGTGCGTAGGGGCCAAGACGCGCTCGTCCACCTGGAACTGGACCTGGCCGAGGCCGCGTTCGGCATCACCAAGCCGGTCCGCGTCGATACCGCGGTCACCTGCCCTCGCTGCAGCGGAAACGGCTCGGCCGACGGCAGCGAGCCGATCACCTGCAATACCTGCCATGGCCGTGGCGACGTGATCACCGTGCAGCGCTCCTTCATCGGCGACATTCGCACCAGTCAGGCCTGCCCCAACTGTCGCGGTTACGGCACTCTCATCGCCCATCCCTGCCTGGAGTGCTCGGGCGAAGGGCGGGTGCGAACTCAGCGCTCCATCAACGTCAAGATCCCGGCCGGGGTGAGCACCGGCAACCGTATCCACCTCTCCCACCACGGCGAGGTCGGCCCCGGCGGTGGGCCGGCCGGTGACCTTTACGTCGAGTTGAGCGTCGCCCACCACGAACTGTTCCGCCGCGACGGCGACAACCTCGAGTGCGTGTTGAAGCTGCCCATGACGGCCGCCGCGCTTGGCACCGAGGTCTCGGTGGACACGCTCGAGGCGGATCTCGAATCCAGCGACGAAGAAACCCAAAAGGTGGAGATCACCATTCCCGCGGGAACCCAATCCGGTACCCGGATCACCGTTCCCGGCCGCGGCATGCCGCGCCTGCAACGCAACGGCCGGGATCTTGGCCGCGGTGAACTCGGCATCACCTTGATGGTGCAGACGCCAACTCGGGTCAGCGACGAGCAGCGCGAACTGCTGCGTCAGCTCGCCGACCTACGCGAGGAAACCGCCCCCGAGGGGACCGTCCAGCGGCACAGCAAGGGGATGTTCTCCCGGCTCCGGGACGCGTTCCATGCCTGATCAGAAATAGTGCCTGATGAGACATAGAGCCTGATGAGCGATGCGGTCTTCTTCGTCGACCAATGTCCCGAGGTGGCGGGCTCCAGCTTTCGGCTCGACGGTGCCGAGGGGCGACACGCCTCGGTCGTCCGCCGGATTGGTCCGGGGGAGCGGATCGTCGTCTCCGACGGTCGGGGTCGGGGCGCTCGGTGCCGCGTGCTCTCGGCCGAGAAGGCCGGCCTGGAGCTCACCCTCGACGAGGACAGCGAGCACCAGCTTCGCGAGCCGCCGCGCGGCCTGAGGATCGTAGCGGTTCAGGCGTTGGCCAAGGGCGACCGCTCGGAGCTGGCCATCGAGATGCTCACCGAGATCGGCGTCGATGAGATCGTTCCGTGGCAGTCGACGCGCTCGATCGTGCGCTGGCAGGGCGATCGTGGGGCGAAGTCGCTGGCCAAGTGGCGCTCGACGGTCCGCGAGGCCACCAAGCAATCGCGACGGTTGCGCATCCCGGAGGTGAGCGACCTCGCCACGACCAGGCAGCTCGCCGCCCGGTTCGCCTCGGTGGATCTGGCCCTGGTGCTGCACGAGGGGGCGAGCGAACACCTCGCCGAACTGTCCTTGCCCCCGTCGGGGGAGGTCATGCTCATCGTCGGCCCCGAGGGCGGCATCGCCGACCAGGAGCTGCGGGCGTTCGTCGACGCGGGTGCCCGCTCGGTGCTGATCAGCGACGGCGTGCTACGCACCTCGACCGCTGGTGTGGTCGCCGTCGGGCAGTTGGCGGCGCTGCGCGCCCGCTGACCCTGGCCAACGTGACGGCCAAGACCAGTGTTTGGGTAAGTGAGGTGGTCATAGAGTCGTAACTTCGTTGTAGGGCGTTGATGCGGTCGGGGTAGACCAGGGCGAGTGGCCGAGTGCGGCCCTCCGGCCGGTGACGTTGGCGCCTTCGACCAGGCAGGGGATAAGTTGGCGGTCCTTGCCGGTACCGGTTGCTCACGTGCGCGCGGTCGCGGACTTTCACGACCAACGCGTCGAGGTAGATCACCGGGTAGGACGGCCACGCCTCCAACGGGCGGCTCGCTCAGGCTTTGATCTCCGCGGCGACGGCTTGGGTGACGTTGCTGATCGTCTCATGGGACAGCTCGGTTTCCGGCGTCGCGGCGAGGTGGTGCTGGATGTCGCGGATCGTCGTGCCGTCGGCGTAAAGGGAGATGATCATGTCCTCCGGCCCGCCGAGGCGGCGGGCGCCCTTGGCCATCAACGCCGAACAGAACGTTCGCGCTGACCCACCAGCAAGGCACTTCTTCACATCTACCGCCAGTGTCGAACCACCAAGATCAACTCAACTCCCTACCGCAACATCCGGGCTGATGCTCGACAGGAGCCGCGGCGTTTCCCCTAAATGGTCAATCGCCAGCAACTCGGCGGAGCACTCGTACACCCCCGGTGAGCTGCGCCACCTCTTCGTAATCGTCGGCGAGCAGCGCGGACAGGTGTGGCGACCCGGCCGCGACAATCGGTGCGGTGAACTCGTCGATCAGCACTACCTCGGGCGGGTGGAGAGCGAACTCGTCGTTCAGTCGTCGCCAGGTGGTGTCATCGTAGAACTCGGTCGACCAACCGTGGACCGCGATCTTCGGGTCCCGATCGATCTCCAGTACCGCCAACGGATTTGCGAACGCGTAAACACTGTCGGGTGGATCGTTTGCGAACAACTGCTGGAGCTCGATGCCATTGCGGTACCCCGGTTGCAGATCGGCGGCGATCGCCGCCGGATGTAGCCCGTGGTCGGCCAGCGCCCGGAAGTAGCGCGGGTCGCTGAAGAGGGATAGTACGAGGACTACGACACAGGCAGTCACGACGCGTCTCGGCGACGAAAGGATGCGTGCCAAGGTAGGTGTCGCCAACAGCCCGAGCGGCACAGCCAGACTCATCCATTGGTATGACCACCACTGCTGTGGCAGTAGCAGAAGCGACGCCGCGACGAGCCACGTCGCGGCCCCAAGCGTCCAGGCATCGCGATCCGCTCGATGACGTCGAATCAGGTTCACGAGTCCGATCGCAGCTCCAATCACGACCGGAGAGGCGAAAACGACCACCCGGCCAATGGAACGCGCGAGCCGCTCGATGGGGGGCGGTTCGATCGAACGCATCGACGGGCCTTGCACAAACCAAGTGTGTGCCACCCATCCGACGTCACCGTTCGCCGCCAACGCAGCCACGACGGCACCGACACCGATGAGGCACCCGCCGATCATCCACGCTAGACCACGCAACGTGTCACCCCACGGCGGCCGACGCGTCCACAAGTGAACCAACACAAACAGTGCAGGTAACGGGGCGAGCGTGATCTTGAACATCGCCAACACGATCGCGCCGAGCCCGATCGCGACGGCCCTGACCGGCGTGAGCGGGGCGGATGTCGGGCGGAGCGTGACCCGGAAGAGCAAATAGAGCACGACAAGTGCGAGGGTGTCAGGCTGCGCGACATCCGTCGAACGCGCCATCCAGAATAATGGACCGACGGTCGCGAGGCCGGCGACGATACCAGCGCGACGCCCGGCCTGACGAGTCACGTCGTGGGATATTAACGCGGCGAGACCGGCGAGCCAACAGAACTCGGCAATGCGAAGCCCGATCGCTGATGTACCGATTACGCTGCCCACAACCGCGAACCACACCATCGACCCTGGGTAGCGGATGTCCCAGACGTCGCGGTAGAGGTGCTCGCCCGACAGTAGTCGCCGGCCGATCTCGAGCGACAACGCTTGATCGCCATAGAGGGGTTGCAGGACGCGCGGTGCCACGAGCGCAGCCAATACGATTATCACCACCACCGGCGCGGGTAGTCCGACAAGCCGGCGCACCGAATACCGCACTATTTCGTCCCCCTGGCCACGAGGCCAGATTACAGTCCATTCGGTCGGTCGGGGGCAAGATTGGGCCTCGCTCTTTCGACAAGCGGAAAGGATCATGGTTTTGTGCTGTTCTGGCGGGGTTGTTGATCTTGGGGTGGGAGGGCGTGCTGGTTGGCAGGCCCTGTGTCCGGTTCTCCTGGGGTGCTCGAGTAGTGGATGGTCAGCGGCTGGGCTGCCGGTCAGATGATGGGGGCGGTCCGATCGCCGCGAGGTGGTCGAAAGAAGCGGCGAGCTGCTCGGCCCAGACCCTTTTGGTGTCGATTTCGATCTTGGTCTTGTGTTGGCCGCGGACGATCCGGGCGGCGGTCCTCATTCGTTGACGAGCGTCCACTTTTCGAACGCCGAAACTGTCTACTTTCGAGCGCCGTCGACAGCCATCCCAAGCGCGCAGACACTTCAGCCGATACTCGATCGAGAACGTCCGCTTCCCGTCGTGGTCAAGCCCGGTTCAATGCTGATCATGTCTCACTTCCCTCTCCATCCCGCACCTTCAGCGTCTCACAACCATGCTCGCCGTCAGGGTATGAATCGAGCGCGAAGCATCAGCTCGAGCGCGCTGCCCAGGAGCAGCGGGGATTCTAGGGCGCGCCCGCCATCCGCGGCGAGATGGGAGTATTACGCAGTGACCCCTAGCCCCGTCAATGCACCTCCCGGAAGCCAATTCGGCTTCGAACCCACCGCGGACCTGACCGACGGGCTCGGCCGGGCCGGGGTGATCTCCACCCCGCACGGGCGGATCCAGACCCCGGCCTTCATCGCCGTGGGCACCAAGGCGACGGTGAAGGCGGTATTGCCCGAAGCGATCGCCGGCGTGGGCGCCCAGGCCGTGCTCGCCAACGCCTACCACCTGTTCCTCCAGCCCGGCGCCGACATCGTCGAAGAGGGGGGCGGCCTGGGGAAGTTCATGAACTGGCCGGGGCCCACCTTCACCGATTCGGGCGGGTTCCAGGTCATGAGCCTCGGGGTGGGGTTCAAGAAGGTGCTGGCGATGGACGCGGGCGGATTGGCCGATGACCAGGTGATCGCCGACGGCAAGACGCGGATGGCTCACGTCGACGACGACGGGGTGACGTTCACCAGCCACCTGAACGGGGACCGGCATCGGTTCACCCCCGAGGTGTCGGTGGGGATCCAGCACCAGTTGGGGGCCGACATTATCTTCGCCTTCGACGAGCTGACCACCTTGTTGAACACCCGCGGTTACCAGGAGCGCTCGGTGGAGCGCACCCACGCCTGGGCCCGCCGTTGCCTGGCGGAGCATCGGATCCTGACCGAATCTCGGACCGCCAGCCCCTATCAGGCCCTGTTCGGGGTGGTCCAAGGGGCTCAGTACGAGGATCTGCGCCGCCGGGCGTCGCGGGGTCTGGCTGAACTGGAGGTCCAGGGTCAGCGCTTCGACGGCTTCGGCATCGGCGGGGCGCTGGAGAAGGAGAACCTCGGCGCCATCGTCGGGTGGTGCAGCGAGGAGTTGCCCGACGACAAGCCGCGCCACCTGCTGGGCATCTCCGAGCCGGACGATTTTTTCGCCGCCATCGAGGCCGGCGCGGACACCTTCGACTGCGTTCAACCCTCCCGGGTGGCGCGCAACGCGGCGGTCTACACCGCGCAGGGGAGGTACAACATCAACACCGCGGCCAACCGGCGCAATTTCAACCCCATCGAGGTGGGCTGCGATTGCTACACCTGCGCGCATTACAGCCGGGCCTACCTGCACCACCTGTTCAAGGCCAAGGAGATGCTGAGCGCCACGCTGGCCACCATCCACAACGAACGCTTCACCGTCCGGCTCGTCGACGATATTCGGGCGAGCATCGTCGAAGGCCGGATGCCGGAGTTCAAGCGCGAGTTCTTGGGTCGCTTCTACGGTTGATTCCCCGACCTCACGGGTCCGACCCGCGAACGAAACCGGATGGGGGGAGACGGATTTCGCGATTGGCAGATAATGTGTCCCCAGCAACCTGCGCGAGAATGCTGTGACCAGCTTCCTCCCGCCTGTTCGCCGACCCACGCACCACCTCCGCCCACGTCCTACCCGGGAGACCCGTGCTCGCTCTGCTCGCGCTGCATCTGGTGGCGGCCGTGGTTGCCCCGTTGCTGGTGCGGTGGATGGGCAAGCGCGCGTTCTACGTGTTGGCGGTGCCGAGCGCGGCCACCGTGGCGTGGGCGTTGAGCCTCACGTCCGCGGCGACGCTGCCGGCCGGCGTGCCCGTCGAGGTGGCCAGGTGGGCGCCCAGCATCGGACTCAATCTCAGCTTCTCCCTCGACACGCTTTCGTGGCTGATGTGTCTCATCGTCGGCGGGATAGGCGCCCTCGTGCTCGTCTACTGCGTCGGCTACTTCGACGACGACGAGCCGGGCTTGGGCGTTTTCGCCGGCCTGCTGACGGGCTTCGCCGGCGCCATGTACGCCCTCGTGATCAGCAACAACCTGCTGGTGCTGTACGTGTTCTGGGAGATCACCACGATCTTGTCCTACCTGCTGGTGGGTCACAAGGCGAAGTTGCGCGAGAGCCGGGAGGCGGCGAGCCAAGCCCTGGTCGTGACGACGCTGGGGGGCCTCGCGATGCTCATCGGGTTCGTCGTCATCGGCCAGCTCGCGGGCACGTTCACCATCGATCAGATCGTCGCCGATCCGCCGCAGGGCACGCTCGCCGCGGCGGCCATCGTGCTCATTTTGGTGGGCGCCATCACCAAGTCGGCCCTCGTGCCCTTCCACTTCTGGTTGCCCGGGGCGATGGCCGCCCCCACCCCGGTCAGCGCCTATCTGCACGCGGCGGCCATGGTCAAGGCCGGCATCTACCTCGTGGCCCGCTTCGCCCCCGGCTTCTCCGACGCGCCCACCTGGCTGCCGACCATTTTGGTGCTGGGCGGGTTCACCATGCTCCTCGGCGGCTACCGCTCCCTGCGCCAACACGACCTCAAGCTGGTGCTGGCTTACGGCACCGTCAGCCAACTCGGTTTCTTGACGATCCTCGTCGGCACCGGGACCCGCGAGGCGGCGCTAGCGGGGCTGACCATGCTCGTCGCCCACGCGCTGTTCAAGGCGGGGCTCTTTCTCACCGTCGGGGCCATCGATCACGCCACCGGCACGAGAGACCTCCGCGAGATCTCCGGGCTGCGCCGCAAGATGCCGGTGCTGTTCTGGGCCAGCGTGCTCTGTGCGGCGTCCATGGCCGGGGTCCCCCCGATGCTCGGATTCGCCGGCAAGGAAGCGGTCTATGCGACCTACGAGCACGGCGCCGGCTTCGGGCCGCTGAGCAACCACGACCTCTCCCATCTCGTGCTGGCCGTCGTCATCCTCGGCTCGGTGTTCACCTTCGCCTACAGCGCCCGTTTTCTGTGGGGAGCGTGGAAGACCCTCCCCGGCAAGCCGGAGACGCCCGTGCACCACCTGCACCCGGTGACGATCGCGGTGCCGGTCGCCTTAGGCCTCGCCAGCCTGGTCTTGGCCCCGATCAGCGAGGCGGGGGAGTCGCTCGTCGAGTCCTACACCCATCAGTGGCCCGAGGGGCCGGACACCGTGCACCTGGGTCTGTGGCACGGGTTCAACCTGACGCTGGTCCTCTCGCTGCTGACCCTGGGGACGGGTGCGCTGCTGTTCGCCTTGAAGAACCGGATCGAGCGGGCTCAAGCCGCGGCGCCCCACGCGCCCTCGGCGGTGCTGATCTACCGCTGGATCATGCGGGGGCTCGACCGGATCTCGCTGGAGGTGACCGGTTTCGTCCAGCGCGGTTCCCTACCCCTGACTCTGGGGCTGATCCTGGTGATCATGATCGTGCTCCCGGGCGGCTCCCTGCTGTTCGGCACCGGCATTCCGAGCGTCAAGCTCGCCGATTCCTGGGCTCAGGCCGGCGTCGTCGTCGTGACTATCCTCGCCTCCGTGTTGGCGGTGCACTCGAAGGGCCGCCTGCGCGCGGTCTTCCTGGTCGGCGTCACCGGGTACGGGTGCGCCGTCATCTTCCTGCTGCACGGCGCGCCCGACCTCGCCCTCACCCAGGTTCTGGTCGAGACGCTGAGCGTCGTGTTCTTCGTCTTGGTCCTGCGACGTTTTCCCGCGGACTTCGATGAGACCCGCAAACGCATCACCTTGAGCGTTCGCGTCGCTTTGGGGGTGCTCTCGGGGATCGTCATCACGATCGTTTCGCTGGTGGCCTCGGGGGCGCGGACCGCGGTACCGACGAGTTACGACATCGCCGAGGGCGCGGTGAAGTTCGGCGGCGGCACCAACGTCGTCAACGTCATCCTGGTCGACGCGCGCGCGTGGGACACCATGGGCGAGATCTCGGTGGTGCTCGTGGCCGCCACGGGAGTCGCCAGCCTGATCTTCTTGGACCAACGCAAAGTCGAGGTCTCCCAGCAACGAGTGGGGTTGATGCGACGCCGCCGTCGAGGCCATAGCGCCTCCGTGCTCGATCAAGGGGGCTGGCTCGCCGAGGTCAGCGAGGTGCACGGCAGCCGTCGTTCCTTCCTCTTCGAGGTCGTCGCCCGGCTCACCTTCCATACCGTGATGATCCTTTCGCTCTACCTGCTGTTCGCCGGGCACAACCTGCCCGGGGGCGGGTTCGTCGCGGGGCTCGTCGCGGGCCTGGCCCTCACCGTGCGGTATCTGGCGGGCGGGCGGAACGAGCTCCGCGCGGCGCTGCCGCTCATGCCGGGCATCCTGTTGGGCAGCGGCCTGTTTCTCGCCGTCGGCACGGGGGTGTCGTCGATGTTCGTCGGCGGCGTCGTCTTCCAGAGCTACAGCATCTATTTCCACGTGCCCTTGCTGGGTGAGGTGCACCTGGTGACCTCGCTGTTCTTCGACATCGGGGTGTATTTGGTGGTCATCGGCTTGATGCTCGATATCCTGCGCAGCCTGGGAGCCGGCGTCGACGCCGACATCCAACGCCGGCAGGGGGAAAGCCCGTGGTCGGCGGCCATGGTCAGCGGCGAGACGCCGAGCTCTACCCTCCAGGACGCCGCCCAACCCATTCCTGGGGGTGAGCGCCGATGATCGCCAATCTGGCCTTGTGCCTGCTGGCGGGAGCCCTGTTCGGCACCGGAGTGGTGCTGTTGTTGGCTCGCAGCCTCATCCGGGCACTGCTCGGGGTGCTGCTCATGAGTAACGGGGCCAACATCGTGTTGATCATCGCTTCGGGAGAGCCCGGGAGCGCCCCGTTCGTGGACAAGGATGCCAAGGTCTTCCCCCCGCTGGGGGCCGAGGGCATCAGCGATCCGTTGCCGCAGGCGCTCATGTTGACCGCGATCGTCATCACGCTCGCGGTGACCGGCTTCGTCCTCGCGCTCGCGCACCGCACGTGGCAGCTGGCGGGTACCGACACGGTCTCCGATGATCCAGAAGACACCAGGATCGGCCGGGCCGCGGACGAGAACGACATGTCGGCCAGCGACTACCGGGACACCTCCGATCCTTACAGCATCGATCGCGACGCCAGCGAGTCGAGCGGCCACGCACATTGGGTCGAGGGGTGGGACGAGCGGTGACGCTGCATTCGCTCGTGCCGCTACCGGTCCTGCTGCCGCTGCTGGCCGCCGGCATCACCGTCGTGGCCTACCGGCACAACCTCGTGCAGCGGTTCGTTTCCGCGATCGCGCTGTCGCTCGGCGTGCTGATCGCCGTCGTCTTGTTGTGGGCCGCCGACACTCACGGCCCGCTGTCCATGCGCGTCGGAGGCTGGGGCCCGGCCCACGGCATCGTGCTCGTCGTCGATCGCCTGTCGGCGCTCATGGTGCTGATCTCCTACGTGGTCACGTTGGCGGTCATGTTGTTCTCGATCGGCCAGGGCAGGGCCTCCAACGACGCCACCGACGGCGACGCCCCGCTGCCGATCTACCATCCGACGCTGCTGGTGCTCATGGCCGGCGTGGCGACCACCTTCCTCAGCGGTGACCTGTTCCACATGTACGTCGGCTTCGAGATGCTGCTGTTCGCCAGCTTCGTGCTGCTGACCCTCGGTGGCACCCTCTCGCGCATCCGCGCGGGCATCAACTACGTGATCGTCAACCTGCTCTCCTCGGTGCTGTTCGTCACCGCCGTCGCGTTGATCTACGCCTCGACGGGCACCGTCAGTTTGGCGCTGCTGTCCGAGCGGCTACGGGACCTGCCGGACTCCACCCAGCTCACCCTGCAACTGATGCTGCTGCTCGGCTTCTGCATCAAGGCCGCGGTGTTCCCGGTCTCGGCGTGGCTGCCCGATTCCTATCCGACCGCCCCGGCCTCGGTTACGGCGATCTTTGCCGGGCTGCTCACCAAGGTCGGGGTGTACGCCATCATCCGTACCCAGACCCTGCTGTTTCCCGACGGCCGGCTCAACAGCTTGCTGATGTGGGCGGCGCTGGCGACGATGATCGTCGGCATCCTGGGTGCCGTGGCGCAAAACGACATCAAGCGGTTGCTGTCGTTCACCCTGGTCTCCCACATCGGTTACATGATCTTCGGGATCTCCGTAGGCAACCAGAGGGGCCTGTCGTCCGCGATGTTCTACGTGGCCCACCACATCACGATCCAGACGACGCTGTTCCTCGTCGCCGGGCTCATCGAGCGCGTCAGCGGCACCACCTCGCTGTCCCGGCTCGGCGGCTTGGCGCGATCCTCACCCCTGATCGCGGTGCTGTTCTTCATCCCCGCGATGAACCTGTCCGGCATTCCTCCGCTGTCGGGATTCCTGGGCAAGGTGGGGCTGATGCAGGCGGGAGCCGAATCCGCCACCCCGCTGGCCTACGCTCTCGTCGGCGGTTCGGCCCTCACCAGCCTGCTCACGCTGTACGCGATCAGCCGCATCTGGTCGCGGGCCTTCTGGCGGGAGACCCCCACCGAGCAGGAGCTCGCCGAGTTCACCGGCGACCTCGGGCGGCAGTCCCCGCCGACCGAGAACCCGATGGCACCCGGAGTCGTTGCTCCCACGGCGGCGATCATGGTGTTCAGCGTCGCCTTCACCTTCTTCGCCGGACCGCTGTTCGCCGTCACCGATCGAGCGGCCGACGAGATGTATGAGCGCACCCCCTACGTCACGGCCGTCTTCGGGAACGACGTGCCCCGATGATCGGCGTCCTGGCCCGTATCCGCCCCCTCCCGCTGCTGGGGTTGGCGGCGGTGTGGATCATGCTCTGGGGCCACGTCAGCGTCTTCCTGGTGGTCAGCGGGCTGATCGTGAGCGCGGTCGTGCTGGTGGCCTTTCCGCTGCCGAACGTCGCCCCGAACATCCGCGTCCGACCATGGGCCTTGTTGAAGCTCATCGGCTGGTTCCTGCGCGAGCTGACCGTCGCCTCCGTCACCGTTTCCTGGGCGGCGGTGCGACCGAGCGGCATCTCTGCCGGCGGTATCGTCCGCGTGCGGCTGAACGAGCAGGACGATCTGGTGCGCACCGTCATCGCCGCGATGATCACGTTAGTGCCCGGCACCATGGTCATCGAGATGAATCCGATCACGTCGATGGTCACCGTGCACGTGTTGGGCGCCCACAGCCACGAGGAGATGGCCAGCGGCGTCGACGGCCTGTTGGAGCTGGAGCGCCGCGTCCAGGCCGCCCTCGGCGGTCGACAAGAGCACGACACGCTCGGGCGACCCATGAACAAGCGGGAGGTTGGCCTGTGACGATCCTCATCTGGGGCAGCGGGATCTGCCTGTTCGTGGCGGCGGTGCTCACGGTCGTGAAGATCGTGCGCGGGCCCACCGTGTTGAACCGGGCCCTCGCCACCGACCTGTTGGTGACCATCTTGATCTGTGCGATCGGCCTGAAGGTAGCGGCTACGGTGGATAAGACGCCGTTGGCGATCCTGTTCGCCCTCGCGCTCGTGGCGTTCGTCGGTTCGGTGGCCGTGGCGAGGTTCGTCTACGTGGGCAGTGAGATGCCCGAGGACTGCGCCCCGACCGCGGTGAGCGACTGGAGGGAGGAACCGTGAGCGTCCTCGACGTCGTCGACTTCGTCGCCCTGGTGTTGTTGTTCCTGGCCTCGGTGCTGTGCCTGGTGGCCGCCGTTGGCCTGGTGCGGTTTCCCGACCTGCTCTCGCGGATGCACGCGGTCACCAAGCCCCAGGTGCTCGGAACCCTGTTGGCGCTCCTAGGCATGGGGCTGGCCCTGCGAGACGTCAGCGTCGGTGGGGTGCTGGTCCTGGTCGGGTTGTTCCAGCTCGTGACGGTGCCGATCACCTCCCACATGATGAGCCGAGCGGCGCTCCGAGCGAATCAGGTCTACCTCCAACACGACGGGCGCGACGTCGTGGTGGGGCCCGGCGACCAGATCGTGGAGCGGGAAGACAACCGCCCCGTCTTGGGCGCCGACGACGACGCCGAAGGGTCAGCGCGTCAGGCTCGGTAGCCCGACAAGCCCGTGTTGGCCAAGCCAATAGGGTGGGAGCCATGACCGATTTCGATGAACAAGTCCCCGACGAATCCGAGCAACTCGATCAGCTCGAGACCGATCGCACCCTGGCCAATACCGACGCGTCCGATCCCTTGGACGAGGGTTACAGCGCCCCCGATCACTACTCGGCCGCCGAAGGATTCGGCAACACCGCCGAGGAGATGGCCGAGGGTGAGTCGTTGGATCGAAAGCTCGCCGAGGAGCGACCAGAGCCCGATCCCTTCGCCCCCGACGAGGACCGCGATGAGGCCTCGACCGATCCCACCGTCGGCGACGAGCTCGCCGACCTGCCGGGCGACGCCCTCCTCGCGAACCCGGCTCTGGACGGTGCGGACGAGGTGGTCGTCGATGACGTCGACGTGGACGACCTCGCCTCCACCGATCCGGAGCCGGCGGATCTCGAGCCGGGCGGTCCCGGGTCGGAAACTCTCGGGCCCGATGGCGAGCCTCGATAGCATCCTGTTCCCCCCGATCGTCCCGCGCCGAACCGGCGAGCTGGCGGTCGGGGACGGACAGCATCTTCATTGGGAGGAGTCGGGCAACCCGGGCGGGAAGCCCGTCGTGCTCTTGCACGGCGGACCCGGGGGCGGTAGCACCCCGATCATGCGCCGGTTCCACGACCCGGAGCGATACCGCATCATCGCCTTCGATCAGCGCGGCTGTGGGCGCAGCACGCCGCACGCCAGCGAGCCTGACGCCGATCTGAGCGTCAACACGACCTGGGATCTCGTGGCCGACGTCGAACGCCTCCGTGAGTTCTTCGGCGTCTCCACCTGGCAGGTCTGGGGAGGCTCGTGGGGGAGCGCCCTGGCGCTGGCGTACGCCCAGGCCCACCCCCAACGGGTGAGCGAACTCATTCTGCGCGGCATCTTCACCCTGCGCCGATCCGAGCTGGACTGGTACTACAACGGGCCGGCCGGGATGCTCGCGCCGCAGTGGCGGGAGAGGTTCCTCGACCCCCTGGGCGAAGGGTTCGACGGCGACGCCATCGCCGCCTACCACGAGCTGCTCAACGACCCCGATCCCGACGTTTCGGGGCCGGCGGGCATCGCGTGGACCACCTGGGAGGCGGCGACGCTCAACCTGGAACCCGATCGGGAGCTCATCGAGGCGTTCTCCGATCCCGCCTTCGCGCTTGCCTTCGCCCGAATCGAGAACCACTACTTCGTCAACGGTGGCTGGTTCACCCCCGATCAGCTCCTGAACGGCGTCGACGCCATCCGCCACCTCCCCGCCGTCATCGTCCAGGGCGCCTACGATCTGGCCACCCCGCCCGCCACCGCCTGGGCGCTGCACCGGGCCTGGCCCGAGGCGGACTTCCGGCTCGTGTTGGCCGGCCACGCCGCCAACGAGCCTGCCATCGCCACCGAGCTCGTCGCCGCGGGGATGGAGCTGCGCTAAATCTGAGCGAGGAGCAACTGGACGACCGGCCGGAACGGCCGGACTGTAAGGACACGAACCCTCGACTGGCGCGAGCGATCAGAGCAGGGGAACGAAGCGATACCGACCGTGCTCGGTGACGTCCACGCCTGCAGGGCCGCGCCGCACCAGCAGCATGGTGCCGTTGACCGGCAGCACCATCCGGCCGCCCACCTCGAGCTGATCGACGAGGGCCGTGGGCAGCTGCCGCGCCTCGGCCGAGACCAGCACCCGGTCGTAGGGCGCCTCGACCGCCCGGCCAACCGCGTCCGGATCGGCCCTCTCGATCCGCGCCCAGCGCCGGCCGGCCCCGGAGGAGCCGGCCAGGTTCGCGCGACCGAGTTCGACCAGCTCCGAGACGATCTCGGTCCCGACGACGAGCCCGTCCGGTCCGGTGAGGTGGGCGAGCAGCCCGGTGGTCCAGCCGGAGCCGGCGCCGACGTCGAGCACCCGGTCTCCTGGTCGGACCTCGAGCAGCCGCAGCATGGCAGCCACGGTGCGAGGCTGGGAGTTGGTCTGGCCATGGCCGATCGGTAGCGGCTCGTCGCGGGACGACCGACGGCGCTCGCGCCGCGGCAGAAAATCCTGGCGCGGCACGGCGGCGAAGGCATCGTCGACGGCATCCATCCGCATCAGTCTGCCACCCCGGCGGTCGCAACGGGTTCCCTGACTGCAGCGGTTCCGGGGCGGGTCATGCGAACTGCTGACTCGGGCGCGACCGTGATGGGTGACGGGGCAGACGAGCCGATGGATGCGGGATTCTTAGCTCTCTGGGCGCGGGCGCACTAATATGGGCTCCGACACCGTGTCGGCAAGGAAACGCGTCGCAAACCACGGTGTCGCATCAGTCGATAAGCGGAGGAATTCTGACCAATCTGGAAAGGGCTGTCGAGGCACCCGTCCTGGCCACCCGAAAGATCACCATCCCTGTTTCAGTAGACATGGTCCACGTGCTCGGTCCGCGGGATGAGTTCCTGCGCATCCTGGAGCGCGTCCTGGACGCCGACATCTACGTCCGCGGCAACGAGGTCACCCTCAGCGGGGATCCCGAACAGCTCGCGATGGGCGCCCAGGTGCTCACCGAGATGATCACCGTGCTACGCACCGGCCAGGGCCTGACCGCCGACGCGGTGGAGCGGCTCGTCGCCATGATGGACCAGGGCGACGCCCACCCCGCCGAGGTGCTCACCCAAAACATCCTGTCCAGCCGCGGCAAGACCATTCGCCCCAAGACGCTCAATCAGAAGCGCTACGTCGACGCCATCGACAACCACACGGTGGTGTTCGGGATCGGGCCTGCCGGCACCGGGAAGACCTATCTCGCCATGGCCAAGGCCGTCCAGGCTCTGCAGAACAAGGAGGTCAACCGGATCATCTTGACCCGTCCGGCCGTCGAGGCGGGGGAGCATCTGGGATACCTGCCCGGAACCCTGAACGACAAGATCGACCCCTACCTGCGCCCGCTCTACGACGCGCTGCACGACATGATCGATCCCGAGTCCATTCCCAAGCTCCTGACGGCGGGCACGATCGAGGTGGCGCCCCTGGCGTTCATGCGCGGCCGCACCCTCAACGACGCGTTCATCATCCTCGACGAGGCGCAGAACACCTCGATGGAGCAAATGAAGATGTTCCTCACCCGGCTCGGCTTCTTCTCCAAGATGGTGATTACCGGTGATGTCACCCAGGTGGATCTGCCCGGCAGCACCCGCAGTGGCCTGCGCGCGGTGCAGGGCATCCTCGACGACGTCGACGACATCTCCTTTTGCACCCTCACCACCCAAGACGTGGTCCGCCACCGCCTCGTCGGCAACATCGTCGCGGCCTACGACAAGTTCGAGGCCACCGAGCCGCCTCGCGAGCACGGCCGCGGCCGGGACGGTCGGCGCGGCTGATGAGCGTCGATCTGAACAACGAATCCGGCCATGACGTCGACGCCTCGGCCCTCATCGGCCTCGCGACGTTCGCCCTGGATCAGCTGCGGATCCATCCGCAGTCGGAGCTGTCGATCCTGTTGGTGGACGAGCAGACGATGAGCAGCTATCACGAGAAGTACCTGGGCGAGCCGGGCCCCACCGACGTGTTGAGCTTCCCGATGGATGAACTCCGCCCGCCCCTGGACGCCGACGACGCGGCCCCCGAGGGCATGCTCGGCGACATCGTCCTCTGCCCGGCGGTGACCGATCGCCAGGCCGGCGAACACGGCCGGACCTCGGCCGAGGAGGCGCAGTACCTGCTCGTCCACGGGCTGCTGCATCTGCTGGGTTACGACCACGCCGGAGTCGAAGAGAAGGCGGAGATGTTCGATCTCAAGGATCGGCTGCTGGCGGCCTGGGTCGATCACCAGCGCGTTCTCGACGACCCCGCGGGCTGAACCCGGTGAGCCAATACCAGGTCGTCCTGCTCCTCGTCGCCCTCGCGCTGACGGTGCTGGCGGGCGTTCTGGCCGCCGCCGACGCCGCGCTGTCGACCTTTTCCAAGGCCCGCGCCGAGGCGCTCGTGGAGGACGAGGTTGCTGGCTCTAAGCGGGTGCTGGCGATTGCCCAGGACCCGGCCCCCTACATCAACACCGCGTTCTTCGTCCGCACCATCGCCGAGGTCGGCGTCACCGTCTTGGTGTCGCTGCTCGTCTTCGAGTTGGCGGACTCCAACTGGAAGCGCATCCTCATCACGATCGCGGTCATGGTGGTCATCTCCTACATCGCGTGGGGCGTCGCGCCCAAGACGCTGGGCCGGCAACGGGCCAACAAGGTGGCCTGCTCCCTCTCTCTTCTGGTGAGCTTCATGACCTCGGTGCTGGGTCCGGTGCCGCAGGTGTTGATCCTGATCGGCAACGCGCTCACCCCTGGCCGGGGTTACAGCGACGGGCCGTTCTCCTCCGAAGCCGAGCTGCGCGAGATGGTCGACATGGCCGAGGCCAGCGACCTCATCGAGGCCGGCGAGCGGAAGATGATCCATTCGGTCTTCGATCTCGGGGACACCATCGTCAAGGAGGTGATGGTGCCGCGCACCGAGGTGGTCTACATCGAGGAGCACAAGACTCTGCGGCAGGCGGTCTCGCTGGCGCTGCGCTCGGGCTACAGCCGCATCCCCGTGGTCAGCGATGGTGGCCTCGACGACGTGCTCGGCGTGCTCTACCTCAAGGACCTGATCAAGCGGGTGTACGACAATCCGAGCGCCCAGACCACCGAGCGGGTGGCCTCCATGATGCGCACGCCCATCTTCTGCCCCGATTCCAAGCCGGTGGATCAACTCCTACGCGAGATGCAGCTCACCCGCAGCCACCTGGTCGTCGTCGTCGACGAGTTCGGCGGAACCGCCGGCCTGGCCACGATCGAGGACGTCTTGGAGGAGATCGTCGGCGAGATCGTCGACGAGTACGACGCCGAGATCGCCCCCGTGGCCGAACTGGGCGATGGCCGATACCGGGTGCTGTCGCGGCTGCCCGTCGACGAGTTGGGCGAGCTGTTCGACCTCAAGCTCGACGACGAGGAGGTCGACACCGTCGGCGGCCTCATGGCCAAGGAACTGCACAAGGTGCCGATCCCGGGCTCCGTCGTGCGCTTCGCCGGCCTCGAGCTCGTGGCCGAGCGCGGTGGGGGGCGTCGCCACCAGGTCACCACGGTGCTCGTCACCGAGCTGAACGACGACGAGTCCGGTTCCGAGCTGGGCGCCGAGGCCGCCAGCCGGTTGGCCGAACAATCCGCCGAAAGGGCGACATGATGAGCGAACACAAGTCCGGTTTCGTCTGCTTCGTGGGACGGCCCAACGCGGGAAAGTCCACGCTGACCAACGCCGTCGTCGGCGCCAAGGTGGCGATCGCCTCGTCCAAGCCGCAGACGACGCGGCACGCCATCAAGGGCATCGTCACCCGGCCTGACGCGCAGCTCGTCATCATCGACACCCCTGGCCTGCACAAGCCGCGGACCCTGCTCGGTGAGCGGCTCAACGACCTCGTGCACGACACCTGGACCGAGGTCGACGTCATCGGGGTGTGCCTGCCCTCGAACCAAAAGATCGGGCCGGGTGACACCTACCTGGTGGAGCAGCTCGCCAGGCTGACCCGCCGCCCCAAGCTCGTGGCGCTGGCGACCAAGGCCGATCTCGTCTCCGGGGACCGGATGCGCAAGCATCTCCTCGCCATCGACGCCCTGGAGGCGAAGCTCGGCGTCCGCTGGGAGGCCATCATCCCGGTCTCCGCGGTGGCGGGCGATCAGGTCGACGTCGTGGCGGACGAGTTGATCAAGCTCCTGCCGCCCGGCCCCGCCTACTACCCCGACGGCGAGGTCACCGACGAGCCCACCGAGACCCTGGTGGCCGAGCTCATCCGCGAGGCCGCGCTGGAGGGAGTCCGCGAGGAGCTGCCGCACTCGATCACCATCACGATCGAAGAGATGCAGCTGCGCGAGGGTCGGCCGGAGGATAAGCCGCTGCTCGACATCTTCGCCTCCATGGTGCTGGAGCGGGATTCCCAAAAGGGCATCATGATCGGGCACAAGGGCAGCCGGCTGCGCGACGTCGGCTCCGAGGCCCGCCGCCAGATCTCGGCCCTCCTCGGCACCCCGGTTCACCTGGATCTGCGCGTCAAGGTGATGAAGGATTGGCAGGGCAACCCGAAGTACCTCAACCGCCTCGGCTTCTGACGTCGTGCTCTCGGGCGAAGCGGCCGGATGGCCGGTTCTGGAGGCGAGGAAGTCCGCCTGACGCCAGCTGGCGGGGTTGGCGCGGTCTTACCCCGATCCGCCGAAGGCGCTGACGACGCGGGCCGCCATCTGGGTCTGACGGGCAGTGGAGAGCTGGGAAGATCAGTCGGACTGGTCCGGCCCGAGCACCTGGAGCAGGAGGCGTCGGGAGCCTACCCGTACGGTGATGAAGAGACCGCGGCGGTCGCGCTCCAGACCGGACAGCTGGACTCGAACGCGGCGGGCCACCTGGATGGCGACCCAGCCGAGATCGCCCTGATGGGGGGCCCGCACGATGACGGTGGTGCCGTCGGCGAACGACATCCGCGCGGTGCCTTGGATGGGGGCGGCGGTCAAGCGACGCACGGGCGAGTTGCGCCGTCCCACGACCTCCAACTTGGCGTGGGCGAGAGCGAGGGCGCCGGCGGTGAAGTCGTCGTCGAGTGGGGACAGGGATTCGTCCAAGTGCACGAACAGCCGGTCGTCCTGGTGTCCCGGTTCGGGCTCAGGGCGGAGCGACTCGCGAACGCCTTTCACGTGGGCCGCGAGTGCCGCTCCGACTTCGGACAGACCCATGTACCCATTGTCACAAATACGCGGCCACACACAACAAAATGGTCGGCCCGAGTGCCATCTGTCACCCTCTCGTAACCAGCGACTCGCCCCGGCTCGGTGCCCAGGCCACGTTTTGGGGCTCGTGGGGGCCATGGGGCGAGTGGGGCATGGGCTACCGTCTCAGATTGTGCACAAATCGGGGGAGGTCGTTTGGGGGCCGGAGAATGTGGTTATAGTTCAAGCGTGGCCGTTGTGATGCTCCTCCTTCGTAGCCGCGGCGAGTCCCTCTAGGGCGGCCCCTCGCTGCGGAGTTCGGTGTGCCCCCGGTCAGCCACATCCCAGCAGCGAGGAATCATGAGTACCAGCCAATCCACCTCAGCCCAGCCCAGCTCGGCTCGGATAACTGCCGAGCTGAGCCACGGCGCGCTACGCCAGCCCAAACCCGTCCAGCAGACGAGCCGAATGAACTTCGGCCGCTACAACGCCTTTCAGCCCGTCGACGTGCCCGATCGCACGTGGCCGACGAAGAAGCTCAGCTCGGCCCCCCGCTGGTTGTCCACCGACCTGCGCGACGGTAACCAGGCCCTGATCGACCCGATGACCTCGGTCCGCAAGCGCCGAATGTTCGACATGCTCGTGTCCATGGGCTACAAGGAAATCGAGATCGGCTTCCCCTCGGCCTCGCAGACCGACTTCGACTTCGTTCGCCAGCTCATCGAATCCGACGCCATCCCCGGGGACGTCACGATCTCGGTGCTGACCCAGGCCCGCGAAGACCTGATCGAACGCACCGTTGCCTCGCTGGTGGGAGCCAACCGCGCCACCGTGCACCTCTACAACGCCACCGCCGAGCTGTTTCGCCGCGTGGTGTTCAAGATGGACGCCGACGAGTGCATCGCGCTGGCCACGCGCGGCACCGAGATGGTGATGAAGTACGCCGAGCAGTCGCTGGCCGACGTGGAATTCGGCTACCAGTACAGTCCCGAGATCTTCACCCAAACGCCCACCGATTACGCATTGGAGGTGTGCAACGCGGTCATCGACACCTGGCAGCCCGAGGACGGCCGCGAGATCATCTTGAACCTGCCGGCCACCGTGGAGATGTCGACGCCGAACACCTACGCCGATCAGATCGAGTACTTCGGGCGCCACATCAACCACCGAGAGAACGTCGTCATCTCGCTGCACCCGCACAACGACCGCGGCACCGCCGTCGCCGCCACCGAGCTGGCGCTGATGGCGGGAGCGGACCGCGTCGAGGGCTGCCTGTTCGGCCACGGCGAACGCACCGGCAACGTGGATCTGGTCACGCTCGGCATGAACCTGTTCAGCCAAGGCATCGATCCCATGATCAACTTCTCCGACATCGACGAGATCCGTCGCACGGTGGAGTACTGCACCAACCTGCCGGTCCACCCGCGCCACCCCTACGCGGGCGATCTGGTCTACACCGCCTTCTCCGGCTCCCACCAAGACGCCATCAAGAAGGGCCTGGAAGCGCTCAACAAGACCGCCTCCGATCAGGGCAGATCCATGCACGAGATCCCGTGGGAGGCGCCCTACCTGCCCATCGACCCGTTCGACGTCGGCCGCACCTACGAGGCCGTCATCCGGGTGAACAGCCAATCCGGGAAGGGCGGGGTGGCCTACCTGCTCAAGAGCGAGCACCGCCTCGACCTGCCGCGCCGCCTACAGATCGAGTTCTCCCGCGCCGTGCAGGGCCACGCCGACACCGACGGCGGCGAGATGTCGGCCAGCCAGATCTGGGACATCTTCAGCGCCGAGTACCTGAACGCGCCCGGCGAACTCGAGCTCGTGACCGTCAACTCCTCGGGAGGCACGGGGCTGGACGACAGCATCGACGCCCACGTGCGCTACCGCGGGGACGCCAAGGATCTCCACGGAGAGGGCAACGGCCCGGTGTCGGCCTTCGTCGACGCGATCTCCGAGATCGGTTACCACGTCCGCGTCCTCGATTACGCCGAGCACGCCCTCTCCTCGGGCGGCGACGCCGTCGCGGCGGCCTACGTCGAGTGCGAGGTCGGCGAAGGCGAGGACAGCCAGGTGGTGTGGGGGGTTGGGATCGACGCCAACATCGTCACCGCGTCGCTCAAGGCCGTCGTCACCGCGGTGAACCGGGGCGAGGGGCAGAACTAGCCTCACAATCGTCGGCTCAGACTCAGACGAGAAGGGCCCGCCCTGTGGTCGATGCGACAGGGCGGCCCCGTTCTCTCTAGGATCGAATACATGCCTAAAGTTCTGACCTCCCTGCCCGTCGGCGAACGAGTCGGGATCGCCTTCTCCGGCGGCCTGGATACCTCGGTGGCGGTGGCCTGGATGCGCGAGAAGGGTGCGATTCCGTGCACCTACACCGCCAACCTCGGCCAGTACGACGAGGACGACATCGAGTCCATCCCCGGCCGCGCCGACGAGTACGGCGCCGAGCTGTCGCGCCTGGTCGATTGCCGCGCCGCCCTGGTGGAGGAGGGCCTCGTCGCGCTGCAGTGCGGCGCCTTCCACATCTCCTCGGGCGGGCGCACGTACTTCAACACCACCCCGCTCGGCCGCGCCGTCACCGGCACGATGCTCGTGCGCGCCATGCGCGAGGACAACGTCTCCATCTGGGGCGACGGCTCCACCTACAAGGGCAACGACATCGAGCGGTTCTACCGCTACGGGCTGCTCGCCAACCCCTACCTGCGCGTCTATAAGCCGTGGCTGGACGCCGAGTTCGTCGAGCAGCTGGGCGGACGCACCGGCATGTCGGAATGGTTGACCGAGCGGGGTTACGCCTACCGCGACAGCGTCGAGAAGGCCTACTCCACCGACGCCAACATCTGGGGCGCCACCCACGAGGCGAAAAGCCTGGAACACCTCGATACCGGCGTGGAGATCGTCAAGCCCATCATGGGCGTGGCGTCCTGGGAGGAGGGCGTCGAGATCGAGACCGAGGACGTCACCGTCGGCTTCGAGCAGGGCCGCCCCGTCACCCTCAACGGCGAGCGCTTCGACCCGGTCGCCCTGGTGATGCAGGCCAACGCCATCGGCGGCCGCCACGGGTTGGGCGTCTCGGATCAGATCGAGAACCGGATCATCGAGGCGAAGTCGCGCGGCGTCTACGAGGCCCCCGGGATGGCGTTGCTGCACATCACCTACGAGCGCCTCCTCAACGCCATCCACAACGAGGACACCCTCAACAGCTACTACAGCGAGGGCCGCCGGTTGGGCCGCTACCTGTACGAGGGTCGCTGGCTCGACCCGCAGGCGCTCATGCTGAGGGAGTCGCTGCAACGCTGGATCGGCTCGGCCATCACCGGCGAGGTCACCGTTCGGCTGCGTCGCGGCGAAGATTACTCGTTGGTCAACACCACCGGTCCGGCGCTCAGCTACCACCCCGAGAAGCTCTCCATGGAGCGCGTGGAGGACGCCGCCTTCGGCCCCGTGGACCGGATCGGCCAGCTCACCATGCGCAATCTCGACGTCGCCGATTCCCGCGCCCGGCTAGAGCAGTACGCCCAGCTCGGGCTGGTCGGCGGCAACGCGGCTGATCTGGTCGGCGAGCTGGAGCAAGGCGGGGCCGAGGCGATCGCCTCGGGCCGAGGCCCCGACGACGAGTACGAGTCCCTCGACGACGCTGCGATGGAATTCGGGACCGACTGACGACTAACCCCTCTTTTGGGCTGCGCAAACTGCCCCTGAGTGGAACGCCAAGCCCTATAGGAGCTTGGCTGCCCGCTCAGGGGCAGTTTGTGCAGGTGCCCACTGCCGAAGACGCCGGGAATAGGACGGATGGGGTATGTGTAGTCCCATGCGAATCTTCTTCACCGGGGGCAGCGGCAAGGCCGGCAAGCACGTGGCCTCCTACCTCGCCGACCAGGGCCATCACGTCACGAACGCCGATCTCGTCCCGCTCGGGCACCCCGCGGTGGCCGACCTTCGGGTGGACCTGACCGACGCGGGTCAGACGTACTCCGCGTTGGCCGGGCTGGCGAGGATGGATGAGCTCGAGCTCTCCCGCCAGCCCAGCTATGACGCCGTGGTGCACTTCGCCGCGTTGCCGGCGATCCTCCTCGCCCCCGACGCGACCACGTACGCGACGAACGTGCTGAGCACCTACAACGTGCTCGAGGCCGCGACCCGGCTGGGGGTCGGCAAGGTGGTGTTCGCCTCCTCCGAGACGACCTACGGCATCTGCTTCGCCCAGGGCGAGCGGCGGCCCCAATACGTGCCGGTCGACGAGGAGCATCCGACGGTCCCGGAGGACTCGTACGCGATGTCCAAGGTGGCGAACGAGGTGACGGCGCGTTCGTTCCAGGCCCGCACCGGCGTCGACATCTACGGCCTGCGGATCAACAACGTCATCGAGCCCCACGAGTACGCCGAGAACTTCCCGGCCTACCTCGACGACCCGTCGTTGCGCCGGCGCAACATCTTCGCCTACATCGACACCCGCGACCTGTCTCAGCTGGTGCAGCGGTGCCTGGAGACCGACGGGCTGGGGTATCAGGTGTTCAACGTCGCCAACGCCGACATGTCGGTCTCGATCACCACCGAGGAGGTCCGGGAACGCTTCTATCCCGGCGTGACCATGAAGAGGGAGATGGGCCGCGACGAGACGTTCTTCGCCATCGACAAGGCGCGCAACCTGCTCGGCTACGCCCCCCAGCACTCCTGGCGCGACGTCCTTCCCGAGCCAGGGGCCCGGTTGGATTGACCCGGCTCCGGGAGCATCGGGCCGAAGCCACGGTGGAGTTCGGCACCGGCCGACCTACGCGAACTGCCCCCGAGTGGTGCGCCGAGTCTCTATAGCGGTTGGCGGTCCACTCAGGGGCAGTTTGAGTAGGCGTCGGCGGCCCGGATGACTTTTGTCATGGCAAAGTCCTGACGCGGGGCCATCGTGCCCGGCGTCGATGCGGGCCAGGATCGGGTTATGGACAACACCATCTCTCCCGCCATCGGCCTTGAAGGCGTCACCAAGTCGTTCGGTTCCGTGCGAGCCGTCGACGACATCACCCTCAGCGTTCCGCGCGGCCAGATGCTGGCCTTCCTCGTCCCCAACGGCGCCGGAAAATCCACCACCACCGAGATGATCCTGGGCATCCAGCGCCCCGACGCCGGCCGGATCACCGTGCTGGGCCAGGACCCCACGGCGGCGATGCGGGCGGGCGCCATCGGCGCGATGCTCCAGAACGGCGTTCTCCTCGACACCGTCAAGGTCAAGCAGTTGCTGACGCTGATGCGCGGTCTGCATCTGCACCCGCTCGCCCTGGACGACGTCATCGAGCGCGCCGACATCGGCGATCTGCTCCACCAGAACTGCGCCAAGCTCTCGGGCGGTCAGGCGCAGCGGGTGCGCACCGCCCTGGCGCTGCTGCCCGACCCCGACCTGCTGCTCCTCGACGAGCCGACGGTCGGGATGGACGTGGAGACGCGGCGCAGGTTCTGGGCCAACATCTCCGGCATCGCCGCCGAGGGCCGGACCGTCGTCTTCGCCACCCACTACCTCGACGAGGCCGACGAGTACGCCGACCGCGTGGTGGTCATCGCCGATGGGCGCATCGTCGCCGACGGTACGGGCTCCACCATCAAGCAGTCCGTTGCCGGCAGGAGCCTCAGTTTCGTCCCATCGGCCGAGCGGGACTGGGCCCTCCTCGAGGGGGTCCGCAACGTCGACCGGATCGGGGATCGAATTACCCTGCATTGCAGAGATTCCGACGCCGCCGTGCGTGCCGTCTTGGCCGCCGACCCCGGGGCCGCCGAGATCGAGATCCGCTCCGTCCGGCTGGAAGACGCCTTCGTCCAACTCACCTCGCCCGTCGCCTGAACCGACCAGCTCAAGACTAGGGACTCGCCATGACCAGCCTCACCAGCAAACCCGAAGCCACCGCAATCGACGGCACATCGCCGCCTCCGCGGCGCAACGTCACCGCCTTCTACACCGCTCAATCCATCCTCTTGAGCTTGCGGGAGTGGGCGTTCGTCATCTTCACCGTGGCGCTGCCGGTGATGATGTACCTGCTGTTCTCCCAGCTTTTCGGCGATTTCACCGCGGGTGAGACGACGGCCGGCGCGCTGATCATGGTCAACATGGCCGCCTACGGGGCGCTCGGCGCCGCGCTGACCGCCGGGGCTCAGTTGCAGATCGAGCGGCGCACCGGCTGGTTCCGTCAGCTCATGCTGACGGGACTCACCCCGGGTGGCTTCATCACCGGCAAGATCGTCACCGCCCTGGCGCTCGTGCTGCCGGCCATCGTCATCGTGTTCGGTGTCAGCTTCACGGTTGGCGGAGTGCGGGCGCCCGCCCACGTGTGGCTGCTCTCCGGGGCGATGATTTGGGTCTCGATCCTACCCATGGTGCTGCTCGGACTCGTCTTGGCCTTGTGGTTGAAGTCCGAGACCGTGGGCGCGGTGACGACGATCCTGCTGCTGGCCCTCGCCGCCCTGGGCGGCTTATGGATCCCGGTCGACATGATGCCCGGTGGCATGTCCACCCTCGCTCAGGCGCTGCCGAGCTACTGGATCGGGGAGTTCGGCCGCTGGCAGCTCCTGGGCAGCGCATTCCCGGTGAAGGGACTCGCGATCATGGCGGGCTGGGTGCTCGTGCTCACCGGCCTCGCCATCGTGGGCTACCGTCGAGCCGTCGGCGAATCCAAACGCTAGACGCCACCATGGCGGAGAGGATCCAGGTGATGAGCAGAGACCGTGCTGGACGATTCACCGATAGCCTCCTCGCCCGCATGCGCCACAGTGGCTTGTGGATCTACGCCTCCGGGCTCGTCTTCCTCGGCTTCGTCTTGGTGCCCGCCTTTACCGACGGGCTGGGTCTGGCCACGAAGGCCAGACTGATCGGCATCTGTCTCGTCATCGCGGTGGCCTACGTCGGCACGACGATGGCGGAGGGCTGGAGTCTGCGAGGCAGATGGCTTTGGATCGGTTTCGTCGTCGGATCCATCTGCCTGCTCCTCCCCGACGTCGGCTGGCCTGCGGTCTATTTCGTGTTCTACGTCACCATCGCCCAGGCCGCCCTGTTGCCCTTTCGGCAGGCCCGGATCGCGATCGCCGCCACCGGGCTCGTGGTCTCGCTCGGCAGCATCAGCCAGACCGACTGGCTCGGGACCATGCTGGGGCTCGCCGCCATCGTCTCCGCCTACGCCATGCTGTTCGGGATCGAGGAGGGGGCCAACCTGCGTAAGCTCCAGGCGCTGGAGCAGCGCAACGCGGGTTTAGCGGTCGCGGTCGAACGCGAGCGGATCGGCCGGGACCTGCACGATATCCTGGGGCATTCCCTGACGGCCGTGGCGGTAAAGAGCCAACTCGCCCTCCGACTGATCGAGCAGGACCCGGCGGCCGCCGCCGAACAGGTCGCCGAGGTGGAGACCATCGCTCGCCAGGCCTTGAGCGACGTCCGGGCTACCGCTTCGGGGATGCGCGAGGTCAGCGCCGCCGCGGAAATGGCATCGGCCCAATCGGTGTTGCTCGCCGCCGGCGTCGAGCCCCACGTGCCCTCGGCGGCACCGCTGCTCGGTCCGGAGTTGAACGAACTCTTCGGCTTTGCCATCCGCGAGGGCGTCACCAACGTCGTCCGGCACGCCGACGCGCAAACGTGCCGCATCGAGCTGAGCGAGACCGCCGTGCGGATCATCGACGACGGTCACGGCGCGCCGAGCCGACGCGGCAACGGCCTGACGGGGCTGGCCGAGCGGGCGAAGGAATCCGGTGCGTTCCTGGACGTACGGCCAGGAACGCACGGCGTCGGCACCGTGCTGGAGGTGACGAGCCAGCGGTCGAACTACAGCACGCCACAAGACCAAAGCGAACCGGTGGCGACCCAAGACAGCGTCCAGGAGGCGCGGTGATCACCGTTGTGGTGGCAGACGATCAGGCGATGATCCGATCGGCGCTCGCGGCGATGCTGTCGTTGGAGCACGATCTGGAGGTCCTAGCGCGGGCCGGCAACTGCGCCGAGGCGATCGCCGCGGCCGAGCAGTACCGACCCGACGTCGTGCTCCTCGACGTTCAGATGCCGGCGGGCCCGGGCTCTTCGGCGGGCAACGGTATCGAGGCCACCCCGCTGATCCTGTCCGCGAGTCCGAAGAGCCGCGTGATCATCGTGACCACCTTCGGCCGTCCCGGATATCTGCGGCGCGCGATGGAGTCGGGTGCGGTGGGCTTCATGGTCAAGGATGCGCCGGGGGAGCGCTTGGTGGACGCCGTGCGCCGGGCCGCCCGGGGCTTGCGGGTCGTCGATCCGGAACTGGCCGCGGCCAGCCTCAGCGTCGGGGCGTCACCGCTGTCGGCCAAAGAGGCCGAGGTGCTGCGAGCCGCCGCCAAGGGCGGCGGGACGGCCGAGATCGCCGGGCGCGTCCACCTGTCCGAGGGGACGGTGCGCAACCATCTATCCGCCGCCATCGGCAAGGTCGGTGCCGCCAACCGAGCCGAGGCGATTCGCGTGGCCACCGATCAGGGCTGGCTGTAGACCCTTTCGTGGGGGGCGGTCATCCGGCGCTGGCGGAGATGCCGCGCAACGCCGAACCGCTGCCGACCTGGGCGCGAGAGATGATGCTGAGCTTGCCATCGGTCTCCAACACCACGGCCGCGACGGATTCCAACCCGCCGAAGCCGCTGCTGCGGACGGCGGCGCACAGGCTGTCTTCGTCGATGCGCTCGGCCAGCATGACCTCGCTCAGCATGTGACCGTCGCGAAGCAGCACGGTGGGTTGGGAGGTCAACGCTCTGCGCACGGCGTCCGAGCGGGTGGAGGCCCACGCGCTCACGAACTGCAGGCCCGCCAGGACGGCCAGCGCCAAGGCCCCCTCGGTCCAGGAGACCGACCCGCTCAGCGCCACGCTGGCCAATACCGAGCCCAGCGCCACCGTGACGATGAAGTCGAACGCGTTGAGTTGGGCCAGGGTGCGCTTGCCACTGATCCGCAGCAGCAAGACCAGCCACACGTAGGCCAGGGAGGCGCTGACGAGGACGCCGACCAGGTCGGAGATGTTGTCGTAAAGCATTGGGGAGACCTCTTGTCGATCGCGGTGGATGGGTGGAAGTCCGCCGGGGCGAGCGGAGCTTGTTGGTATAAAGCCCTCCTCGAAGGGGATCACCTGCCTGCTAAGACCGATCGGGCGCGACGACTACATCAGGGGGCTTCGATAGACCCTAACCGGCCGTCGCGCTCGATATTGGGCGGCACGCTCGGGTTCGGTCCGGTCTCGCTCACCCCGGCGCTTCGCGCTCAGGGTGCGAACTGAGCGGGAAGCCCCATGTCGAGCGCGGCGAAAGAGGGAGGGCGCAGGCTCGCGGGTCAGGGCTAGCAGTCGTTATCTGGGCATCGCTGGGCCAATAGATCGACCAGCAGCACGCTCAATTGCTCGAAGCGGTCGGTTCCGAACTCCGCTGCCCAGTCCCGCTCGATCTCGACGAAGAGCTGCCGGACCAACCGCTGGTTTTGCGTCGCCTGTCCGTGAGAGAGATCAGGCGGGCCCGCTGATCGCACGGACCGGGAGCGCTGGAGATGTATCCGTGCTGCTCCAGGTGGCTGATCGGTTGGGAGACCGCCTGCTTGGAGACCCCACACAGCCCCGCGATCTGGCCGAGTTGTACGCCGGACTACCGGGCCCGACACGCGTACCCCCACCACGGCGGCCTCGCTGGAACAACCCTTAGCGATCAAAGACCAGAACGAGCGCTCGGTTGCCCGCGACGGTGGTGGCCTATCCGGGGACCGCATCCAAGGCCGGACCGCCCGATCCGCGTCCCGCTACCAACGACCCTGGATACCTGTGACTGTTGACGACATGCCGCACCTCCACCTGGAAGGTGTTGAGGCGACATCTGTTGGAGTCCAGCATCAAGCACCATGTTCGCTCTCTCGGAAAACGGGTGCGCGTTCACGGGCTGCAACTACTCGATCATCGGCGGGACCGGCCAAGTCGTCGGCCGGGCCGGGGCTGCGCGGTCTCGAGCAGCAGACACATCCCGACGAGCGGGCGACTCAACTCTGCGTTAAGTTCGTAAAGCCTGCTTAGGCGCTTGGGGCGGTGTTGACCTGAGGTGCGGAGGGTCGGCGTAGCCTCGCAGTTATGCGATACAGAACTCTCGGAAACTCAGGAACTTCGGTCTCGGTGCATTGTCTGGGGACGATGACCTTCGGAGCAGAAGCGGACGAATCAACCTCCGGGGCGATCCTCGACGCCTTCGTGGCGGCCGGAGGAAACTTCGTCGATATTGCCGATGTCTACGCCGCTGGCGTCAGCGAACAGATCGTGGGCCGTTGGATGCAAGCCCACCCCACCGAGGCCCGCGAGTTGGTGATCGCGACCAAGGGACGCTTCCCCGTCGCCGGCGAGAACGCTGTGGAAACCGGAGTGAACAACGTCGGTGCGTCGCGCCGGCATTTGCGGCTAGCCCTCGACGCGAGCCTGCGGCGCCTACAGATCGAGCACATCGACCTCTACCAGATTCACGCCTGGGACGCCCTGACTCCGATCGAGGAGACCGTATCCTTCCTGGACCACGCGGTCGCCGCCGGTAAGATCGGGGCCTACGGATTCTCGAACTTCCTGGGGTGGCAACTCACAAAAGCCGTCCACGTTGCCCGCGCTCGCGGATGGGCGCCTCCGGTCACCCTCCAGCCGCAATACAACCTGCTGGTCCGAGGCATCGAGCACGAGGTCGTACCAGCGGCGCAGGACGCCAGCATCGGTCTCCTTCCGTGGTCGCCGCTGGCCGGCGGATGGCTGACCGGGAAGTACGAGCGCGGGGCGGCACCGACCGGTGCGACCAGGCTGGGTGAGGATCCTGAGCGCGGGATGGAAGCGTGGGGACCTCGCAGCGAGGACGACTTCACCTGGAACGTCATCGACACCGTCAAAGCAGTCGCGAAGGAAACCGATGCGGATGCCGCAACCGTCGCGCTCGCGTGGCTCGACGCCCAACCGGCAGTGACCAGTACGATCCTCGGCGCTCGCACCGTCGATCAGCTTGAGAAGAACCTCGCTGCTGTCGATCTAGAGCTGTCAGCCGAGCAGCTCGAGCGACTCTCCAAGGTGAGCGCGCCACAGACCGACGTGTACCCCTACGGTCCGCAGGCCGTCGCGCAAAGGTTCCGATCTGTAGAAGGGTGAAGTCGTCGACCAGATAGGAGTGGGCTACCTCATCCTCCCCGCCATCAACCTGATCCCTACCGGTCAAATCCCCGACCTCACCCGCCATCACGGCCATTCGCCTCAGCAAGTCGCCCGGGCCGGGCTCCACACCCGAGAATGTGGCCTAAGGCCTGCTGACGCGCATGCGTTAATGAAGATCAGCGGGCGGTGGTCGGTCAGCTCGACGGCTTCTAAGGTGGTTGCGTTCAGGGCGCCGCGTTCGAGTTCGCTCTCGAAGACGATCTTGGGGACGCCGGCCTGGTACTCGACGTGGACCAGGAGGTAGGCGAGCACCGAGCGGTCGCTGCGAAGTGAGTCGAATACTTCGGTAGCGGTGTGTACGGGGGCGCGGTAACTGACCCAGAATCGCCCATTCGCAAGTTGCCACGCCGAAATACTCCTTAGCTATTGCCAAAGAGATTCTTATCCTGCTTTCATGATCTCGGCGGCACCTCTCGGTGGACACCACCCCATCCCTTCCACGCTAAGGATGCACAGATCATGCAGAAACGTCTCTCACGGCTCATCGGCGGGCTCCTGCTCGCCATGTCGCTGGCCCTGACCCTCGTCGTCGTGCCGGCCCAGCCAGCGTCGGCGGCCAACAACAACCAGACCGGCTACCAGTTCTTCGTCAACAAGGGCCTGACCGGATATCAGTCCGCCGGGGTCATCGGTAACCTAATCCAAGAATCGGGCGACCCCATCAACCCCAGGGCGGATCAGCCGGGCGGTCCGGGCAAGGGCATCGCCCAGTGGAGCGAGGGGGACCGCTGGGACAACCTGATCGCCTACGCGAACAGGCGCGGACAGAGCCGCTACTCACTCGACCTGCAGCTGAACTTCATCTGGTACGAGCTGACGACGAACTCCTACAACGGGCTCTCAGACCTACGTGCCGCGCGCAACGTCTCCGACGCGACGAGGGCCTTTCAAGACAAGTTCGAACGCTGCGGACGGTGCAACTTCGCCAGTCGTCTCCGCTACGCGAACAACGTCTACGCCGCCTACGGCGGTGGAACTACCCCTTCGACGACCGAAACCAATCTGCCCACTCTGCGCTCGGGCAGCCGGGGGAGCGCCGTGCGCACGATGCAGTACGTGCTGCGCTCCAGGGGCTACAGCGTCAGCGCCGACGGGGTGTTCGGCCCCAAGACCAAGAGCGCCGTGCAGCGTTTCCAAGGCTCGAAGCGGTTGACCAGGGACGGCATCGTGGGATCGAAGACCTGGAAGGCCCTGCTGCCCACGCTGAGAAAGGCAAGCACCGGCAACGCCGTCAAGGGGTTACAGCGCGAACTGAGAGCCGAGGGCTACAACATCGCCGTCGACGGACAGTTCGGCTCTAGGACCAGGTCGGCGGTGATCAGCTATCAAAAGAAGAAGAAGCTATCCGTCGACGGCGTCGTCGGTCGCGACACCTGGGGCAGCCTGATCGATTGATGCGAACGAGGCAAGGAAGTAGCGGACGAGGGCCCCGCCGAGCGTTCTCGGCGGGGCTAAGCCGCTAGGCCGGGTTGTTCGGGATGGCTCCGCCGTAGCGTCGATCGCGGTGGCAGTAATGCTCGATGGCCTGCCAGAGGTCGCGCCGGTCGAAGTCGGGCCACAGCCGATCCAGGAACACCATTTCGGCGTACGCCGACTGCCACAGCAAGAAGTTGGACGTGCGCTGCTCGCCCGAGGAACGCACGAAAAGGTCGACGTCGGGGATGTCCGGCTCGTCGAGGAACTGACGGAAGCGCTCCTCGGTCAACCGCTTCGGATCCAGCTTGCCGGCCTTGGCGAGCTCGGCGATCTGACGCACGGCGTCCACGATCTCGGCGCGGCCGCCGTAATTGACGCAGAACTGCAAGGTCAACACGTCGTTGTCCTTGGACTGTTCCTCGGCCTCCTCGAGTTCGCGGATCACCGAGCCCCACAGCCGCGGCCGTCGCCCCGCCCAGCGGACTTTAACGCCCATGGCGTCGAGCTGATCGCGGCGCCGGTGGATGACGTCGCGGTTGAACCCCATCAGCCAACGCACCTCCTCGGGGGAGCGGCGCCAGTTCTCGGTGGAGAACGCGTAGGCGGAGACGTAGGAGACCCCGATCTCGATGGCGCCCTCGATCACGTCGAACAGGGCGTCCTCGCCGCGGGCGTGCCCCTCGGTGCGGGCCAGCCCGCGTTGCTTGGCCCACCGCCCGTTGCCGTCCATGACGATCGCGACGTGTCGGGGCAACTCCTGGGGATCCAGCGCTGGGGGACGGGCGCCGCTGGGGTGTGGAACCGGCCCGCGCTTGGGCGGGCGTACGCGCTGGCGAGACGGTCGAGCCATGCCGAAACCCTATCGCCCTACCCCCTCGGCCTCGCGGGTACAGGCCGAGCGAGCAGGGCAAGTGCGGGACCGGCCCGCAGTGGAACGGTCAGGGTGCCCAAGGCCCGTAACGCGGAGGAGTTCTCGCGGCGGGCCTCGAAGGCGATGACCAGGGGATCGCCGGTCAGGTCGGCCAGCGTGATCGGCCGACGGATACCGAAGGCCACCGTTCGCTCGCTCGTCGTGGGCAGCTCGCAGTCTGCCGGTTGACCGTCCACGAGGAGGCGATCGCCGGGGGACCAATCGCCGAGGCGGGCGTCGAGCACCAAGGTGTCGCCCGGGGAGAGCGCGTCGCCGTCGCGGGTCGACGGGCCTGCCCGAGAACGGATCCGCTGGACCCCGCCCGAGGTGGGGGCCGCCATCTTGTAGACCCCTGGGCCCCAGGAGGCGGCGTCGACGGCGGGGACCTCGACGTCGTACGGAGACGGCTCCACCGCGGCGGGCTCGACGTGGCGCAGCGTGGCTTCGAAACCGGAGAACGACTCGGAACAGGCGCCTGCGGGCAGGAAGTCCGTCTCGTCGAGGAGGCTGCACATCAGGCTCCGCGTGCCTTCGGCCTCCCACAGCACGGCCAGGCCCGAGTCGGTCACCACCGCGGTGGAGTAGGCGGCCTCGGCGTCGGTGATGACAGCCCGTTGCGTCCAACTTCGACCGCCGTCGGGACTGAGGTCGAGCACCAGTCGCCGGCGCAGATCGGGATCGTCGAGGTGACTGGCCACGACGTGGACTCCCGCGTCATCGACCCAACTCACCAGGGAGCCGTTGCAGCCCGGATCGAGCAGGTCGGGAACGGGTTGTAGCCTCGAAAACGTCGCCCCACCGTCGACGGAGTGAGCGGCCAGGCGAGCGCCGACCGAGCGGGAATGCAACAACACCTCGCCGTCGGCGAGCTCGCACATCGTGGATTCGTTGGCGCCGGGCCCCAGTTCGTTCGAGAGCCGCCAGCTCGCCCCGCCGTCCTCGCTGCGGGCCACGACGAGATAGAACGAGGTTCCGCGCAGCAGCAAGAAACTCTGGAGGAGCCGACCGCGGTGGCGCCCCCGCGTCAGATGGATCCCACCGCCTGAGGAGGGAAACAGCCCGCTCACGGGCTCGAGCCGATCGTCGCGGTGGTCGAGTTGGCCCCGGAGTTCGGCCGTCTTGCGCTCCCACGTCCAGGTGTGCCCGTCGTCTGCGCTGACCCCGAGGTCGGTGTGCAGGACGTGGGGGTCGGCGTTGTCGGCGGCCGCGCCAGACTCGAAGAAGCCGGCGTAGGTGCTCGCCGCACACCACAGCAGCAGCCGCCCACCTTGGGAATCCACCAGCAGCGAAGCGTCGCCAAAGCCGTCGATCCCGGCGCCCGTTCGCAGTATTTCCACCGATCCCCAAGATCGTCCGCCATCGGTGGATCGCTGCGCGAGGAGGTCGATCGGCGCCGGCAGATCGTCGATCCCGTGCCTGCCGTCGTGCACCGCCAACAGATCCCCTTCAGGGGTCAGCGCGAGGGCGGGGATCCGGTGCCGAGCCCACCCGCCCGTGCCGTCCCTGGCGAGCAATGCGTGCTTCATCGTTCGCCTGGCGCCATCAGCTCATCGACTCGTTGGCGCGAACACGCTCGATCGAGCGCCGCAGCGGCTCGTAGTGCTGACCCACCGCGCGACGGTAGGCGTCGGCGTCTCCTGCTTCGAGGGCCTCCAGCATGTCGGCGTGGGCCGCCACCGTGTTGACGATGTCGGCGGGCTGGGCGATCCCCAGCTGAGGGACGACGCTGGTGTGCACCTCCCACAGCGCCGCGACGAGTTGCTGAATCAGGCGATTGCCCAGGCCCCCCAACAACACGGTGTGAAAGGCGCAATCGGTTTCCATGAAGCTCTCGCCGTTATCCGCCAGCGTCTTCATGTCGGCCGCGAGCCGGTGTAGCTGCACGTGCCGAGCACCGGCGTACGCCGAAACGAGTTGATCGGTGAGCGCGATGTCGAGACTCTCCCGCAGCTCCACCACCTCGAGTAGGGTCGTGCACGCTCCGTCGTGGTTGAGCAGACTACGAAAGACCAGGCCATTGATCAGCGGTGACAGCGACAGCTGGCCCACGCTGGTGCCGCGCCCGTGTTGGACGTCGACGATGTCGAGCGAGACCAGCGTGCGGATGGCCTCGCGAACCGAGGAGCGGGAGACGCCGAGTTCGGTGCACAACTGATTTTCGGTCGGCAGGGTGTCTCCGGGCTGTAACCCGCGCTCCAGGATGTAGCTCTTGATTGCTTCGACGGTGGAGAGCCCGCGCGCGTTCGCGGCGAGGGGGGCCAACGGTCGACGAACGATGTGCTTGTGGTCTGCGGCCTGCTCTCGGACCAGGTGCGGGCGTTCGGCCACCGGATCCTCGCCCCCCTTCACCTCGTCGTGACTCATGGTCCCTCTTTTCGGCTCGTGGCGCACGGCTTTGACGAAGTGCTTGACCTTGACGCCGAAGGTCTTTATCGTGCAGTGTAACGGGAAAAGACATCAGACGTCTGATATCTGAGCAAAGGAGCTCGAGCAATGACAGGTACGTTCACTACCCCGAGGTCTCGTCGAGACTTCTTCAAGCTCACCGGCGCGGTCGGCGCTGCCGCCGGGTTGGCGGCCACCATCGGGGCGTGCGCCCCCGACAGCACCACGAGCCCCGGCGGCGCCGGCTCGGTCGCGGGTGAGGCCAAGCCGGACGGCACGATCAAGGCCGCCATCTCCTACGAGCTCGGCACCAACGGCTACGACCCGATGACCACCACCTCGGCGCTCACGATTGCCGCGAACTGGCACACCATGGAGGGTCTGACCGAGATCGACCCCGCCTCCCAGGAGACCTACGCCGCGCTCGCCAAGGAGCTGCCTTCGGCCACCGGAAAGAGCGTCGACATTGCGCTTCGCGACGGGGCCGTCTTCCACGACGGCTCCACGGTGACCGCCGATGACGTCGTCTTTTCCTTCGAACGCGTGCTCGATCCCAAGAACAACTCGCTGTACTCCACGTTCATCCCCTTCATCGACTCGGTGAAGAAGAAGGACGACACCACGGTCACCATCAAGCTGAAGTACACCACCGGGCTGCTGGCGCCGCGGTTGTCGGTGGTCAAGATCGTGCCGAAGGGCGCGGTCGAAAAAGATCCCGACTCCTTCGACGCCAACCCCGTCGGCACGGCCGGCTACAAGATGACCGACAACGGCGCCTCCTCCAAGACGGTCAAGTTCGAGCGCTTCGAGGATTACACCGGGCCCAAGCCGGCCAAGGCCAAGACGATGGAGTGGGAGGTCATCCCCGACGCCTCCACGCGGACCAACGCCGTGCAGTCCAGGAGCGTGCAGGCCATCGATTCCGTGCCCTATCTCTCCATCGATCAGCTCAAGGCACAGACGACCGTGGAGTCGGTGCAGGGCTTCGGCCTGCTGTTCGCGATGTTCAACAACTCCAAGGACAACCCGTTCGCCAAGCTGGAGAACCGCCAGGGATTCTTTTATGCGATCGACATGGACAAGGTCATCGAGACCGGCCTTCTCGGCCAGGCCGAGGCGGCGACATCGTTCCTGCAAAAGCAGCATCCCGATTACCAAGAGGCGTCGACGGTCTACAGCCTCGACGCCGACAAGGCCAAGCAGCTGTTCGCCAAGACGGGGCTGAAGTCGTTTCGGATGCTGGTGACCGATCACGACTGGGTGAAGAAGGCCACCCCGATCATCCAGGAATCCCTGCAGGCCGTAGGGATCGACGTGCAGTTCGAGCAGAAGCAGTCCGCGGACGTCTACAACACCATCGACGGCAAGCCCGACGCCTTCGACGTCGTCATCGCTCCCGGCGACCCGTCGGTGTTCGGCAACGACCCCGACCTGTTGATGCGGTGGTTCTACTCCGGCGACATCTGGACCGACACGCGGATGCACTGGAAGGGCACCGACGCCTACAAGGAGGCACAGTCGCTGTTCTCCCAGAGCATCCAGGCCACGGACGAGACCAAGCAGACCGAGACGTGGGGCAAGATGTTCGACCTGCTCTCCGACAACGTCCCCCTCTATCCGTTGTTCCATCGCAAGGTGCCCACCTCGTGGGACGCCAGCACCCTGATCGACTTCAAGCCCATCTCGTTGACCGGGCTGAGCTTCGTCGGAGTCGCCAGCACCCAATAAGACGCGGCAGGTGTGGCTAGGTGTTGCTCGCTCGCTCGCCGGCGGCGAGCAACACCCCATAGTTTCCACCCTCCTCAATCAGCACCGACCGTCAATCAAAGGAGATTCGGCTCGTGTCCAACCTGTTGCGGCTGATCGGCCGACGGCTGATCGCCTTCCCCATCATGGTTCTCGGTGTCACCCTGTTGGTCTTCGTGGTGATGTCGTTCTCGCCCGCCGATCCGGCGCGGTTGGCCCTCGGTGAATCGGCCTCCCTGGACGCCCTGGCGGCCTACCGCGAGGCCAACGGCCTCAACGACCCGCTGTTCGTGCGTTACCTGCGTTTCCTGTGGGGGCTGCTGCATCTCGATCTCGGCACCACGAGCGGGAACGTCCCGGTAACCGAGACCGTGGCCAGGGCCTTTCCCATCACCTTGCAACTGACCTTCCTGGGCTTGGCGATCGCCATCGTGATCAGCCTCGTGCTCGGCGTGCTCGCCGCCCTCTTCCGCGATCGTTGGGTCGATCAACTGATCCGCGTGGTCTCCATCGCAGCCTTGGCCACGCCGTCGTTCTGGCTGGCGATCCTGCTGATCCAGTGGCTCGGCACGGTCCCCGGGGCCTGGCAGCTCTTCCCCGCCTTGATCTTGAAGTGGGTCTCGATATTCGCCGACCCCGCCGTCTGGGCCAACAACATCGCCCTGCCCGCCCTGGCGTTGGGTGTCCCGGTGGCGGGTTCGCTGATCCGCGTGGTGCGCACCGCGATGGTGGAGGAACTGGACCGCGATTACGTTCGCACCGCGATCGGTTCGGGCATCCCGTACTCGATCGTGGTGGCCCGCAACGTCTTGCGCAACGCCCTTATCACGCCGATCACGGTTCTCGGCCTGCGGGTGGGTTACCTGATGGGTGGCGCGGTCATCATCGAGATCATCTTCAACATCCAGGCCATGGGGCAGTTGATCTTGGACGGGGTGACGCGCAACGACGTCTTCCTCGTCCAGGGGGTCACCCTCACGGTCGCGATCGCGTTCATCATCGTCAACATCTTGGTGGATGTCCTCTACGTCCTCGTCAACCCTCGGATCAGGAGCATCTGACATGCGCCCTAATCTTCAAAAGAAGCTTTTCGCGGTCCAGGGCAGCAGCCTCAGCGGTCTGCGCAGCCTCCCCCTTCCGTCGAAGGTGTCCCTTGGCTTCATTGTCCTGCTTGGTCTGGTGGCGATCTTCGCACCGCTGGTGGCCCCCTACGATCCGCTGCTGACCGGTACCCCCGCCCAAGCTCCCAGCGGGGAGAACTTCTTCGGCACCGACGCCATCGGCCGAGACATCTTCTCGCGCGTGGTGTTCGGGGCTCGCTCATCGCTCGTCATCGGCCTGTGCGCCACCGCCTCGGCGCTGGTGGCCGCCGCCGTCCTCGGATCGATCGCCGCGACCGCCCGAAAGGCGATCTCGGAGGTCCTGATGCGCATCCTCGACATCATCATGTCGTTCCCCGGCATCGCCTTGGCGGCCGTCTTCGTGGCGGTCTTCGGCAACTCGCTACCGGTGCTGGTGTTCACGATCGGCTTCCTCTACGTCCCCCAGCTCTCCCGCGTCGTGCGGGCCAACGTGCTCTCCCAGTTCGGTGAGGACTATGTCGCCGCCTCCAAGGTGATGGGCGCCTCCACCCCCTGGATCCTGATCAAGCACGTCGCCCGCAACTGCGCCGCGCCGATCATGGTGTTCGCCACCGTGCTGGTCGCCGACGCGATCGTGTTCGAGGCCTCCCTGTCGTTCATCAACGCGGGCGTGAAGCCGCCGGATCCGTCGTGGGGCAACGTGTTGTCCGACGGCAAGCAGCTCCTGCTCTCGGGCGCCTGGTGGCCGACTTTCTTCCCCGGCCTGATGATCCTGCTCACGGTCCTCTCGCTCAACATCTTGTCCGAGGGGCTCACCGACACTCTGGCGAGCCCCAGGGCGCGCAAGGGCGTCGACGTCGAGGCCGACGAGCTGGCCCTGCACGGTGCCGGCAAGGACGAGGTCAGCGAGACGTTCGACGCCTTCGAAGGTGCGGTCGCCACCCCCGGACAGGGGTTCGAGCCCGATCTGCATCACCGGGGCAAACGCTCCAGCGATCCGGGCGATCTCGCCGAATCTGGGGACGTCGCGGGAGCCGAGCAGCGCTCGGGCGGACTCCCGACGGGCAAGGTGCTCGGTGTGACCGACGCCAAGCTCGCCGAGGAACTGCTGGCCAAGTCCTTGACCCGGTTGCAGGTCTCCGAAGCCTCGCGCGACGATCGGCTGGTTTACCGAGGAGATTCTGCGCCCCTGTTGGAGGTGAAGAACCTCAAGATCGCCTTCCCCGAGGCCCACGGTGACGTCGACATCGTCGACGACGTGTCCTTCTCGGTTCGCGAAAGCGAGACGATGGGCCTGGTGGGCGAGTCGGGCTGCGGCAAGTCCATCACCGCGATGGCGATGATGGGGCTGCTGCCCTCGACCGCCCGGATCAGCGGGGAGGTGCGCTTCGACGGCACCGACGTGCTCAAGCTCGGGGCCAAGGACCGCAACGCGCTGCGCGGGCACGACATGGCGATGATCTACCAGGACGCGCTCAGCTCGCTCAACCCGTCGATGCTGATCCGCGCCCAGATGAAGCAGCTCACCTCCCGCGGTGGCAAGCGGACGGCGGAGGATCTGCTCGAGCTGGTCGGCCTGGACCCCAAGCGGATGCTCAGTTCCTACCCGCACGAGCTGTCCGGCGGGCAGCGTCAGCGCGTGTTGATCGCCATGGCGTTGACGCGTAACCCGCGGCTGGTGATCGCCGACGAGCCGACCACGGCCCTGGACGTCACCGTGCAAAAGCAGGTGGTGGACCTGTTGAACGATCTGCGCGAGCAGCTCGGGTTTGCCATGGTGTTCGTCAGCCACGACCTGGCGCTGGTCGCGGAGTTGGCCCACCGGATCACCGTCATGTACGCCGGGCAGGTCGTCGAGCAGGGCGCCACGGGCGAGCTGCTGCTCGATCCTCGCCACGAATACACCCGGGGCCTGTTGGGCTCGGTGCTCTCGATCGAGTCCGGTGCCGAGCGGTTGCACCAGGTGCCGGGCACGGTGCCTTCGCCGCGAGAGTTTTCGTCTGGGAACCGCTTCGCTCCGCGGTCCAGCAACCCCACCCTCGGCGCCGACATCCGCCCAAGCATGCAGTTGATCCCGGACACCACCCACTCGGTGGCCGTCATCGAACAGGAGAAGCGATGAGTACGTCGGTGCGGGACCAGTCCATTCGAGGGAAGAGCGACGAGGCCCCCGCCCTGGAACTCAGGGACATCGACGTCGTGCACCGGTTGCGCACCGGCAAGCTGTTTCGGCCCGACAAGATCCGCGCCGTCAACGGGGTCTCCTTCACGGTTCACCGGGGTGAGGTCGTCGGCATCGTCGGCGAATCGGGCTGCGGTAAATCCACGCTGGCCCGGGTGATGGTGGGGCTGCAGACCCCCACCAAGGGCGAGGTCCTGTTCCGCGGGAAGCCCATGAGGCACGGGCGTTCGGCCCGCAAGGAGTTGGGCAAGGCGATCTCGGTGGTCTTCCAGGATCCGGCGACGGCCCTGAACCCCAGGATGCTGGTCCGCGACACCCTCACCGATCCGCTGAGGGTGCACGGCATCGGCACGGCCGAAACCCGGCTGAACACCGTCAAGGAGCTGCTGCACCTGGTCGGTTTGCCGCAGTCGGCACTGGAGGTGTTACCGCGCCAGATCTCGGGCGGGCAGCGCCAGCGCGTCGCCATCGCCCGGTCGCTGGTGCTCGATCCCGACATCATCGTCGCCGACGAGCCCACCAGCGCGTTGGACGTTTCGGTTCGGGCGCAGGTGTTGAACCTGCTCAGCGATCTGAAGTCCAGCCTCGGCCTCGGCTTGGTCTTCATCTCCCACGACATCAACACCGTCCGCTATGTCTCGGACAGGATCGCGGTGATGTTCGAGGGCAAGATCATCGAGACCGGCACCGAGGAGAAGATCTTCACCGACGCCGATCAGGAATACACCCGCACGCTGCTCTCGGCCACCCCGTCGCTGCTGAAGAGGTCCACCTAGCCCGCGCTCTACCGTTTCGACCCGTCCCCGCCCACGAGTGCATCGCCTCAGGAGCCTCTGATTCACCATGGATATCTCGCCATCGCCCACCGACCAAGCCCACTTTCACGGGGTCATTCCCCCGGTGCTCACCCCCCTCACGGCCGCCGGAGAGCTCGACCGGGACTCCCTGGAGAGGCTCCTCGAGCGGCTGATCGGCGCCGGGGTCCACGGCCTGTTCGCCCTCGGATCCTCGGCCGAGAGCGCCTTCTTCACCGACGAGCGGCGCGTGGAGGTGCTGAGCGCGATCATGGAGATCGTCGACGGCCGGGTTCCGGTTCTGGCCGGGCTGATCGACATGCAAACCGACCGGGCGCTGCACCAGCTGCGCACCGTCGAAGCGTTGGGGGTGGCCGCGGTCATGGCCACCGCGCCCTTCTACGCCATCACCGGGCCGGATGAGATCGACACCCATTTCCGCACGCTCGGGGCGGTCGCGGCCACCCCGTTGATGGCCTACGACATCCCGGTCTGCGTGGGCGTCAAACTGCTTCCCGAGCACCTGATGAGGCTCGGCCGAGACGGCGTGCTCGCGGGGGTCAAGGACTCCTCCGGCGATGACGTGTCGTTTCGGCGGCTCGCGGCCATGAACGCGGCGGCCGGATCGCCGATGGCGCTGCTCACCGGACACGAGGTCGTCGTCGACGGCGCCTACCTGTCCGGCGCCCAGGGGTGCATGCCGGGGCTCGGTAACGTCGAACCCGCCGGCTACGTGCGTATGTGGGAGGCCTACCGAGCCGGGGATTGGGAACGGGTCCGCACCGAGCAGGACCGGCTGGCGGAGATCTTCGAGATCGTCTTCGCCGTCGAGGGCAAGATCGGCCCCGCCGCGGGAATCGGGGCCTTCAAGACGGCCCTGCAGCTGTTGGGCGTCTTCTCGACCAACACCGTTTCGGCCCCGATGTCGGCCCTGGAGGGTGCCAACGTCGAGGCCGTGCGGGCCGTCCTGCAGCGGACCGGTCTGCTCTAGGGCCCCGGAGACGATTCGACCATGGTCCACAACCGGGCTCCCGTCGCCGTCCTCGACATCGGTGGGACCAAGATCGCCGCGGCGCTGGCCGTCCCCCCAGGCGCGGGGGAGGCGGGTTTCGAACTCGCGCAGCGAACGAGCTGCCCCACCCCGGCCAGCGCTGGCCCCGCCGCGATCCTCGACGCGGCGGCGGAGCTGATCCGCCCCCTCCTGGGCGACAGCGGGGCGGCGCTTCTCGGGGTCGCCTCCGCCGGCATCGTCGAGCCAGGAGACGGCGTGGTCACACACGCCACGGACGCCCTCCCGGGGTGGGCCGGGACCGAGGTTGGGAAGGGGCTGAGCCGCAGACTGGGGCTGCGGGTCGCGGTGCTCAACGACGTGCACGCTCACGCGCTGGGCGAAGCCAGCGTGGGCGCTGGCCGCGATGTGGCGTCGATGCTGCTCGTGGCGGTCGGCACCGGCATCGGTGGGGGGCTGGTGTTGAACGGCTCGCTGTACGCCGGAGCGCGCAGCGCGGCCGGTCACGTCGGTCACCTCGGCGTCCCCGAGGCCGACGATCTGGTGTGTAGCTGCGGCCGGTTCGGACACCTGGAGGCGCTGTCCTCGGGCCCGAGCACGTTGGCGCTGCATCGGCGGCTCGGCGGAACCGCCACCAGCACCCAGCAGATCGACGCCCGCGCGCACGCGACGAGCCGCGACGACACCGACGATCCCCGACAGAGCGATCTTTCGCGCCAGACGTTGGCCACGAGCGGCTTCGCGTTGGGCCGGGTACTGGGCGGGCTCGCCAACGTCCTCGATCCCGACGCGATCGTGCTCGCGGGCGGGATGAGCCGCTGCGGCCCGATCTGGCAGCACGCGGTGACGAGCGGGTTCGCCCACGACGCGATGGACATCGTGGCGTCGACGCCCATCCGGATCGCCCCCGACGCCGGCGAGACGGCGCTGCTCGGGGCCGCCGTCTTCGCCGAGGCATCGACGCCCCAACCCCGTGAGCCGAAGAGAGCTATCTGATGCACCCCATGATCGCCACGTTGCGCGACACCCTCATCGTGTCCTGCCAGGCCTATCCCGGCGAGCCGATGCGCCACCCCGACACGATGGCCCAGGTGGCCGCGTCGGTGACCCGCGGAGGCGCGAAGGCCGTGCGAGCCCAAGGCCTGGAAGACATCCGCCAGGTCAAGGCGGCGGTGGACGTGCCCGTCATCGGCATCTGGAAGGACGGTGAGAGCGGGGTCTTCATCACCCCGACGCTGGAGCACGCCCGCCAGGTTGTAAAGGCGGGGGCCGACATCGTGGCCCTCGACGGCACCACCCGGGAGCGGCCCGACGGCCTGAGCTTCGCCGCCACGGTGCAGAGATTGCGCGCGGAATACCCCGATCTCGCGGTGATGGCCGATTGCGACAGCGCGGCGGCTGGCATGGCGGCGGCCGAGGCGGGGGCCGACCTCATCGGCACCACCCTGGCCGGTTATACCGGTGCGCGTCCCGCGACCGCCGGGCCCGATCTGGAGCTGATCTCGGAGTTGGTGCAGCGGCTCGGCGGAGTGCCGGTCGTCGCCGAAGGCCGGATTCACACCCCGGAGCAGGTGCGGGCGGCTCGTGCGGCGGGCGCCTTCGCTACCGTGGTCGGCACAGCGATC
>JBBSOW010000010.1:0-53095 GCA_038259365.1 Propionibacteriales bacterium
CGTCGCGGGCCAAAACGCGCGCGACTACGTCGCGACGGTGCGCGCCGAGCTCGAGGCCGCCCCCGAGGTGACGGTGCTGACCCGCACATGCGTGTTCGGCAGCTACGACAACAACTTCCTCGTCGCCCTCGAGAAGCGCGACGACGTGGCCTCGGCCGAGCGCGGCATCTCGCGCCAGCGGCTGTGGCACGTCACGGCCGCCCAGGTCGTGCTGGCCGTCGGCGCCTTCGAGCGCCCGATCGTGTTCAGCGACAACGACGTTCCCGGCGTTATGCTCGCCTCCGCCGCGCAGGCCTACGTCGAGCGCTGGGCCGCCCTGCCCGGCCGCGAGGTCGTGGTCTTCACCACCAACGACTCCGCCTACAGCCCGGCGCACGCGCTGACCAGAGCCGGGGCGAACGTCACCGTCGTCGACGCCCGACCCGAGGACACGAGCGCGAACAGCGCTCAGGAGGCGGCCCGGCGGGCCGGCCTCACCGTGCACGCGGCCTCGGCCGTCGTGGGGGTCGACGGCAGCGATGGGGTGACCGGCGCCCACGTAGCTCCACTGGACGACAACGGCCAGCTGGCCGGTGACGCGCAGCTGCTCGCCTGCGATCTCATCGCCGTCTCGGGCGGCTGGACGCCAAACGTCGCCCTGCACAGCCAACGCCAGGGCCAGCTCGCCTGGGACGACGTGCTCGCCGGCTTCGTGCCGAGCGGCCGGGTCAAGAACCAGTACGTCGTCGGCGCCGGCAACGGCACCTACGCCACCGACGACTGCCTCGGCGAGGGCGCGCACGCCGGACGCGCCGCGGCGCAGGAGGCCGGCTACCCGGCCTCCGGGCCCGACGAGCACGTCGCCGAGAGCTCCGAGGTGCGCAAGACCCGTCAACACAATGCGGTGGGCGAGGTCCGTCAGGTGTGGGCCGTGCCCGCCCCCGACGGTTCGCTGGACACCCACTTCGTCGATCCCCAACGCGATCAGACGGCGGCCGACGTGCTGCGCGCCACCGGCGCGGGCATGCGCTCGGTCGAGCACGTCAAGCGCTACACCTCGATCAGCACCGGCCTCGATCAGGGCAAGGTCGGCGGCGTCAACACCATCGGCCTGCTCACGCAGGTGCTCTCGGGCCAGGACGCCCGCGCCATCCCGGCCGGCCAGCCCGGCCAGGACACCCCCGAGGTGGCGGAGGAGAGGACGGCCTCGGGTCAGCCGGCCCGCCGGCCCACGCCCGGCACCATTGGGACGACGACCTTCCGGGCGCCGTTCACCCCGGTGGCGTTCACCGCCCTGGCCGGTCGTGGCCGCGGCGATCTCTTCGACGCCGCGCGAACGAGCCCGGCGCACCCCTGGCACGTCGAACACGGCGCCCGCTTCGAGGACGTCGGCCAGTGGAAGCGCCCCTGGTTCTACCCGCAAGAGGGAGAGGACATGGACGCCGCCGTGGCTCGCGAATGCCGGGCCGCCCGCGAGGGGGTGGCGTTCATGGACGCCACCACGTTGGGCAAGATCGAGATCCGCGGCGCCGACGCGCCGGAGTTCCTCAACCGCGTCTACACCAACCCGTTCCTCAAGGTGCCCGTGGGCAAGGGGCGCTACGGCGTCATGTGCACCATCTCCGGCATGGTGTTCGACGACGGCGTGACGCTGCGGCTGGGCGAGAACCGGTTCTTCATGACCACGACCACCGGCGGCGCGGCCAAGGTGCTCGACTGGCTGGAGGAATGGAGCCAGACCGAATGGCCAGAGCTCGACGTCACCCTCACCTCGGTGACCGAGCAGTGGTCGACCGTCGCCGTGGTGGGACCGCGTTCGCGCGAGGTCATCGCCAAGCTGGCGCCCGACCTCGACGTGTCGAAGGAGGGTTTCGGCTTCATGGAGTTCCGGGAGACCACCCTTGCCTCGGGCATCGACGCCCGCGTCTGCCGCATCACCTTCTCCGGTGAGCTGGCCTACGAGATCAACGTGCCCCGCTGGTACGGGCTGAAGGTCTGGGAGGACGTCGCGGCTGCCGGTGCGGAGTTCGACATCACCCCCTACGGCACCGAGACGATGCACGTGCTGCGCGCCGAGAAGGCCTTCCCCATCGTCGGGCAGGAGACCGACGGCACCGTCACCCCGCACGATCTCGGGATGGATTGGGTGGTCAGTAAGAAGAAGGAGTTCATCGGCAAGCGCTCGTTCTCCCGGTCTGCGAACACCGAACCCGGCCGCAAGCAGCTCGTCAGCCTGCTGCCGATCGACCAGACCCTGCGGCTACCGGAGGGCACCCAGATCGTCGAGCTGGACGCCCTCGGCGGCTACACCGGTGAGGGGTTGCCGACCGCGCCCATCAAGATGCTGGGCTTCGTCACCTCGAGCTACCACAGCCAGGCGCTGGGCCGCAGCTTCGCCCTTGCCCTCGTCAAGGACGGACCCACCCGCGTCGGTCAGCGATTGCTCGCCTCGTTCGGTGGACGGTTCGCCGAGGTCGAGGTCCACGAACCCGTGCTCTACGACAAGGAAGGAGCTCGCCGAGATGGCTGAGCAGACAACGTCGATAAACCCCACTACGGACGCGGCGGTACTGGGGTACCGGCGCAGCCCCGTGCAGCACCTGGCCGCGCTCATGGGGGCGGCGGGGGGTCCGCAGGTGCGCCTGCGCGAGGTGCCCTTCCAGACCCAGATCACGATCCGGGCGGCGTCACCCGAGGCGATCCGGGCGGTGGGTAACGCCCTCGGGGTCGAGCTACCGAGCGCGGTGGGCGCGGTCGCCCAGGGCGAGTTCCGCGGCCAGGGCACGTCCTCGGCGACGCCGGCCTCCGCGGTGTGGCTCTCCCCCGACGAGTGGCTGGCCGTGCTCGGCGACGAGGCCGACACCGGCGTGCCGGGCTCGGCCGTGCTCGATTCGCTGGGCGCCGCGCTCGGCGAGCGGCGCGGCCAGGTCGTCGACGTGTCCTCCAACCGCACCACCCTCGAGCTCTCGGGCCCGAAGGCGCGGGCGGTGCTCGACAAGACCATCGAGCTCGACCTGCACCCCCGCGAGTTTGCGGTGGGCCGGGCGGTGTCGACTCAGCTGGAGTCGGTACCCGTCATCCTGTGGCGCACCGCCGACGACACGTGGCAGCTGATGCCGCGGGCCTCCTTCGCCGAGCACGTCGTTCGCTGGCTGGCCGACGGAATGCGGGAGTTCGCCTGATGGCTCTCAGCGCGCTTGACCTGTTCTCGGTGGGCATCGGTCCGTCGTCCTCGCACACGGTCGGCCCGATGCGGGCCGCCCGCCGGTTCGTCCTCACCCTCGGTGAGCTCGGCCTGATCGAGCGCACCACCCGCGTCGACGCGCAGCTCTACGGCTCGCTCGGCGCGACGGGGCACGGGCACGGCTCGGACCGCGCGGTGCTGTTGGGGCTCGAGGGTGAGGACCCCGAGACGGTCGACACCGACAAGGCGATGGAGCGCGTCACCCAGGTGCGCGCCAGCGGACGGCTGCATCTGGCCGGGCTTCGCGACATCGCCTTCGACACCCGTGAAGACCTCACCATGCACCGTCGCAAGAGCCTGCCGACGCACCCGAACGGCATGACCTTCGAGGCCTTCGACCAAGCCGGGGAGTCGTTGCTGCACAGCACCTACTACTCCGTCGGAGGCGGCTTCGTCGTCGACGAGGGGGCCAGCGGCAGCGACCGCGTCGTCGAGGACGAGACCCCGGTCGCCTACCCCTTCGAGAAGGGCACGGAACTGCTCGCCCACTGCCGCGAGAACGATCTCTCGATCGCCCAGGTGATGATGGCCAACGAGCTGTCGTGGCGCACCGAAGCGCAGGTGCACTCGCAGCTGCTACACCTGTGGGACGTCATGCAGGACTGTGTCGAGAACGGGTGCACCCGACCCGAGACCACGCTCCCCGGTGGCCTCAAGGTGCGTCGGCGCGCGCCGGAGCTGCGCCTGCGGCTGCGCGAGCAGGAGGCGGCGGCCATCGCGGCCCATCAGGAGATGGCCGACCCGTTGTGGGCCATGGAGTGGGTCAACCTCTACGCGCTGGCCGTCAACGAGGAGAACGCCTCCGGGGGCCGGATCGTCACTGCCCCCACCAACGGCGCCGCCGGCATTATCCCTTCGGTGCTGCACTTTTATACCCGCTTCGTCGAGGGTGCGGATGACGACAAGGTCGTCGAGTTCCTGCTCACCGCCGCGGCCGTCGGCATCCTGTTCAAGCTGGGCGCCTCGATCTCCGGCGCGGAGGTCGGCTGTCAGGGCGAGGTCGGATCGGCGTGCGCCATGGCGGCGGGCGGGCTCGCGGCGGTGCTCGGCGGCACCCCGGGCCAGGTCGAGAACGCGGCCGAGATCGGGATGGAGCACAACCTGGGCCTGACCTGCGACCCCGTGGGCGGCCTGGTGCAGATCCCGTGCATCGAACGCAACGCAATCGCCTCGGTCAAGGCCATCAACGCCGCGAGGCTCTCGCGCCTCGGCACGGGGGAGCACAAGGTGAGCCTCGATCAGGTCATCAAGACGATGCGCGAGACTGGCGCCGACATGAAGATCAAGTACAAGGAGACCTCCCGCGGGGGTCTCGCCGTCAACGTCATCGAGTGCTGATAGCTCGGTCGGAAAGGTAGTGACATGACCGCAGCACGAGCGTCGAACCCACCGGGCACCGAGCCGGTGGCCAGCGAGGACCGCTTCGTGCTGACCCTCGACTGCCTCGACCGGCCCGGCATCGTCAACGTCGTCGTGGGGTTCCTATTCGAGCGCGGCGGCAACATTCTCGAGCTCAAGCAGTTCAACGACCGGCGGGCCGGCTGGTGCTTCCTGCGCGTCGACTTCTCGCTGCCTCCCGGCACGTCCGCGCCGGTGGCCGCTGGGCGCCTTCGGCTCGACGAGTTGACCGGCTCGTTCACCGTGGTCGCGGAACCGTTCGGCATGAAGTTCGAGCTGCGCCCGGCCCGCGAGGCCCGGCGGGTGCTCATCATGGTGTCGAAGTTCGCGCACTGCCTCAACGACCTGCTCTTTCGTGCCCGGGTCGGTGACCTACCCATCGACGTCGTGGCCGTGGTCTCGAACCACCGCGACCACGAGTCGCTCGTGCGGTGGCACGGCATCCCGTTCTACCACGTGCCGGTCACCCCGGACACCAAGCCCGCCGCCGAGGCCGAGTTGTTGCGGCTCGTCGACGAGCACGACGTCGAGTTGGTGGTGCTGGCCCGCTACATGCAGATCCTCAGCGACCATCTGGCGGGCGAGCTGACCGGCCGGGCCATCAACATCCACCACTCGTTCCTCCCCAGCTTCAAGGGGGCCCGGCCCTATCACCAGGCCTACGACCGCGGCGTGAAGTCGGTGGGGGCCACGGCCCACTACGTCAGCGGCGACCTCGACGAGGGGCCGATCATCGCCCAGCAGGTGCAAGAGGTCGATCACGCCGACACCCCCGAAGACCTGGCGTCGGCCGGCCGCGACACCGAGTGCAAGGCCCTGTCCAACGCCGTGCGCTGGCACTGCGAGAACCGGGTCATCCTGCACGGCAACCGCACGGTCATCCTCCACTGACCTCCCGCTCTCGTGCGGACGGTTTCGAAGAGCCCGCCGAGGAGCGAAACGTCGCGCACGAAGGGGGATACGTGGACCCTTGCGCCCGCCTCGCGGGGCTCGGTGCGGCACACTGGAGGAGATATGCCTACTCTTGCCGACCTCGCCGACTCCTGCGGCGATGACCCCGACGCGCTCTACGACGGCTTCGCCGCGTGGGCCGCTGGGTCGGGGCGCCCCCTGTACCCCCACCAGGACGAGGCGGTCCTGGAGATCCTGTCGGGGGCGAACCTGATCCTCTCGACGCCGACGGGCTCGGGGAAGTCGATGGTGGCACTCGCCGCCCACACCGCCGCCCTCGCCCAAGACCGGGTGAGCTTCTACACCGCGCCAATCAAGGCGCTTGTCTCGGAGAAGTTCTTCGAGCTGTGTGCGGCGTTCGGCTCGGACAACGTCGGCATGGTCACCGGGGACGCCTCGGTGAACGCCGACGCCCCCATCATCTGCTGCACGGCCGAGATCTTGGCCAACATCGCCCTCCGCGAGGCCGCGGAGGCCGACGTGGGCATGGTGATCATGGACGAGTTTCACTTCTACTCCGAGCCCGATCGCGGTTGGGCCTGGCAGGTGCCGCTGCTGGAGTTGCCCCAGGCCCAGTTCGTCCTGATGTCGGCCACGCTGGGCGAGGTCGAGTTCCTCCGATCCGACCTGACCCGCCGGACCGGCCGCGAGACCGCGGACATCACCGGCACCGAGCGCCCGGTCCCGCTGGAGTTCTCCTGGTCCGAGCTCGGCATCCACGAGGCCGTCGAGGAGCTCGTCGAGGCCGAACGCGCACCGGTCTACATCGTGCACTTCACCCAGGCCTCGGCCCTGGAACGGGCTCAGGGCCTGCTCGGGTTGAACGTCACCAGCCGCGCCGAGCGCGACGCCATCGCCGAACGCATCGGCGCGTTCCGGTTCAGCTCGGGCTTCGGCAAGACCCTCTCCCGGCTGGTCCGCCACGGCATCGGGGTGCACCACGCCGGGATGCTCCCCAAGTACCGCCGTCTCGTGGAACAGCTCGCCCAGGACGGCCTGCTCAAGATCATCTGCGGCACCGATACCCTCGGCGTCGGGATCAACGTGCCCATCCGCACCGTCTTCTTCACCGGGCTCACCAAGTTCGACGGCACCAAGATGCGCCTGCTCAAGGCGCGCGAATTCCACCAGGTGGCCGGCCGGGCCGGCCGGGCGGGGTTCGACGAGCGCGGCTGGGTCGTCGCCTCGGCCCCCGAGCACGTGCTAGAGAACACCAAGGCGGTGAAGAAGGCCGGCGACGACGTCAAAAAGCAGCGCAAGATCCAGCGCAGGAGGGCCCCCGACGGGTTCATCAGCTGGAACGAAGACACCTTCGCCAAGCTCATGGCGGCCGAGCCGGAGCCGTTGCAGCCCCGGTTGAAGGTCTCCCACTCGATGTTGATCAACCTGTTGGCGCGCCGGGGCAATCCGGTCGCCAACGCCGACCGGCTGCTGAGCGAGAACCACCAGGACGACGCGGGGAAGAGGCGGTTGCGACGCCACGCCCTCGTGCTGGCCCGGGAGTTGATCAACTCCGGCGTCGTGGAGCGGCTGCCCGAGGCTCGCGAGGACGGCCGTCGTTACGCCCTGACCCTGGATCTGCGGCGCGATTTCGCCCTCAACCAGCCGCTTGCCCCGTTCGCGCTGGCCGTGCTGGACACCCTCGATCCGCAGAGCGAGACCTACACCGTCGACGTCGTCTCGGTGATCGAGGCCATCCTCGAGGACCCTCGCCAGGTGTTACTGGCCCAGCAGCACCGCGAACGCGGGACCGCCGTCGCCGCCATGAAGGCCGACGGCATCGAGTACGAGGAACGGATGGAGCTGTTGGAGCAGGTGACCTGGCCCAAGCCGCTGGAGGAGCTGCTGACCTACACCCTGGACGCCTACCGCCAAACCCACCCGTGGCTCTCACCCGAGGCGCTCTCGCCCAAGTCGGTGGTCCGGGAGATGTATCTGCGCGGCATGACCTTCACCGAGATGGTCTCCACGCTGGGGCTCTCGCGCTCGGAAGGCCTGCTGCTGCGCTACCTCAGCGACGCCTACCGGACCCTGCGTCACACCCTGCCCGACGCGGTCCGCACCCCCGAGCTGGCCGACCTCACCGAGTGGCTGGGCGAGGTGGTCCGCCAGACCGATTCGAGCCTGCTGGACGAGTGGGAGGCACTCACCCACCCCGAGGGCGGCGACCCCCGCGAGATCCGCTCCACGGACAAGCAGCCGAACGCGCTCACGGCGAACGTTCGGGCGTTCACCGTCTTGGTCCGCAACACGATGTTCCACCGCGTCGAGCTGGCCAGCCGCGACGACTTCGAGGGTCTCGCGGCCCTGGAGCGGCGGGCCGCCGAGCTCACGGAGCCGGCCGGGCCCATCACGATGGACGCCGACGCCTGGGCCGACGCGCTGGATCGGTATTGGGACGACCACGAGGACATCGGCATCGACGCCGCCGCCCGCAACCCGAGCAACCTGCAGGTGGTGAAGACGGCGCGGAGCTGGGAGCTGCGCCAGGTCCTGCTCGACGAGGACGGTGACGCCGATTGGGGCATCGAGGCCGTCGTCGATCTCCCCGCCAGCGACGAGGCGGGCGCGGCCGTCATCCGGTGCACCGCGCTTGCCCCCCTCGGCGGCTAGCGGCGGAGCCGCGTGGGAATGAACTAGCCGCGGAGCCGCCTGGAACGAACTAGCGGCGGACTCGCGACGGGCGATCGCCCCAGTAGGGTAAGCGGTATGACAACGGCCTTAGTGACTGGTGCCACCTCCGGGATCGGCGCCGCCTTCGCCCGCCATCTCGCCGCGCGCGGGATGGACCTGGTGTTGGTGGCCCGCAACGCCGACCGGCTGGCCACCGCCGCCGCCGAGCTGTCCGGCGTCTACGGCGTGGAGTGCGAAACCCTGTCGGCCGATCTGTCCGAGCGCGAGGACGTCCGGCGCGTCGCCGAGCGGGCCGAGAGCGCGGATCACCCCGTCGACTGGCTCGTGAACAACGCGGGTTTCGGTCTGCACTCCTCGCTCACCGATCCCGACACGAGCGTCCACGAGCGGGCCATCTCGGTGATGTGCACCGCCGTCCTCATCGTCGGCGGCGCCGCCGCCCGGGCCATGCGAACCCGCGGCCACGGTTACATCGTCAACGTGTCCTCCACGGCCGCCTTCATCACGATGGGCAACTATTCGGCCATCAAGGCCTGGGTGAAGACCTACTCCGAGGGGTTGTCGGTGGAGCTGACCGGCACGGGGGTGCACGTCAGCGCCCTGTGCCCGGGGTGGGTGCACACCGAGTTCCACGACCGCGCCGACATCAACGCCTCCAAGATCCCCGAGATCGCCTGGATCGACATCGATCGCCTGGTCTCGCAATCCATCCGCGACGTCGAACATGGCAAGCCGGTCTCGGTGCCCACCCGGCGCTGGGCCCTCGCCATGGGCGTCGCCCGCCACCTCCCCCGGCCGCTCATCCACAAGGCGTCGCAGCTGCTCAGTTCTTCGAGGCACTGAACCCGCCTGACCCATCCGCCGAGTTCCCCAACCGCAAAGGCGCACCCATGAGTAGTACAGCACTAGATCCGATGACCGCTCCGGAGCTGAAGTGGGGGGTGCTCGCGCCCGGCGGGATCGCCCGCCAGTTCGCCGACGCGGTCAACAACTACACCGAGGCCAGCTTGGTCGCCGTCGGCTCGCGCAGCGCCGAGCGGGCGAGCGAGTTCGCCGACGAGTTCGGCGTCGCCCGCAGCTACGGCAGCTACGAGGAGCTGGTCGCCGACGACGAGGTGGAGGCCGTCTACGTCGCCTCGCCGCACTCTCATCACCGCGACCACGCGCTGTTGGCCATCGCCGCCGGTAAGCACGTGCTGATCGAGAAGGCTTTGGCCTTCGATTCCGCCCAGGTGAACGAGATATTCGACGCCGCCAAGGCCGCCGGGGTGTTCGCCATGGAGGCGATGTGGACCCGGCACCTGCCCCACGTCATCGAGCTGCACCGGATGATCGACGCCCACGAGTTCGGCGAGCTGATCACCGTCGAGGCCGATCACGGGCAGTACTTCGACTTCGACCCCAAGCACCGCCTATTCAATCCCGATCTGGCCGGGGGCGCGCTGCTCGATCTGGGGGTCTACCCGCTGGCCTTCATCCTGGACCTGCTCGGCAGGCCGACCAAGGTGCACGCCAACGGCAAGCTGGCCGAGACCGGGGTGGACGCTCAGATCGCCATGAGCCTGGAGTACCCCGGGCGGGCCGCGGCCCTCGCCCACACCACGCTGTGGGCCCGCACGCCCACCGCGGCGATGGTGGCCGGCACGGACGCTTACGTCTGCGTCGACGGTAACGCCTACGCGCCCTCTCAACTGCGGATCAACCGGCGCGGCGCGTCCGAGACCGAGGTCTTCGACGGCCGCGCGGAGAACGGTTTCCAATTCCAAATCGCCGAGGCCGCCCGCTGCATCGCCGAGGGCCGCACCGAGAGCGAACGGATGACCTGGCAACACTCGCGCGATCTCATGGCGGTCATGGACGAGGTCCGCGCCCAGATCCGCGCCGGTAACTAGGCCCGCCGGTGCCCGACAGCTTCGACCTCGACTCCATCGTGGCCGCGCTCGCCCAGATGGGGCGGGCGCTGGCGGAGATGGGGCTGCGGTTGCTCGGCGTCCTGGTCTTCGTCGGCATCGCCTGGCTGATCATGCGGGCCGTGCGGCCCCTGGTGCGCAAGCTGTTGTACCGCGAGAACCGGCCCAGCCGGACCGCGGTGCTGAGCGGGCTGTTCACCACCATCTGGATGATCATCGCGACGCTGCTGTCCATCACCTTCGCGTTCCCCTCGGTCAAGGTCGTCGACGTGCTCGGTGGCCTGGGCGTCATCTCGATCGCCGTCGGGTTCGCCTTCAAGGACGTGTTGGAGAACCTGCTCGCGGGGGTGCTGTTGGTGCTGCGGGATCCGTTTCGCCGTGACGATCAGATCCGCACCGGCGGCTTCGAGGGCACCGTGGAGGGGCTGACGATCCGTGAGACCCTCCTGCGCACCTACGACGGCCGGCGCGTGATGATCCCCAACGCGCAGGTCTACACCCAGCCGCTGGAGGTGTTAACCCACTTCCCGTGGCGCCGGGTGACCGTCCAACTGAACTACGACCTCGAGGTGGCGCCCGAGACGTTGCGCCACACCTTCCTGCCCGTCCTGCTCGAGTTGGCGCCGCCCGGCTCTCCCCGGCCCGAGGTCATGATCGTCGACGGCGACGGCAAGATCTCCTGCGAACTGCACGTCTGGGCCGCCTCCCACCGCAAGGAACAGAACGCGGCGGTCGATCGCACCGTCGCCGCCATCCTCGAGGCCTCGCACGCGGCCGGGCTCAAGGCGTTCTCGCCCGCCCTCGTCATGGACGCCGGCGGCGACCTCGCCACCTGAGGTCTCATCGTCTCGAGCCGATAATCCGCCACCAGCTTCCCCCACGGCCCGCCCGCTGAGCGTGGCTCCTTGCTCGATAGCCCGTCTCGTGGTGGATTGTCGACCGAAACCGCGCTGGCTCCCGCACGAGGAGTCAGCTCAGAGGGACAGCAGGCGCCCCAGGATGACGTCCATGCTGGCGTGGTGCGTTGCCGGTAGGTGCGGGTGAGCGGCACCACCAGCACAACAGGAGGGTCGGACTCCAGCCACGGATTCGCGCTGACCATCACAGCTCGCCGTAGCCGCTGCTCGCGACTAGGGGTTCACCGAGGTCGGCCAGATAGATCTCTCCGCGCCTCCTCCGGCAGTCAATTCAGCCAGCCCGCCCAGCAACAACCGCTGGGCGACGAAGTAGCTGACGAGGATGACCCACTCCGCGAGCGTCTGCCAGCGCGGCGCCCAGCCGCCGAGTCGGCGGTTGATGATGAGGGCGTCCGAGAGCACAAAACACATCCCGCCGGCCCCGATCCCGGGGTCCCCGAGCCCGGGATCGGCGGCGCTGGCGGCCATGGCGACGACCAGCGCGCCGTAGCCGACCAATGGCCCGGCCAGAGCGGGCTCCTTGCGGGAGATCAGCTGGCCACACTGGGCCAGGATCGCGGCACCGGGCAGGGCCCGGCCGGGCGAGGGACGGGCGCCCGCCCGCCGCAGCAGCGCGAGGTACCCCAGCTGGGTCGCCGCGAAACAGGCGGCCCCCGCCACCAGCCAGTGTCCGCGGGCGGTCTCGTCGGTGGTCTGATACTCCTCGCGCAGCATGACGTAGTCGCCGAGCAGCGCGGAGGCGGCCGTACCGGCCAGCAGCAGATTGTCGGCCACGGGCCGGCGGTTGGCCCTCGGCAGCAGCCCGGCGACGACGCACAGCAGGCAGGCGGGTTTCGCGACGATGACGATCGGGCGCCGCCGAGCGGCACCGGCCAAGCTGACCACCGTCAGGCTGGCGGTGAACGCGAGGTCGCTCAGCAGCACCGCCATGGGTGGAGTCTAATACCGACATGCTGACATGAGCGGCCCTGCCGCCACCCCGCCGCCTCAGGACAGACGCCCCCCGACTGGCCTAGTGTGGGGACGTGCACGGTAGAGGTCGGTACAAGTCCCGCATCCACGCGGGCGCGCGGTTTTTCGCCCAGCGAGGGTTGATGAAGCCGTTCGTGTGGAGCCTCATCGACGTCGAGGTGCACGGCAAGGCGAACCTGCGCAGCCTCGACGGCGGTTTCGTCGTCGTCTCCAACCACTCCAGCCACCTCGATACTCCGCTGATCATGGGCTCGCTGCCGCGCCGCCTCGCCCGCTACCTCGCCGCCGGTGCCGCCGCCGATTACTGGTTCAAGTCGTGGTGGAAGGGCGCCCCCACCGCGCTGTTCTTCAACGCTTTCCCCGTCGACCGCACCGGCCTGCGCAACCGCAGGGGGCTCGCCGGGAACCTGCTGAGCGACGGGGTGCCGCTGCTGCTGTTCCCCGAGGGCACCCGCAGCCGCACCGGCAACATGGCCTCGTTCAAGCCCGGCGCCGCCGCGTTGTGCATCAGCCGGAACGTGCCGTGCCTGCCCGTCGCCTTGGTCGGATCGCGCGACGCCATGCCGAGCGGGCGGGGCCTGCCCAAGACCGGCCGACCCCAAGTGCACGTCGTATTCGGCAGCCCGATGTACGCCCGGCCCGACGAGTCCGCGCACCGGTTCAGCGTCCGCATTGCCAAGGTGGTGCGCGACATGCACGATCAGATCGCCACCACCGTCGGGTACCCGCGGCTCGCCGACTACGCCAAGATCGCCGCCGAGGTCGAGGCCGCCAAGGCCCGCGCCGCCCTCGAGAAGGAGAAGGCGAGCGAGGAGAAGGCCGTGCGAGACAAGGAACGCCGGGACAAGGCGGCCGCGGTCACCGCGGACCGGCTCAAAGACCTGCGCGACGTCGCCGACCGAGCCCGCCACGCGGCGATCTCGGCCACCAGGCGCGAACACAAGGACGAGGACGATGGCGCCCCGGGGGTGGGAGAGGATTCGTCCACCTCGGAGCCAGTCGAGGTGGACGGGGTGCTGCACGATCAGCCCGTGGAGCACGACGCGATCACCTTCGACGACGAACACGAGACCGGCCAGACGACAACAGATAGCGAGAACTAAGCAACCATGATCGGCGTCAAGCACATGAAGTGGTGGGGTTGGGGAGTCGAGGGGGTCGGCTTCAACTACCTGGACAAGCCGCGGTTTGCCCCCTTCGTCTTGAACGAGGTCGGCGTCGATATCACCACTCCCGGCAACGCGGCCATGGACTTCGAGGACCTCGACGTGCCGGAGAGCCGCCTCGGTGGCGAGCTGCGCGGCGCCCTCGCCGAGATCGTGGGCGAGGAGTTCGCGACCTCCGATGACTTGGAGCGGGTGGTGCACGCCTACGGCAAGAGCGTGCGCGACCTCATCCGCCTGCGCCGCGGTCACCTCCCGCGCATCCCCGATGTCGTGGTCTACCCCAGCAACACCGAAGAGACCCAAGCCATCGTCGACGCCGTCATCTCGGCCGACGCGGTGCTCATCCCGTTCGGCGGCGGCAGCAACATCGCCGGCAGCCTCGAGGCCGATCCGCACGAGGACCGCGCCATCGTCTCGCTGGACCTGGGCCGGATGAACAAGGTCCTCGACATCGACACCGAATCCGGGCTCGCCACCATCGGAGCCGGCACGCTGGGGCCCGACATCGAGGCGCAGCTCAATCCGCGCGGCTGGACGATGGGCCACTTCCCCGACTCCTTCACCCACTCCACGCTCGGCGGCTGGATCGCGACCCGCTCCTCGGGCATGCAGTCCGACCGCTACGGCGACATCTCCGACATCACTCGCGGCCTCACCATGGCGATGCCGGGCGAGACCCTGACCCTGCGACCGCTGCCCAGCACGTCGACCGGCCCCAGCGTGCGGGAGATGGTGCTCGGCAGCGAGGGCCGTCTCGGCGTGATCACTCAGGCCGTGGTCAACGTGCACAAGATCGCCGAAGAGCGCCAGATCATCGCCTACTTCTTCCCGGACTGGGCCAGCGCCCTGCTGGCGGCGAAGGAGATCCGCGAGTCCGACGTCGACCCGCTGGTGGTGCGCATCTCCGATCACCGCGAGACCGCCTTCACCTTCGCCACGAGCAAGAAGAGCAAGGGCGTCTCTAAGTACGTCACCCAGGGGCTGATGAAATACCTCACGCACAAGGGCTGGGATCTGGACAAGATGTGTTTGTCCTTCATCGGTTACGAGGGCGGCAAGTCCCACGTCGCCGGGCAGCGCAAGCAGGTGAAAGAGATCGTCACCAAGCACGGCGGCATCGTGGTGGGCAAGGGCCCGGGCATCCTCTACGACCAGAAGAAGTTCGACACCCCCTATATCCGCGACTTCCTGCTCGACCGCGGCGCCACCGCCGACGTCTCCGAGACCGCGGCCCCGTGGGGGAACCTGAAGCCGCTGTACGACAACGTCATCGCCGCCGTGGAGAACGCCTTCACCGAGATCGGCTGCCCGGGCTACGTCATGTGCCACCTCAGCCACAACTACCATTCGGGCGCGTGCCTGTACTTCACCTTCGCCTTCGCCTTCGAGGGTGGGACCGAGGAGACGCTGCACAAGTACGACGTGGTGAAGCGAGCGGTGCAAAGCACGTTCGTGGCCTCCCACGGCACGCTCTCCCACCATCACGGCGTCGGGCTCGAGCATTCGCCGTGGATGGCCCAGGACATCTCTGCGGCGGGACAGCACATGATCGCGGGCCTGTTCTCGGCCGTCGACGCCGGGGGCAACCTCAACCCCGGCAAGATCGTGCACGCCGGCGAGCCCGGCATCCAGGCCAACTCCGCCGAGGGACTCGACCAGGCCGGCCGGGTAGTGGTCTGAGCGAAGCCTCAACAGCCGAACGCGACGACGTGCGCTATTGAGCGGGTGGTGACTCGACACCTCCGCGCCGTCCCAGCAGCACTCACCGGTCCTGGGAGTAGATCAGCGCGGCGTAGGGGCCGATGGTGACGTCCCCGCGAGCGGGATAACCGTCGCACTCAGCTACTTCGGCGTCCAGGTCGGTGGCGTGGACCGCGCCGAGGCCGGGGCCGAACATCGGCGAATCGGTGTTGCACCGTAGCCGCCACCGGCCCGCGCTCGGCAGACCGAGCGGGTAATTCCAGACCGGCGTGGTACGCAGGTTGACCACGACGATCGTGTCGTCGGCCGGGCCGCCGGCATCCCAGCGGTGAAAGGCCAGCACCTTCGCCTCAGTGTCCACGCGGATGAGCCGGGTGTTCGGCCCGCCCAGCCCCCGGGTCTCCCCGGGGAGGTTACGGCGCAAGGCGATGAGCAGTCGCACCAGGTGCAGGAAGCCGGAGTGGCGGTGGGCCTTCTCCCAATCCACGGGGGTCCGGTCGTCGAACCAGCGGTCCTCGGCGAAGTCCTGGCCCTGGAACAGCAGCGGGATGCCGGGAGCGGTCATCGCCAACGCGATTCCCACCGCGGCGCGGGTCCGCGAGTGCCACGAGTCCGCGGCGCCCGGGAACACCGCTTCGGGCACCCGGGTGCGGCCGTTGGCCACCTCGTCGTGGGATTCGGTGTAGACGACCCGCTCGTGCGGGGCGCGCACCCCGTTCCCCAGGAGGGCATGGGCGAGGGAGTGCATGTCGCGGTCGTCGTCGCGCGGCGCTTCGAGGGCAGCCCGGACGGGGTGCACGAACCCGGCGTCCCACTGGGAATGGAAGCCGAGCCCGCCGTCCTCGCCGGGCCGGATGAGCGTGGGGTCGGATTGCATGTCCTCGGCAATGAGGATCTTCCACGGCTGCCGGGAACGTAGATCGGCGGTCATCGAGGCCAGGAACCTCGCGCCCCCGGGGATCCGGGTGCGGGGGTCGCCGACGTTTCCGTGCCGGGAACGGATGTATTGGGTGGCGTCGAAGCGCAGCCCGTCGACGCGGAAGTCCTCGAGCCACATCACCGCCGAGTCCCGGAGAAAGTTGCGCACGTGCTTGCGGTCGTAGTTGGGCCGCGTGGCTCCCCAGGGGGTCAGGGCGCGGCGGTCGTTGTAGAAGTAGCTACCGCCGTAGCGGCGGTGGCGCCCTCCGTCGAGGCGCCACAGGTGCAGGTCGCCGGGGCCGAGGTGGTTGTAGACGACGTCCAGGATCACCGCGATCCCCCGCTCGTGAGCGGCGCGGACGAAGCGGGCGAAGGCGTGCGGTCCGCCGTAACTCGGCTCGATGGCGAACAGGTGCGAGGGGTTGTATCCCCAGCTGACCGGCCCGGAGAAGGCGAACGGCGGCATCACCTCGACGGCGTTCACCCCCAACCAAGCGAGGTGGTCCAGCCGCTCGATGGCGGTGTCGAAGGTGCCGGCCCGCCACCCGTCCGCTGCGAAGGTCGGGATGTGCACCTCATAGGTCACCAGGTCGTCCCAGCCCGGCATCTGGAAGTCCCCACAGCCCCAGTCGAGTGAGACCGGATCGAAGACGACGCCGTTGCCGTTCGAGTCGCTCACCTGCCGGGCGACGGGATCGATCAGCGACTTGTACGGCCCGCCGGCGCGGATCAGGAAGCGGTAGTGGGCGCCCGCCCCGGCGCCGGGAACGAACGTCGACCAGGTGCCCGAGCGGGCGCTGTCGCGGGCGAGTCGGATCTTGGCGTCGCCGTCCCAGTTCGAGAAGTCGCCCGTCACGGCCACCTGGCGCGCGTTCGGCGCCCACACCCGGAAGGTGGCACCGCCGTCGTGAGGGATGGCCCCCATTCCCGGGTGGGTCGAGGAGAGTGGGACGGCGGGCACGATCGATCATCCTAGCCCCGGCGAACCGCCCCCTGGTGACGCCGACGGTAGAGCGGTCTCACGTTTTCGAGAAGTTGGCGTTTGCCTAGTGACACCCCTCGCTTCGCGTGGTTAGTGTGTGGCTATCCGCAGCTCCGCGGGTCCTAGAACGAGGTCACCCCCATGACTCTTTCCCTGAACCGTCCGCGCCCGCCGTTGCGCCAGCAATTGTTGCGCCGCAAACCCATCGTGTTGCAGCATCAGCACCACGAGGGCGGCGAGCTGAAGCGCAGCATGACGACGTTCCAGCTGACGATGTTCGGCGTCGGCGCCACCGTCGGCACCGGCATCTTCTTCGTCCTCGGCGAGGCCGTCCCCAAGGCCGGGCCGGCGGTGCTGATCAGCTTCGTCATCGCCGGCATCGCGGCCGGGCTCTCGGCCATGTGTTACGCCGAGATGGCCAGCGCGATCCCCGTCAGCGGCTCGACCTACTCCTACACCTACCACGCGCTCGGGGAGTTCGTGGCGGTGATCATTGCCGGCTGCGTGCTGCTGGAGTACGGCGTGGCCACCGGTGCCGTCGCGGTGGGCTGGAGCGGGTACTTCAACGAGCTGACGAGCGAACTCTTCGGCGTTCGCTTGCCTCAGGCCCTGTCGGTCTCACCCATCCCGGAGCTCGACGGGGTGGCCACGGGCGGGCTCATCAACCTACCCGCGGTGATCCTGGTGCTGTTGTGCATGTTCTTGCTGCTGCGCGGTGCCAGCGAATCGGCCAGGATCAACGCGATCATGGTGTTGATCAAACTGGGCGTGCTCCTGCTGTTCTTCGGCATCAGCGTCTTCGCCTTCCAGGCCGATCACTTCGACAACTTCTTCGCGTCTGGCTTTTCCGGCATCAGCGCGGCGGCGGGCACGATCTTCTTCTCCTTCATCGGCCTCGACGCCGTCGCGACCGCGGGGGAGGAGGTGAAGGACCCGCAGAAGGCGCTGCCCCGGGCCATCATCGGGGCCTTGCTCATCGTCTCCTCGGTCTACGTCCTCGTCGCCTTCGCCGGAATCGCCGCCAAGCCGACCGCGTTCTTCTCCACCCCGGAGGCCGCCGAGGCCGGGCTGGCCCAGATCCTCAAGGACGTCACCGGCTCCACGGTCTGGAGCATCGTCTTGTCGGCGGGCGCGGTCATCTCGATCTTCTCGGTGACCCTGGTGACCCTGTACGGCCAGACCCGCATCCTGTTCGCCATCGGCCGCGACGGCCTGATCCCCGAGCGGTTCACCCGCGTCAGCCCCAAGACGATGGCGCCGTCGTTCAACACCGTCGTCGTCTCCCTGGTGATCGCGCTGATCGCCGGCTTCGTGCCCGCGGAGTACCTGTGGGATACCGTCTCCATTGGCACCCTGATGGCGTTCTCGGTGGTGGCCATCGGGATCATGGTCATGCGGCGCACCCACCGCGATCTGGAGCGCCCGTTCAAGGTGCCGGGTTACCCCGTGACGCCGATCCTGACCGTGGCGATCTGCCTCTACATCATGTGGGGACTGGCCGCGATCACGTGGGTCATCTTCATCACCTGGTTGGCGGTGGTGGCGGCGTTCTACTTCGCCTTCGGCCGCCGTCACGCGCGGTTGAACAGCTACACCGATCCCGAGGAAATCTCGGAGCCGATCGGCCGGCTGGACGACGAGTTATGAGCTTCGTCGTCGGTTACAGCCCGTGGCACGAGGACGTCGGCGTGCTCGATCTCGCCGCCCAACTCGCTCGCCCCCAGGGCCAGTCGCTGCGCGTCGTCATCGTCGTGCCCGCCGGCTGGCCCACCCCCGTGGCGGGCAGCAGCGATCGCGACTTCGAGCAGTGGTCGGCAACCGAGGGCGCGGCGGGCGTCGAGCAGGCCAAGGCCATCCTCGCCCAGAACAGCCCGGACGTGGCCGCGGAGGTGGTCTGGCTGAAGGGACGATCGGTTCCGCAGACCCTGCTCGAGCAGGCCAAAGCACATCAGGGCAAGCTCATGGTCGTCGGCTCGGCCATGCACGGAGCCACCGGCCACATCACGCTCAGCTCCAAGACCGACCGGCTGCTGCACTCCTCGCCGGTGCCCGTCGTCGTCGCGCCACGGGGGTACCGCCCCGCTAAGGGCAGCCGCATCACCCGGGCGACGTGCGCCTTCCGCGGCGACGCCGCCGCGAATAGGACGCTGGCGAGGACCGCCGAGATCTGCCGCGAGACGCACAGCGCGCTGCGCGTGGTGACGTTCGGGGTGCGCGGGCGGCGGATGTACCCACCGACGGTGAGCGGGGCCGAGCAGATGGTCCTGGAGGGCTGGATGGCCGCTGGCGCCCAGGCTCAGGCCGAGGCGCTCGCTCGGCTCAAGGCCAACGGCGCTCTCCCGCCGACGGTGGAGAGCACCACCGCGGTCGGGAGGTCCTGGCCCGACGCGATGGACGATCTGGAGTGGCACCGCGAGGATCTGCTCGTCGTCGGGTCATCCTCGGCCAGCACGCTCTCCCAGATCTTCCTCGGCTCCAGCGCGGCCAAGATCGTGCGGCACTCGCCCGTGCCGGTCATCGTCGTGCCCTGAGCTGATGGCTTATCAGCCAGGCCGCTCGCCGGGAAGCACCTCGGCGAGCGACTTGGCGTGCCCTACGGCGGCCTCCTGCAGGGGGGCCAACTCCTCCAGCCCCGGCGGCGGCGAGCCCGTGAACACCGGGCGAACCTCGAAGGACAGATCGAGCAACTGTTCCCGGGTGAAACGGCTCGTCCGCAGCAGAGACGCGTTCCCAGCCGCCCGGCTGTACTCGGCGATGCGTTCGCGCCAACCGGGGGCGTCCATCCGAGAACCCATGTCGCTCATGGCCTGGACAAGTTTGTCGCAGGCCGCCTCCAACGCGCGGAGCTGGGCCCTCCGCGCGTCCACGTCCAGCTCGATGGACGCGTCCTCCTCGGACGGCGCGCCGCCTCGGTTGAAGAGCTTGTCCAGTAGTCCCATGGTGATCCCTTTGCCGACGTCGGTCCTGGCTCGAGCGTAACCACCCGGTCAGACCGCCACCGCGGCGGTCCGCGTACCTGGTCACTGGGGCCGGTCGGCGTCGGCGCGCATCGACACCCGACTCCGTGACGAGGCGGCGTGGCGGCCGAGCGCCCGGTCTTGCATCCGGATGCAGGCCGGAACGTCGACATTTCGGTGGCGCTATTAAACTCCTCTCACCATCAGTGTCCGACTTGCCCCCGAAAGAGAATCCGCCATGCCCGCTGTCCTGTTCGGCTCCATCAGCACCATCGTCGACACCTCGGAGCTTCAACGCGAAGCCTTCAACCAGGCGTTCAAGGCCCACGGCCGCAAATGGACCTGGAAGCGTGACACGTATCAGGCCATGCTGGATTCGAGCGGTGGCGAGAAGCGGATCGACAACTACGCCCGCTACAAGGGGCAGAAGGTCGACGCGAAGGCCATCCACCAAACCAAGTCCGAGATCTTTCGCACCCTCCTCGGCGAGGCTTCGCTGACCCCGCGCCCAGGTGTGGTGGAGACGATCAAGGCCGCCCGATCGAAGGGGTTCAAGGTGGGCTTCGTCTCCAGCACCTCGGCCGAGAACGTGGCGGCGCTGCTCTCCGCCGTCAGCGCCCAGATCGACCCCAGCGACTTCGATGTGATCGTCGACGCCTCCAAGTCGTCCCCGCCCAAGCCCAACCCGGCCGCCTACGAGTTCGCCCTGCAGGTTCTGGGCGAGGATCCCAAGGAGTGTGTGGCGATCGAGGACAACGTCGAGGGGGTAGCGGCTGCGCAGGCCGCCGGGGTGCGCTGCGTGGCCATGCCCAACGAAAATACTGCGGGTCACGACTTCGGGTCGGCCCGCCTGCGCGTGGAGCGCCCGAGCTTCGACGAGCTGCGCTCCCTCGTCACGGCCGAGTAGGTCAGCGACCATCATCGTGGCCCGCACGGCCGATTCGCTCAAGACGGTCGGCACGCTGGCGTTATTGGGTGCCATCCTGCCGGCCAACCTCGCGGTGACCGCGGTCGCGCTGCTCCGCGCCGCCGCGGTCCGCTCGCCGCAACGAGGCGGAGCCGCACCACGGACAACGGCACCGAAAACGATCATGGTCGGCGGCGGCAAGATGACCAAGGCACTCCACCTGGCCCGCGCGTTCCACGCGGCGGGGCACCGCGTGATCTTGATCGAGTCCGGCAAGTACTGGCTGACCGGTCACCGGTTCTCCCGGGCCGTGGACCGCTTCTACACCGTGCCCAACCCCGACGCCGAGGGCTACGGCCCGGCGCTGGCCGATATCGTGCGCGGCGAGGGGGTCGACGTCTACGTTCCGGTGAGTAGCCCGATCGGCAGCCAATACGACGCCCGCGTCCAGAGCCTGCTCGGTGACTCCTGCGAGGTCCTCCATGGCGACCCGGAGATGGTTCGCCGCCTCGACGACAAGGACGAGTTCACCGATCTCGCCGCCTCCCTCGGCCTGCCGGCGCCCGAGGCCTACCGCATCACCGACCCCCGCCAGGTCACCGAATTCGACTTCGAGCGGCACCCGGGGCCTTTTATCCTCAAGAGCATCCCCTACGACCCGGTGCATCGGCTCGACCTCACCCGGCTGCCGGCCGCCACCCCCGCGGAAACCGCCGCCTTCGTCCAAAAGCTACCGATCACCCCGGAGCAGCCCTGGATCATGCAGGGTTATCTCGAAGGCCAGGAGTACTGCACCCACAGCACCGTCCGCGACGGCGAGGTGGCGGTGTACGGCTGCTGCGAGTCCTCGCCGTTCCAGGTCAACTACGCCATGGCCGACAAGCCCGCGATCGAGGCCTGGGTCCGGCGTTTCGTCTCCGAACTCGATCTCACCGGCCAGGTCTCCTTCGACTTCATCGAGACCGCCGACGGGCAGCTCTACGCCATCGAGTGCAACCCACGCACCCACTCCGCGATCACGATGTTCTACAACTATCCCGACCTGGCCAGCGCCTACCTGGGCGCCGACGTTCCCACCGCGAGACCGCTGCCGTCGAGTCGGCCGACCTATTGGCTCTACCAGGAGCTGTGGCGGCTGCTTCGCCACCCCACCACGATCGGGAGGCGGCTCGGCGTCATCTTTCGCGGCAAGGACGCCATCTTCGAGTGGTCCGATCCGCTGCCGTTCCTCATGGTCCACCACGCTCAGATTCCCTGGCTCCTGCTGCGGAATCTGCTCGCTGGCAAGGGGTGGCTCCGGATCGATTTCAACATCGGTAAGCTCATCGAGGCGGCGGGCGACTGATGACCCTCACCGTGCTCCACCTGGTCGGCTCCGCGGCCAGCGAGTTCTACGCCAATCTCTCCGCGCTCTACGCCCGGGACTGCCTGGCCGCGGTCGAGGACCCGGCGCGCTACCGGGCGCACATCGCCTACGTCACCCCCGACGGTGAGTGGCGGTTCCCGGCCGACCTCAGCGCACCCGCGATCGCGGACGCGGCGCCGATGGCGCTGCCGCAGGCGATGCTTCGGCTGGCGGAGCTGGAACTCGACGCGATGGTCCCCCAGATGTTCTGCGTGCCCGGCATGACGACCTACCGGGCGCTGTTCGACGCCCTCGGCGTCCCCTACATCGGGAACACCCCGCACACCATGGCGCTGGGCGCCAACAAGGCGCAGGCGAGGGCGATCGTGGCCGCCGCCGGGATCCCTGTGCCCCGCGGGGAGATCGTCCGACCGGGCCAGCGTCCCACCCTCCAACCGCCCACCGTGGTGAAGCCCGTCAACACCGACAACTCCCTGGGGCTCTCGTTCGTCGGCGAAGCCGGCGACTATCCGGGCGCGCTGAGCACCGCCCACGCCCTGTGCGACGAGGTGCTGGTCGAGAGCTTCATCCCGCTCGGCCGGGAGGTGCGGTGCGGCATTCTGGAGCGCGATGGCGAACTCGTCGGCCTCCCCCTGGAGGAGTACCGGATGGACAGCGTCGAGCGGCCCGTGCGGCTGGCCGCCGACAAGATCGACCGGAACCGAGACGGCGAGCTCTACCTGGTGGCCAAGGACGACTCCCGAGCCTGGCTCGTGGATCCGTCCGACCCGGTCACCGAGCGGGTGTGGGCGCTCGCCAAGGCCTGTCACGTCGCCCTGGGTTGCCGGCACTACAGCCTGTTCGACTTCCGCATCGATCCCGAGGGCCAGCCCTGGTTCATCGAGGCGGGGCTCTACTGCTCCTTCGCCGAGCAGAGCGTCGTCGCCGTGATGGCCCGCGCGGTCGGCATCGACGTCCCCACCCTGTTCCGGACCGCCCTCGACCAGGCGCTCACCACAACGGGCACCGCCCCCAAAACCCGCACCACGACAGAAGGACCGACGACATGCTGATCACCCCCATCGAGCCCATCGGGGCCCGCGTCACCGAGCTGGCCGCGGACGACGTCGCCGCCGAGACCGTCGACGAGCTGAGGCAGCACCTGGCCGCGCACGGGGTGCTCGTGTTGCCCGGGCAGGAGATCGACGACGCCGCCTTTCTCGGCTTCCTGGAGAAGTTCGGCGAGCTGACCTTCACCCAAGGCGAGACCCCGGTACCCGGCTTCGACGACCTCAACGTCATCAGCAACGTCGCGCGCACGACTCCCCCACGCAGCTCGTTCCACACCGATTCCAGCTATCTGCGTCGCCCGCCCTCCTACACCGCCCTGCGCGCGGTCGAGGTGCCGGCCGTGGGCGGCCAGACCCAGTTCACGAGCCAGTACCGCGCCTACGACACCCTCCCGGAAGCGCTACGCGACCGGCTGGCGGGGCGGAGCATCACCCACGTCGTCACCGGTCTTGACGCCGACACCCTCGACGAGACCTCGGCCGAGCACCCCATTTTTCCCGTCCACCCCGTCTCCGGCCGCCCGACCCTCTACCTGTCGACCCCTGCCCGCTGCGCGGCCATCAGCGGCCTGGACGAGGCAGAGTCGGCCGCCACGATCAAGAGCCTGTACGAGCACTCGACCCGGGAGGAGAACCTCTACCGACACTCGTGGTCTCCTGGCGACGTGGTGATCTGGGACAATTTCGTGGTGCTGCACCGGGCGGACCATTCCGGGGTGGTCGGGGATCGGGTCATGCATCGCGGCATGGTGGTGGGCTTCGAAGCGCCGACAGCGGGGCCGGCCGCAGCCTGAATCCTCGGCCGGCCTGCAATCAAGCGGGGTCGAGGATCGCCCGGACCGGGTGGCGCGTTGAACCGCGGACGGGTCTAACGGAACCGAAAATTTTATAACAATCCGATAACGCGGGCGTTGCGGTTTCCGGGGCCGTCGGGGCGAAGAAGTCCCGTCTATCCCCGCACCAGCAGACTTTTCTATGGTGTTCGACGCAAGCTGCCGTCTCGTTCAATGTCGACTTGTCGAGCGCGGACCCTATGCAAAACCCGCTCCCGTGGTGTTTCGTCAGGCACATCACTGCGGGGGCTGTGGACAACTTCTGACCGTCGTGGGCGATTCCAGCCAGACTCAGATCAGAAGGAGGTCCGAGCCATGTCGGCACCAACCCGCTCCGTGGGACAACGCCAGAACAACGCTAAGCCCGAGTCTGCCCGGCCGGTTCGGCGCGATAGCCCCGCCGCCCTTCCCGACGGGCCGTTGCGCCCGCGACGTCAGCCCCGCTGGATTGCGCTCGGCATTCTCCTGGCGTGTCTGGGCGGTCTCGGGTCGGTGCTGCTCTATCAACAGTCGGCCACCACCCAGAACGTGGTCGTTGTCGCCAACGCGGTGAGCCGCGGCGAGGTCATCGAGGCAGGAGATCTCGGTGTCCGTCAGGTGGGTGCTCTCGCTGGGGTGGCGGTGGTCCCGGCCGAGCAGCAGACGAGCCTCATCGGCCGGCACGCTCTCGTCGACCTCTCCCCCGGCCTCCTTCCGACCAACTCCGTGGGCGAACTCGTCCTCCCGCTCGACCGAATCCAACTCGGCCTCAAGCTGCCGAGCGGGCGGTTGCCCGGAGGTCAGCTACCGCCCGGTACCCGCGTTCAGCTCATCGAGGTGTCGGCGCCTGGGCAGGGACGAGACCCCCAGGCCGGGGCCACGCCCACGCCGGAATCCGTCGAGCCCGCCGTGATCGACGCCATGGTGCTCTCGAGCCCGACCCTCGGTATCGATCAGGCCAGTTGGGTGCTCGACGTCCACGTGGCCACCCTGGATGCCGAAGAGGTGGCGAAGTTGGCGGCCGCCGATCGGCTGGTCATGGTCAGGGTCTCGCCATGAGCATCATCGTCCTGGCCTCGGTGACGGGAGCGCCTGGAGTCACCACCACCGGGCTCGGCGTGGCCCTTGCCTGGCCCGGCGACGTCGTGCTCGTCGACGCCGACCGGGACGGGGGACAAGCCGGCCTGGCGGGCTACTTTCGCGGCGTCAATGCGGACAGCTGCGGACTGGTCGAGCTAGCCAAGGTGCACCGTGCCGGCGAATCGGTGGAGGGCTCGCTGCTCCGACACAGCCTGGCATTGCTTTCCACCATCGAGCATCGACGACACTTCCTACCGGGTTTCACCAGGCCCGCCACCGTGGGAATGTTGGCGCCGCTGTGGCACGAGTTCGCCCGGGCCTTTCGCGCCCTCTCGGACACGGGTATGGATGTCGTCATCGACGCCGGACGGGTGGGCCCTGAGGGTTTGCCTCCAGCGCTGCTCGAGTGCTCCGACGTCCTCGCGGTTGTCTGTCGCTCGTCGTTGCGGAGCCTGGCCGCCCTGACCCCCGTCCTGGCCACCCTCGCCGATCTGTCCGAGAACATCGACACCGAACTCGGGCTCGTCGTCGTCGGCCCCGGTCGGCCCTACAGCTGCAAGGAGATCGAACAGCAGTTCGGGCTCCCTGTCCTCGCTGGCCTGCCCTTCGACGCGAAGGCGGCCGCGACCCTCTCCGAAGGCGCCACGCGGCCCCGTCGCCAGTCTCCGCAGCTCGGTCGCGCCTTCGAAGCGCTGGCGAGCCGATGGCAGACCCGACACCTGGAACCCGATATGTCGCTGGAAGGCCTCTCATGACCTCCCCACCGGCTAACCGTCCGCTGAGTTCCATCGGTCTTCTCAGCAGCCACGGTCAGAGGCGAGTCGTGTCCAGCGCCCCGCCAGGTAGCAATCCCCTCGATTTTCACGTGGGCCCCGATGGCGTCGCTGGGTCCCCCACCCTCAGCGCCATGGCGAACTCCGGCGACGTCATCGAGTGGCAGGAGGTCGTGGCGCTGCGCAGGCTGGCGGCCAAACAGATCAGCGACATCGGGCATCGCTACCTCGTCGAGCACGGTCACGCCATGCCCGAACCAGACCGCCGGTTGCTGGGACGATCGGTCATCAAGTCCATCGTGCGCGAGCACGCAGAGCAACTCAGTTCCACCGGTCGGGCCCTATGGCCACAAACCGTCGAGCGCGCCCACGTCCAGGCCGTGGAGAACGCCGTCTTCGGCTTCGGGCGGCTGCAGGCCGTCCTCGACATCCCCGACGCCGAAAACATCGAGATCCACGGCTGCGATTCGGTCGTGGTCCAGTTCGGCAACGGGCATCGCGAACCCAAACCGCCGGTAGCCGACACCGACGACGAGCTGATCGAGGCGATCCGGTTCCTCGGGGAGATGGCGTCGCCGAGCCGCCCCTTCGATGACGCACACCCGACGATGACGCTCGCGTTGAGCGATCGTTTCCGCTTACACGCCATCGGCTTCGGGCTGAGCTTTCGCCCGTCGATCACCATCCGCCAACACATTCTCACCGACGTCGATCTGCCGGATCTGGTGGCGACCGGCATGCTGACCGAGGAGGTCGCAGCCCTGCTGCAGGCCGCGGTGCTGGCCCGGAAATCGATGGTCATCTCCGGTGATCAAGGGGCCGGCAAGACCACGCTGCTGCGCGCGCTCATCTCCGCCATCCCAACCAACGAGCGCTTCGGCACCCTGGAGACCGACTACGAGCTACTGACCCACCTGCAACCGCACCGCCGCAACATGATCGCGCTGCAGGCCAAGACGGGCCTAGGGGAGCGCCAAGACGGCCGCCGGGTCGGCGAGTTCACGATCGCGGACCTGATGCCCGAGGCGCTGCGCCAAAACCTCTCCCGCCTGATCGTGGGCGAGGTCCGCGGCAACGAGGCCGGTGCCATGTTCGAGGCGATGCAGGCCGGAGCGGGGACGCTCAGCACCACCCACTCGCATTCGGCCGAGTCCACCATGGATCGGCTGGCGTCCCGGGTGGCTCAGGGTGGGGTGGTGACCATCCCCGAGGCCTACCGCCAGATCGCTCACAACATCGACCTGTTCATCCATGTCACGCTCATTGATGACACCTGGCGCGGCGGCGTACGGCGGCGCCTCGTCTCGCAGGTGCGGTCGGTGACCGGCGCCATCGAGGAGGACCGGCCGGTCACCCACCTGATCTGGGACACCTCACCCGAGGGGCGCGGGGATTTCTATCCCGACCCTCGGCTCGAGGGAGAGCTCGCCCCCTACCGGCACGTCTGGTTCGACGCTTGCGAACCCTCCACGGCCCATTCCCCAGGAGGCGGATCATGAGCCAGTTCGTGGCCATGCTCTGCGGTGTCTCGATCGTGGCCGGATTGCTGTTGATCGTCCGCGGCGCGCGCAGGAGGCCGCCCGCGACAGCGCGCGCGAGCCGCTCGGTGTCGCTCTTTCAGCGCTGGGAACAACTCTCGCGCCGTCCCCACGGCGCCAAGGGGCGTCGCAGGGACATCGGCCTCGTCGCGTCGCTCGTCGCCGGTTTTGTCGTGATGGCTCTGACCGGTTGGGCGCTGGCCATCCCCATCGTCCCGCTCCTCCTGGTGGGTTTACCCGCGCTGCTGTCCGAGCCCGACAACGCCGACATCGATCTCCTCGAGGCGCTCGACCGGTGGGTCAGGTCCATGATCGCCACCATTCCCACCGGCCAATCGGTCCTGCAAGCGGTTCGCACCACCCAACGCACGGCACCAGAATCGTTGGCCCCGCATCTCTCGATGCTCGTGAGCCGCCTCGACGCCCGCTGGACCACCCGAGAGGCGATGCTCGCTTTGGCCGACGACCTGCACAGCCCGGATTCCGACGCGGTGGTGGCCGCGCTGCTACTCGCCGCCGAGCGGGGCGGGACCGGTGCGACCGTCACCCTGACCGCCCTGTCCGACTCGATTCAGTCGCGGCTCAAGGCGTTGCGCGAGATCGAAGCCGAACGCTCCAAGCCACGCATCGTCGTGCGCCAGATCACCGTCATCACCGTCGTCATGCTGGTGGGATCTTTCGCCTTCGGCCGGGAATTCTTCGCCCCCTACGCGACCCCCGTGGGCCAGCTCATCCTCGGGGTACTGCTCGCCGTCTACGTCTCCTCGCTGCTCATGCTGCGCCGCATGACGACCCCGATCAAGCGGGCCCGCATCCTGACCGGAGGTGCCCCGTGACGCCCCATCTGATCACCGGCCTTGTGCTGGCGATGGGAATGGCGTTGGTCGGTGGGGTCACGATGACGCTCGCCGGCGCCCGGCGGACGCCTATGCGCCTGGCGGATTCGTTGGCCCTGCTGGAGGGCGCCACCACTTCCGCCAACGAGTCGCTGGAGATCAACACCAGGTCGGATCGGCTGGGGGCGTGGGCGTTTCGGAACTCACCCATCCGCCTCACCGGCAACCAACAACGCCTGCTGCAGCTGAAGAACATTCCCGTGACCGAGTTCTTCGCCGACAAGACGGTGATGGCGCTGCTCGGGGCGGCGGTGCCGCTGTTGATCGGCGGATTCAGCGTCCTCGTCCTCGGCTTCAGCCCTTCGATCCCGAGCCTTGCCGCCGTCGTCCTGCTCGTCCTCGGCTGGTTCGTTCCCGACCTCATGTTGCGTCGCGCCGGGACCCGAGCCAAGACCGACGCCGGCGAGGCCTTGTTCACCTACTTCGATCTGGTCACCTTGGAACGGCTGGCCAATCGTTCCGCGAGCCAGTCCATGCACGCGGCGGCGTCGGTTTCCACCGCACCGTTGTTCGGGCTGATCACCGAAGCCCTGGATCGGGCTCGGCTGGAGCAACGCGCGCCCTACGGGGAGCTTAAACGCCTGGGCACCCATCTCGACCTTCCCGAGCTCAGCGATATCGCCGACGTGATGCGCCTCGACGAATCCGGGGCGGCGCTGGCCGGCGCGCTCCGCGCCCGCGTGCGCGAACTCCGCGACGCCCACCTCACCGCCGCGAAAGTCGCCGCCAACCAGGTTTCGGAGCGCATGACCGTGTTCATGGTGATCCCCGCGATGGTGTTCGGCGTCATCTTCCTGGTCCCGCCGCTGCTCCGGCTCATGAACGGCTGAGAGCGCGCGGGGTAGCCACAACTCACCTCAGCTTCAAATCCCACACCACAAGGAAAGGACTCTCATGTCTCACCTACTCGCTGGCCTGGTCGGCTTCTTCCTCCAGCCGTCACCGCGTCGCGACGAGCGCGGGCTCTCGCAATCAACCGAGAACGCGATCTTGTTGGCGGGCGCCATCGTCATCGCGGGGATCGTGATCTCCATGGTGACGGTGTACGTCCAAAACAACATGCCCAAATGACATGACTCGGCCGGATAGGCCGCGCCCGCCTTGGGACCGGGGCGACCGGGGCCTCAGCGATTCCCTGCAGTGGGCCATCGCCACTCCGCTGATCATGCTCTGCGTCCTCGGGACCATCCAGGGCGGCCTGCTACTGCACGGACGCTCCACGGTGCGGCAGGCCGCTGCGGCGGCCGCCGAGGTCGAGGCGGTCAGCCAACCGGGATCCGACGGGGCGTCCGCCACCGCCCAACGGGTAGTGCAGGCCGGCGGCCTGACCGCCGTCAGCGTGCAGGTCAACAGGTCGCTGACGGCGGTCGATGTCGTGGTCATCGCTGCTGTGCCGGTCTTCTTCGACATCGGACAGGGTCAGGTCAGCGGACGCGCCTCGATGCCACGAGAACGGGAGACCTCCACCCGATGACGATCCTCTGGGCGAAGCGTCGCCCTCCGCGTCCCAATTCCCGCCCCTCCACCGGACGAGCCCATCCGGCGAACGAACGGGGCGCCGTGGCGGTCGAGCTGGCGCTGCTGGCGCCGGTCGTCGTGCTGCTGCTCACCGCACTCATCTTCGGCGGTCGCCTCTGGCTGGCCCGCAGTGCGGTGACCGACGCCGCGGCCGGGGCTGCCCGGGCGGCCACGTTGGCGCGCACCGGGTCCGAGGCTCAGCAGTTGGGCCAATCGGCGGCCAGCAAAAACCTGTCGACCCAAGGGTTGGCCTGCAGTCCTTCCTCGGTGGCCCTCGATCTGGGCGCCTTCGCGACCCCTGTTGGGCAACCGGCCCGCGTCACCGCTCGCGTGCGCTGCACCGTACCCATGGGTGACCTAGTGCTGCCCGGGATCCCCGGGTCGGTCCAAATCGAGGCCTCGGCCAGCTCGGCGCTGGACACCTACCGCGGGAGGCGTTGAAGATGAACAACCTGGTACGTGGAATCGCGTCCTGGGCGCTGATCCTGCTCATCGTCATCGGGTCTCCCGGGTTGTTGATCGCCGTAGGTCGCTATCCCGGTGACGGCTGGCTAACGCTCCTGCGCCCCGACGATGGCACCGTCTTGCTCGTGGCGGTGACGGCCCTGGGTTGGCTCATGTGGGCGTGGTTCACCGCCTCCATCCTGGCCGAGGCGGCCGCTCAACTTTCCGGACGTCGCCTTCGAGTTCCCGGGCTCGCGCTCCCGCGGTCGCTAGCCGCCGGGCTCGTGGTTTCGGCCCTGGCGATTACCGTAGGATCCACGAGCGCCCTTGCCGACGTCACCGATACCCAAGCCACGCACTCCTCGGCACCGCACGCCAACGCCACCACCCCAGAGTCTGCCGAGGTCACCTCACTCCGTCCCAAACAGCTCCCCGGCACCCAGGGCGACGCGCTGAACTCCACCCGCGTTGTGACCGAGCCCATCGAAGCCGACGCAGACGGCCCGCAGCGGGCGCCGGGTGAGCGGTCGAAGGATCACACCCACGTCGTCGAGCCGGGAGATGACCTGTGGAGCCTGGCGCAGGACTACTACGGCGACGGCTTCGCCTGGCGGCAGATCGCGAAGGCCAATCCGGACCGGCTCACGGGCGGCCCCGATGTCTTGGAACCCGGTTGGCGGCTGAAGATCCCGGGCGTCGACCGGGCCGGGCAGGAACCGTCCGAGACCGTACGGGTCCAGCCGGGAGACACCCTCTCCGGACTCGCCGATGAGCACTTGGGGTCGGCGGACCTATGGCCGGAGCTGTACGAGGCGAACCGTGCCAGCGTCGACGATCCCGACGAGATCTTCCGCGGCATGGTGTTGAGGCTCCCCTCGCAGGAGGAGAAGAAAGGGGCCTCCCGCTCTGCTTCCACCCGTGACGCGAGTTCCAGGCGTGACACCAGTTCCACCCGGGACCCGGACCCGCGGTCAGGGGTCCGGCAACGCGACACCGAGTCCGAGATGCCCGCCCAACCGGATCCCAGTTCCGCGGCCACCCCCCCTGCCGAGGCGCCTTCACGTCCGGAGGCGAGACCACCTGTCAAAACCGACGCCGAACCCGAGGCGAGCGCCCCCGACGAGAGCGTCGATGCCGATCGGCTTCTGGGTCTCGCCGGGGTGGGCGCTCTGCTGGCGGCCGGTCTCATGACGGGCATCGCGATCCGACGTCGCCTGCAGTTGGCCGAACGGCCGCTGGGCAGGCGCATTATCGGCAACAGCGAACAGCTGGCCCGCCTCGAGACCGCCATCGGCCGCAGTCAGGACCGCCTCACCTCCACCACGCTGGCGGCCGCTCAACAGGGCGTGTATCAGCATTGCCGAGCGTTGGATGCACCCGTTCCGCGGCTGGATCGGGCCGAGGTCAGCGCCGAGGAGATTCGCTTCGTCTTCGCCGAAGACCCCGTATTGACGCCCCCACCCGGATTCGAGGCCACTGAGGCCGGGTGGAGTCTTCGTCATCACGTCGAACCACGCCCAGACACCCCTAGCGCCTATCCCGGATTGGTCTGCCTGGGCAGCACGAGACCCGGCCACCACCTGTTCATCGATTTGGCGACGATGCCGCTGTTGGAGTTGGTCGCCAGCTCCTCGCTCACCACCGCGGTGAGCACGGCGCTGATGATGGAACTCGCCTGCTGCTGGTGGGCAGGCGAGGTGGAGGTGACTCTCGTTGGTCGTCCCGACGACTTCGTCGCCGCCGCGGATCTCACGTCCTTCGGGTACGTGGCCGATCCTCGACGCGCCATCGACGGTCTGTTGTTTCGCGCCGCCGAGCGTCGCGAGGCTCTGACGCAGCAAACCCTGGCTGAATCGCGCGAGCTGTCGCCCGAGGCGTGGAGGCCGCAAATCTACGTGTTCTGCGGGGACATCGACGCTGACCAGCTGGCCCGACTCACCGAACTCGGCGACGGAGCCGAGTGCGCCATCACCGCCGTTGTCGAGGGGTCAGTATTCGGCACTGGGGTTAGCCGGCTGCAGGTCGTCGAAGGGAGCTGGCCGATCGCAGTGAGCGCAACACTGCATCGCGACGGGCAGCATCGCGACGGGCTACCTCGCGACGGGCTACCGACCGCCGCGCCTCGGTTCGAACCCCAACTGATCGACGAACCCTTGCGGCGCAGCATCGTCGAGCTGTTCGAGGCCACCCACCCGCAGGCCACCGAGGACGCCCCCTGGTGGGTGGGAGCCAAGCATCTGCACAGCGACGGACCTGTTCTCCCGACCGCGTCGACCCCTCCGGTCGAGGCGCGCGTCAGACCCCATCTCGTCCAGTGCGCCCAGCCTGAAGGGGATACCGAGCCAGCTCGGCCGCAGGTGCGGCTACTGGGTCCACTCCAGCTTGCTCACGCCGCAGGCCAGGCCCCGACCAGGGCCCAACGTCAGTGCATCGAGTACTGCGCCTGGCTCCTGGAGCATCCCGGTGCCAGTGCCCGCCAGATGGCGGACGCCCTGTTCGTGGCCGAGACGACCCGTCGCTCCAACATGAGCCGGCTCCGGACCTGGTTGGGTGAGGATGCCGCGGGCCGGCCCTACCTGCCCGACGCCTATTCCGGGCGCATTCGGCTGGCCGCCGAGGTTGATTCGGACTGGCGAGCCTTCCAGCGTCTGGTCGTCGCCGGCATTCCGAGGACCAAGGACTCCGCGCTGGTGGCCGCGCTCGAACTCGTCCGCGGCGCCCCGCTGGCCGACGCCGCCCCGGGCCAGTGGCACTGGGCCGAGGGACTGCGTACCGACATCGTCTCGGCGGTGCGCGATGCCGCCGTGGTGCTGGCGCGCCGGGCGGTCGACGCTGGCGACATCGAGTTGGCCCGCTGGAGCACGGCCCGTGGGCTGGCCGCCGCTCCACAGGACGAGATTCTGTTGGCCGCGCGGGTGGAGACGGAATATCGCGCCGGTAATCGGCCGGAGGTCGATCGGCTCGCCGCGCGCATTACCGATCGGGCCCGCGAACTCGACGTCTCGCTGCACGATGAGACTGTGCTATTGCTCCAAAGTGTCCTCGAGGGCGCACCCCGGGAACGTAGGATTCGCGCCTAAGCTGCCGGGTGCGCTGCGGGGTCGTAGGCCGCCTCGGGGAGAGACTAGCTATAGGAGGACTATAGGTCCAGATGCCTTGTCCACAAGGGAAGCTCCGTAAATTAGGTGTTGGATCCGTCCTCGGGGGATAGACGGATCCAACAAGTGAAACTGTACTAGCTTTTGGGTGGAGGTACATAACCTGAGCGACAAAACGATGGCGCATTCCTCCTGACGAGGTATGGATAAAGTGACATTCACGCTCAGCTGCCTCGGATTCCCCCGCCCTTAAGCGTGACTAAGGTCTCACTATTCAAGACCGGGCATCGGGGTCGAACGCCGAGTTAGTCAACTTCGGGCCCCGAATGCCGGCTTCGGCCAGCCCCTCCATGCTGCGTTCGCGAAGCGCGCGCTGAACGCCCCAATGCTCGTTGGGCAAGGTTTTTGCCATGATGCGCATGGTCATCGTGCCCCCTGCCACCGACTCGACCCCTACCACCTTTGGCTCATCGATGAGCAACGGTTCGAACTCCTTATCCACCGCGAACTCGCTGACGACCCTGGTCAGGATCTCGATCACCCGCTGCGGATTCTCGTCGTAGGCCACCGGAATGTCCACGAACGCGGTGGACCAGCCCTGGGACAGGTTGCCGACCTCCACCATCTCCCCGTTGCGCACGTACCAGATCACCCCGGTTGCCTCCCGAATGCGCGTCACCCGCAACGACACCGCCTCGACCGTCCCCGAGACGTCGCCGGTGTGGACGAAATCGCCCACGCCGAACTGGTCCTCCACGATCATGAAGATCCCGGAGAGGAAGTCTCGCACCAGGCTTTGAGCGCCGAAGCCCAGCGCGACGCCACCGACTCCGGCGGACGCGAGCAGGGGCGCCAGCGGCACGCCGATGGCGGAAAGGATCGTCAGGATGGCCACCGCGCCGATGACGAAGGTCGCGATGCTGCGCAGCAGCGAACCCATGGTCTCGGTGCGCTGCCGCTGCCGCTCGCTGGTGGCCAGCAGACCAAGTGGTAGCTTGGCGTGTCCCTGCGCGCGCTTTTCCGAGTTCTCGACCGAGCGCTTCACCACGGTGGCAATCGAGCGATTGATCAACCAGCGCGCCGCCACGGCGATGACGACCGTGATGGCGATGACGATGAGGGTGTCTGGCCACGTGACGCTCAACTCCATGGCGATGGTCTCCATCGGCAACGTGAACGGGGTCGCGGCGTGGGACAGCAATGACGGCATCACAGGGGTTCCTCTCGGCTCGATTCGGTAGTCGGTTGGTCTTCGCCGACGCGCCGTCGCGCCCGGTAGGCCGCCACGTTGGCGCGGTTTCCGCAGCCGCGGTCGCAGTAACGGCGAGACCGATTCTTGCTCAGATCCAGCACGACGCCGCCGCAATCCTCTGCGGCGCACTCGCGCAGACGCTCCAACTCCCCCGCCCGCAGCACGTCCACCATGGCCATCGCGGTCTCGACGGCCAGCCTGTCGACCACCGGCCGATCGTTCTCGATGGCGTGCAGGTGCCAATCCCAATGATCGTGCCTCACCAGTTGCGGGAGGGCCCCGGCCTGACGCAACAAGACGTTGCACAGCCCGGCCACCTCGGCCTCGCCTTGGGTCCATAGCGGTCTGAGCACCGCTCGGAGCCGCCGCACATCGGCCAGTTCCCTCGCCGTATTGTCCCGGCGCCCCGTCATCTCGAACTCGTCGAGGAAGGAATCGAGCTGTTCGACGGTTGCCAGGGAATCGGGGTCTTCGGCGCTATTTATCAGCGCCGCCGCGGTCCCAAGCGCAAACTCCGTGTCATTGGTAAAGATCATGTTGACTCGTTACACCCGCTCTCTGTATCGTAATCAGTGTAATCGATGTTTACCCATGACCAGCTGACTGTCCGGGCCACGCCGCACCCAGCCAGAGGAGGGCACGACCATGACGCAACCCGCCTCCCAGGCTAACGCGATCCGAACCCGAACCCGGACCCGGCCGGCTCGCTCCACCGCGGGCTTGGGGCTCACCGCCGCGATCGTCTCCGCCGCCGCGTTCGGCACCTCCGGCGCGTTCGGCCAACCGCTGCTCGCCTCCGGTTGGAGTCCCGCCGCGGTCGTGTTCGTTCGCCTGGCGCTGGCCTCTGCTGTCTTGGCGGGCCCTGCGCTCGTCGCGGTGCGGAACAGCCCCGCGGGGTGGTGGACGCTCCGCCGGCACGCCAAGGTCATCCTCGGTTATGGCCTGATTGCGGTGGCCGGCTGTCAGCTGTTCTACTTCTGCGCCATCGAACGTATCTCGGTCCCCGTGGCGCTGCTGTTGGAATACACCTCGCCGCTCATCCTGGTGGTCGTCTTGTGGATCACCTCGCGCAAGAAGCCGGGTCGGCTGACCCTGGGCGGTTGTGGCTCGGCGATGCTCGGGCTCGCCGTGCTACTCAACGTGTTCGGCGGCGTCCGCCTCGACCTGCTCGGCGTCGGGCTGGCGCTGCTGGCGGCCGGCGGAAACGCCTTCTACTTCTTCATCTCCGCCCGCAACCACCAGGGCCTGTCTCCGCTCGTTCTGGCCACCGGCGGCCTCATCGTCGGCAGCGCCGCCCTCGGGGTGGCTGGGCTGGTGGGCCTGCTGCCCTTCGAGGCCAACCTCGAGCCCACCGTCATGGCCGGACGCCAGACGCCCTTCTGGCTACCGATCATCGGCCTGGCCCTGATCGCCGCCGCCCTGGCCTACGTCAGCGGCATCGTCGGAACCCGGCACCTCGGCCCCCAGGTGGCCTCCGCCTTCGGGCTGTCCGAGGTGCTGTTCGCCGTGGCGTGGGCCTGGCTGCTGGTGGGTCAGGTGCCCACCGTCCTGCAGGCCGTCGGCGGGCTCGTCGTGCTCGGCGGGGTGGCCCTCATCAAGGCCGACGACCTCCGGTGCGCCAAGGCCGCACTGGGTGGCCACAAACCCTCGCTGCCTTCAGCCGGCCGAGCCCAGGGTGACCTGGACTTGGCGGTCCTTACCGTCTCGGACGAAGCTCACGCTGACCTGAGAACCGACCGGGTATGACCTGACCGCGGCGATCACCGCGTCGACCTCGTTCATCCGCAGGTCGTCGATCTTGGTGATCACGTCGCCCGCCTGTAGCCCCGCGTCACTGGCCGCTCCACCCGCCAAGACCCGGGCGATCCGCACCCCGGTAAGGCTGGCCTCGGCCGGGTTGCTGGGCTGGGCGATCTGCACGCCCAGGCTGGCCATATTGGCCTGGCCCGTATCGATGAGTTGCTTTGCCACCATGTTGGCAAGATCCGCGGGAATGGCGAAACCGATGCCGATACTGCCCGGTTGCCCCTGGCCTGGTGAGCCGGAGCTGGTGCTGGCGATCGAGGAGTTGATCCCCACCACGCGTCCGTCGAGATCCACCAGCGGACCGCCGGAGTTGCCGGGGTTGATCGGCGCATCGGTCTGCACCGCGTCGTAGACGGCTTCGCCGTTGGCACCGGAGCGGACGGGCCGGTTGAGGGTGGATACGACGCCGCTGGTCACCGTCTTGCTCAGGCCCAGCGGAGCCCCGACCGCCACCACCGACTGTCCGACGACGAGCTTGCTGGACTGGGCGAACGTGGCCGGTTTGAGCGCCGCGAGTTTTACTCCCGCATCGGGGGCGACGCTCAGCACGGCAAGATCGGTTTCGGAGGACTGCCCGGTGATCGTGGCTGGGGCCGTGGAGCCGTCGGCGAAGCTGACCGTGATCTTGGCCTGCTGCCCCGTGCTGACCACGTGCTGGTTGGTGAGGATGTGGCCCGCCGTGTCCACGATGACGCCGCTGCCGATATCCCCCGATGAGCCATCGGTCACCGTGATGGTGACCACCGAGGGGCTGATCGCCTTCGCCGCGGCCGCCACCGTGCCGTCGAGGTTGGCGCTGATGGGCGCGTTGGCGGAACCCACGCTGATCGGGGCACTCGCCGCGTCACCTTGGCTCAGCAAAGCGAAGCTGCCGGCACCGGCCCCACCGCCGATCAGTGCGGCGGCACACACCGCCGCCACGAAGCCGCGCCGCACGCCCATCGGCTTTTGGGCCGCCGGCCCCGCGAGCGGGGGGTACCCGGTGGGCGTGGGGTACCCGGTCGGCGTGGGGTGGTTGGGAACCGGATCGAACCGCTGCTGTGGTTGACCGTAACCCGAGCCGACGAAGTGGGGTCCGGTCGTGGGGTTAGGGTTGCTGGCTTGGGGGTTACCGAAGCTCGGGTCGGCGGCGTCTCGGTTGCTGGAGTCGTAGTCAGGTGTGCTCATGGCTCGATGTAACCGCCCTAAGCTGTGCGTCTCCTGTGAACCTCCCCAGACCCAGGTGTGCGTCGGCAGTGAGGAACAGGATGGGCGATAATCCGCCAACGGTGGGCGTTGGCCTCCACAAGCCGAGCAGGACCCGCCGCTAGAGACCCGGCTGTAGGGGCGGGTTACCGGCCAGCGCGGGCCACGGAGAATTCGCCCGCTTGACTAGGCTGGAACCTGAACCATCCGCCAACCCTGGGAGTACTCGTGGCCCACCCAATCAAGCTTGCCTTCGTCGACGACCTGGAACCGGGATCTGCGGTCGTCATCGACGCCGACGCCGCGGGCACCGCGCAAGACATCTCGCTATGCCGAGACGAAGACGGCACGTTCTACGCCATCGACGACACGTGCACCCACGAGGAAGCCTCCCTGGCCGAGGGATGGGTGGAGGACGGCGAGATCGAGTGCCCCCTGCATTCGGCGCGGTTCTGTCTCAAGACCGGCGCGGCCATGTGCCTGCCCGCCACCCAACCCGTGCGCACCTACCCCGTCGAGGTTCGCGAGGACGCCGTGTGGCTCGTGCCGTCCGTGGAGGCCGCGGACTCGGTCTTGTAAGCTGCGGTTTGTCCGGCAAGGCTCGGGGTGTGTACCTTCGTCACAGCTGGCGGGCGTAGTTCAGTGATAGAACGCCCACGTTCCACGTGGGAGGCTCGGGTTTGATTCCTGGCGCCCGCTCCCCTTTCTCCCGAGCCCGCGCGCTGGACCGCGAGCGCCGGCTCAGCTCCCCTCCGCCGGCTCAGCTCCCCTCCGCCGACTCGGGCTCCTCTGGCCCGGTTTCCAACTCGTCCCGTGTGCCCCCGCCGGAAAGCCGAAGGGAGGCCAGGAAGCCGAACACGAGGAACCCCGCCGCGGCGAACGCCGCGTATTGCGTGCCCTGGCTGAACGCGTCCTTGGCCGCCTCGCCCACCGCCGGATTTTGCTCGGCGATCGCCGGGATCGCCCCGCCCGCGCTCCTCACGACCGTCTCGACGATTTGAGCGCGCGCCGTCTCGGGCAGGCCGGGAACCCGATCAGCCAGCTCCGAATCCAGCGAGGTACCGACAAAGCTGAACAGGATCGTGCCCAACACGGCGATGCCGAGGGCCGATCCCACCTGGCGGGCCGTGCTGGCCGTGCCCGACCCCTGCCCGCTCTGGTTGACGGGCACGTCCTTGAGGACCACACCGGTGAGCTGCGCGGTGGCCAGCCCAACCCCGATGCCGTAGACGAAAAGGAGCGGAACGACGCCGAGCCACGTCGCGTCGGAGGAGATCATCAGGCCAAGCCCGCTTACGCCGACGATCTCGGCGAGGAGGCCGATGCGCACGATCGTCACCGGGGTGACCTTCTGGCCGAACGCCCCCGAGAGGCCGCTGGCCACGAAGGAACCCAAGGCCAGGCCCAGCAACACGAACCCTGTCTGCAGAGCCGTGTAGCCGAGCACGTTCTGCAGCCACAGGGGCAGGGACAAGATGATGCCGAACTCGCCGAGGGAGACGATCAGCGCCGCGATGTTGCCGTTGCGGAACGAGGCGATCGAGAACAACGAGAAGGCCAACAAGGTGGTCTTGCCCGCGCGCTGACGCACGATCCCCCAGCGGATGAAAGCGGCGCCGGACACCAGCGTCAGCGCAAAGACGAACGGGATGGGCGAGAGCGCGAACGGCCAACTCCAACCCCCGATGTCGGGGATGGAGCCCGAATCGGTGCGCCACCAGCCGTAGGTCCGTCCCTCGATGAGCCCGAAGACCAGCGACGCGCTGGTGAGCACCGACAGCAGGGCGCCCACGGCGTCGATGCGGCGCACGTCGGAGGCGTCTTTCGACTCGGCGATGCAGAACAGGACGCCGGCAACGATGAGCACGGCGAAGGGGATGTTGATGCCGAAGGCCCAGCGCCAGGAGAAGTAGGTGGTGAGGTAACCGCCGATGAGCGGCCCGACCGCGACCATCCCACCGATGGTCGATCCCCAGATCGCGAAGGCGATCCCGCGATCCCGACCGCGGAACGTCGCGTTGATCAGCGAGAGCGTGGTGGGCAACACCATCGCGCCGCCGATGCCTTGCAGCACCCGGGAGGCGATCAGGAGCTCACCGTTGGCCGAGAGCGCGGCGAAGATCGATGCGATCGCGAAGATGATCACTCCGGTGAGCAGGATGCGCCGGCGGCCGTAGCGATCCGCCAGGGAGCCGAAGACGAGCAGGAGGGCCGCAAAGACGAGCGTGTAGCTCTCCTGCACCCACTGCACCTGCGTCGAGGTGATGCCCAGGTCATCGACTATCGAGGGAATCGCCACGTTGACGATCGTCGAATCCACGATGATGAGCGCGACGGCGATGCTGATGAAGACCAACCCCGCCCAGCGTCGACGCGCCGAAGTAATGCCCGTGTTCGTGTTCATCTCTTCTCCTGGGCCGACACGCCGCGATCGGTTCGCCGCGATTAAAGATAACGCCGAACTCCGCCAAAAATCGATTTCGCACTCGGCCCGCCTCCGCGCCCGAACCCCCCGGGATCAGCTGCCGCTCTCGCGATTGAATAGCGCCATGAGCTCGCGTCGATCCCAGGTTGCCCCGTTCGCCGTCATGACGATCATCGATCGGGTGCAGGCCATGCGCGCCGCCGGGAGGGACGTGATCAACCTGTGCGTCGGCGAGCCCCAGCGCGGCGCTCCGGCGGCCGTTCGGCGGCGGGCCTCCGAGGTTTACCGCGATGGGACCAACCTGGGTTACTGCGAGGCGCTTGGCCTGCGCGGGCTCCGCATCAAGATTGCCGGGCATTACCAGCGCTGGTACGGCCTCGACGTCGATCCTGATCAGCTCGCCATCACCACGGGGGCCTCGGGCGGCTTCGTCGGCACCTTTTTGGCGGCCTTCGACGTCGGCGACCGCGTTGCCGTGGCCCGCCCGGGTTATCCGGCCTATCGCAACATCTTGACTGCGCTGGGCTGTGAGGCGGTGGACCTGGACTGCGGCCCCCGCGTCCGTTTCCAGCCGACGTTGGCCCAGGTGCAGGCGGCCCACGCGGTCGCACCGCTGGCCGGCGTGATCGTGGCCTCCCCGGCCAACCCGACCGGCACGCTCATCTCCGACGCCGAGCTCGGCGCCATCAGCGCCTGGTGTGCCGACACCGGAGTTCGGTTGATCAGCGACGAGATCTACCACGGCATCACGTTCGGCGGCTCGGTCGGTACGTGCGCGTGGCGGTTCGATCGCTCGGCGGTGGTGCTCAGCTCGTTCTCCAAATACTGGGGCATGACGGGCTGGCGGCTCGGTTGGGCGCTCGTGCCCGAGGATCTGCTCACCGGCTTCGACGCGCTGGCGGGGAACTACGCCCTGTGCCCGCCGGTGCCGGCCCAGCACGCGGCCATGGAGGGTTTCGGCGAGGCTTCCTACGCCGAGGCGCAGGCCTGCGTCGCCGAGTTCGCGGCCGCCCGCGAGGTGGCCCTGGAGGCCATCGCCGGGTTGGGCTGGGCCGACGTGGCCCCAGCCGACGGGGCCTTCTATCTCTACGCCAGCATTGAACCGGTGCTGGGTTCCTACCCCGATTCGCCGTCGTGGTGCGCCGCCCTGTTGGAGGTCCACGGCGTCGCCCTAACCCCGGGACTCGACTTCGATCCGGTCCACGGCGGCCGCACGGTCCGGCTCTCGCTAGCGGCGGGGCCCAAGGCCATCGCCGAGGCGATGTGTCGGATCGCGGTGTTCCAAAACGCCGTCGGCTGACCCGGCTCGTCCCTGGGATAAGACCATCCTGGGGCCGGAGCACCAGCGTGGCCGGGCCGGCCCGCGCGGCGGAGTGCCGCGGAAGGCGAGGTTGTCGCGGGCTGGCGGGGCCGAGCCTCGATCGCGGGAAGACCGGCGGGGTGGGTGGGGACGCCGCCGAGTGCTCACGCGGGTCATTCTAGGATGGAGGGGAAGTTCCACGAACAGTTCCAAGAACGGATGGAGGCGCGCAGATGCAGCTTGGCTGCCACGGACTGGTATGGACGGGGTCCTTCGACGAGGCGGGCTTCGATCGCGCCGTCGAGAAGACCCAAGCGGCGGGTTACGATCTGCTCGAGGTTCCGCTGCTCGATCCCTACGGTTTCGACGTCGAGGCGGCCAAACGCAGCCTCCAGCGCAACCCCATCGCGATCACGTCCTCGCTCGGCCTGCCGGCCTACGCCGACATCTCCAGCGCCGATCCGGAGAAGGTCGCGGCGGGCGAGAAGTTCCTCAACCGCACCGTGGAGATCCTGCACGAGTTGGAATCGGGCTACCTCGTCGGCGCGATCTACTCCCAGCTCACCAAGTACCCCGGTCCCGCCACCCCCGCGAACCGCCAGGCGAGCCAGGAGGTGCTGAACAGCGTCGCCGATCGGGCCAGGGCGCTGGGCGTCGGGCTGGGGTTGGAGGTCGTCAACCGCTACGAGACCAACCTGTTCAACACCGGTCGCGGCGCTCTGGCCTTCATCTCCGAGATTGGCAACGACAACATCGGCGTCCACCTGGATACCTACCACATGAACATCGAGGAGCCGGACATGTATACGCCGGTGCTCGAATCGGCGGCAAAGCTGATGTACGTCCACATCGGGGAGAGCCACCGCGGTTACCTCGGCTCCGGTTCGGTGGACTTCAACTCCTTCTACCGGGCGCTGGCCCAGGTGGGTTTTGACGGGCCCATGGTGTTCGAGTCCTTCTCCTCGGCGGTGGTCTCGGCCGATCTCAGCAACACCCTCGGCATCTGGCGCAACCTGTGGGAGGACTCCGAAGACCTCGGCCGCCACGCCCACGGGTTCATGTCCGGGCAGCTACGCTCGGTCGAGACCATCGCGGTGCACTGATGGCCGAAACGAACATGCCGCCACAGCGCAGTAAATGGCAGGACCTGACCGACGCAAACCCGCAACACTCCCGGGCCTACGCGCAGCGCTTTCGCGACATGGCGGCGCAGGGGGACGATGTTTTCGGCGAAGCCCGCCTGATCGACGCCGTGGCCGCTCGCCACAGCACCATCCTCGACGCCGGGTGTGGCCCCGGGCGGCTCGGTGGCTACCTGCACGGGCGAGGACACACCGTCACCGGCGTCGACCTCGACCCCGAACTCATCGCGGCGGCCGAGCAGGACTACCCGGGGCCGCGGTGGGTCGTCGGCGATCTCGCCCAGCTCGAGCTGGGGCAGCGCTTCGACCTCATCTTCTGCGCGGGCAATGTGCTGGCCTTCCTGCACCCCGATACCCGGGTCCCCGTCCTCGAAGGCTTCGCCCGCCACCTCGACGCCAACGCCCGCGTGGTGGTCGGGTTCGGGGCTGGCCGCGGCTACGACTTCGGCGATTTCGCCGACGACGTCCGCCGGGCGGGTCTCGCCGAATCGCTGCGCTTCAGCACGTGGGACCTGCTTCCCTGGGCAGCCGATTCCGACTTTCTCGTCGCGATCCTCACCCACGGCCAAGGCAAGCGCTCATATCGCGACCACGCCGTCCAGGCTTCCCCTAAGGTTGACCATCTCGGCTCAGGCGAGGGCGTAGCAGTCACCGACAGGCGTAGCAGTCACCGACAGGCGTAGAAGTCACCGCGAGGGCGTAGCAGCCGGGACACGCCCTTCCGCTCGCCGAAACACTGGGCCAGGAGAGCGCGCTCGATCTCGTGCTTCATGCTCAGGGCATAAATCGAGCGCGAACCACGGACCCGAGCCGGGCCAGCAGGATACTGAGCGCGCTGCCTAGCGGCGACACGGCACCTGGGACCTCTGGCCATGGACCGAAACCCCGTCTTGTCGTTTCAGTCCTCACCCACGGTTGACGCAAGGACAAAAATTCGCGTGGGGTGGTCCGCCTGGAGCGCGCTCCAGGTTGTCCACTGGGGCCGAGAGCGGCCATCGGCGCCACAGCGAGGACGACGGGCTGTGGGTGGAGGTGCTCCGCTGCCTCGACGAGGCGAGCGATTCCTACCGGAACCGCCCGTCTCAGAGGTCTGAGGCCAACCGGCCCCATCGGGTCCCCCCGAAACGCACGGACCCGCTGAGGCCGGATTCTCGGCCGGCTAGACCGGTGCTATTCACCAGCCAGGAAGATGTAGCGCAACACGAGCAGGGCGGCCACGAGGTACAGCATCCAGCTGACCTGCTTGCCTTGTCCGCTCAACAGCTTGACGGCGCAGTAGCTGATGACGCCGAGGCTCACACCGTTGGCGATGGAGAAGGTCAACGGCATGATGATGATCGTGAGAAAGGCCGGCACCCCTTCTGCCATCTCGTGCCAATCGATCAGTTTGACCCCGTCGATCATCATGGCGCCGACCAGGATCAACGCCGGAGCGGTGGCCGCTCCCGGTACCAGCGCGGCCAGCGGCCAGAGGAACGTCGACGCCGCGAAGAGCACGCCGACGAAGGTGGACGTCAATCCGGTCCGGCCGCCCTCCTCGATGCCCGCCGCGCTCTCGACGTAGGCGGTGGTCGTCGAGGTGCCCATGAAGGCACCGAACATGGCGGCCAGACCGTCCATCGCGAAGACGGTCTTCGCTCGAGGCATGTCCCCATGCTCGTCCATCACGCCGGTGCGCTGAGCCAAGCCCGTCAGGGTGCCGGTGGCGTCGAAGAAGTCGACGAAGAAGAAGGTGAAGACCACACTCAGCAGCCCCAGGCCCAGGGCGCCCCCGAGATCGAGCTGGCCGATCAGGTCCGCCGGCCACACCGGCAATCTGACGACGCCGTCCGGTAAGCCGCCGAAGGCCTGCAGGCTGCCGTCGGGTCCGCCGGCGAAGACCTTGGCGCGGGTCACGATGGCGAGTAGCGAGGACCCTACGATGGCGTACAGGATGGCGCCCTTGACGCGTCGCTGCAGCAGCACGGCACCCAGGAGCAGCCCGACCAGCGCCACCCATGCCGTGGGGGAGGTGACCGAGCCCATGGTGATGAACGTGGCTTCGTTGGCCACCACCAGGCCGGCGTTCTTCAGCCCGAGGAAGGCCAAGAAGCAACCGATGCCGGCGGTGATCCCCAGCTTGAGGCCCATGGGGATGGCCTTGACGATCGCCTGGCGGGCGCCGATCACGCTGAGCACGACGAACAGGACGCCGGAGATGAACACCGCCCCGAGGGCGGTCTGCCACGGCACCCCCATGGTGAGCACGACGGTGTAGGTGAAGAACGCGTTCAACCCCATGCCGGGGGCCTGAGCGAACGGGTAACGAGCGATGAGGCCCATCGCCAACGAGCCAAAGGTGGCCGCGATGGCGGTGGTCATCAACAGCTGGACGAACGCGTTCGGTACGTCGATGGCGTTGCTGAGCACCTGCGGGTTGACGAAGAGCACGTAGCTCATCGTCAAGAAGGTCGTGAAGCCTGCGCGCAGCTCGCGAGGAATGTTGGAGCCGGCGGCGGTGATGCCGAAGAACCTATCGATCCCGTTCTTTGGTACTGCTTGCTCGGGGGTGGCGGGCCCCTTGCCGGGTGGTGGCCCCTGCTCGGACTGTTCTGTCATTGCCTTACTCATTGCTGTCTCCACTCATTTCGACTCCCCGAAGTTGGAAGTGACGTCATTGTCTTCGTTCGATTCATGCGGTGTTGGGACGGCGGGCTGGGTCTTTGGCGTAGCTCGGCTGGTATCGATCAATCGCGGGCCCTATCGATCACGCGGTGCCCGGCGATCCATACCCCGGCGATATCGTCGGAGGTGGCCTGGGCGAACACCCGCGTCGTGGCATCGGCACCGTCGACGGCGTTGTCCAAGACCACGCGGGTGGTGCTGCCCGCTCGCGGATTGATCCAGACAGCGTCGAACTGTTTGCCCAACGAGAGATCGCCGACCTCCCCACCGCGTCCCACCGCCAGGGCGCCTGCCCTGGTGGCGAGGTAGAGCATGTGCGCGGCGGTCATCCGATAACCCCGTTCACGAAGCAGTTGCTGAGCAAAGCAGGCCTGCAGTGCCTCCTTGAAGAGCGAGAACCCGGTGCCGCCCCCGACGTCGGAGCCGAGCGCGAGGTTCACCCCGGCATCGACGTGGCGTTGCATCGGAAATAGTCCGGACCCCAGGGCCGCATTGCTGCACGGGCAGTGCGAGACCCACGCCCCGGATTCCGCCAGCTTTACGAGTTCCGCGTCGGTGGGGTGGACGTTATGCGCCAACACCGATCCGCGGCCCACGAGCCCATGCCGAACATAGGTGTCCAGATAGTGGGTGGAATCGGGAAAGAGCTCGGCCACCGTAGCGATCTCGGCGTCGTTCTCGTTGATATGGGAGGTGAAACCGATGTTCTCGGCTCGTCCCATCAGCTCGCCGCAGACGGCCAACAACGGATCCGAACAGGACAAGGAGAATCGCGGGGTCACGGCGTAGCGCAACCGTGAGGCGGCGTCGTCCTTCGCCGTCTGGGGCGAATGCCAGCGGTCGATCAGCGCCGCACTGTCCGCCCAGGCCCGCTCGGGGGTGGTGTGCAGCTCGTCTCGCAGCATGCGATCCCCCAGCACGAGGCCGGCGCTCAGCCGGAACCCGCGCGTGCACGCTTCGGCGAACATCGCGTCCACCGCGTCGGCGAAGTGGGAGCCGAAGGCCAGCGCCGTCGTGGTGCCGCTGGAGATCATCCCGGATACGAACTCCGCAGCGACCTTTTCGGCGTAGCCGCGATCGGCCAGCCGCGCCTCCTCGGGCAGCACCCGAGTATCGAGCCAGTCCAACAGGGGTACTCCTAGACCACCGATGATCCGGACCTGGGGAAAGTGGACGTGGGTGTCGACCATCCCAGGGATGAGGAGGCCTTCGGAGAGGTCGAGCTGCTCGGCCTCGGGGAATTGCCCCACGAGGTCTTCCCATGATCCGCGAGCGACGATCTCCCCGGACTCGTCGACGGCCAGGCCCCCGTCGAGACAGCGGAGCTCGCCGCCGGTGAAGGGGTTGTCGGGGGTATCGATGATGCTGCCCAATACCAGCCGGATCGTGGTGGCTGGCCCAGTCCGCTGGTCGAGATGGCGGCGCTGACCGTCCACGACGCGGACGTTCGCACTCATCTGCCCACCGCCTCTTCTTGGCGAGGACCCGTCAGCGGGACACCCAGGGCGCCCAGCTGGGCCAGTTCGGCGACGATCGAGACCGCGATCAGGGCGGGTTCCTTGCTCTGCGGACCGATTCCGCCACCCAGGCCGACCGGGCAGCGGATGCCGCCGATCGCGTCCGGGCGATGCCCGGCCTCGCCGAGCAGGGTGGTGAAGCGATTCCACTTGGCGGTGGAGCCGATCATGGCGATGCCGCCGAGTCGATCACCGAGACGCAACGCGGCGTCGCAGAGGGCGTAGTCCTCGGCGTGATCGTGGGTCATGATCAACAATTGCGACCCGGGGGGCAGGCGCTCCATCACGGTCTCGGGTAACACCCGGTGCACCGCGCAGATCACGGCCTGGCCCTGAGCCAGCTCCTCCAACCGCAGCGGGTCGAGCTGATCGCGGCGAGAGTCCACCAGCACCAACCGAACGTCGAGGCGGCTCAGGATGCGCGCCACCTCGAACCCGACGTGGCCCATCCCGGCTATCGCGATGGTCGGCGGGGCCGGCAGCACCTCGAGCAGGATCGTCACCTCGCCGCCGCAGCATTGCCTTCCGTGGACGGTGGCGGCGTGGGAATTCAGCCGGTTGGTGAACTGCTCGGTGACCGAGTAGCCCGACTCGCCGCTCGCCACGCCGGCCAACAGAGCCCGGGCCCGGTCGATGGTCTCGGCCTCGACGTTGCCGCCGCCGATCGTCGCCCAGGTGTCTTGCGCCGAGATCACCATCTTGGTGCCGCCCGCCCGCGGGGCGTGCCCGCGCACTGCCGTGACGGTCGCCAGCACCCCGGGGGTGCCCAGCTCGCGGAGCTGTCGGACCGCCTCAATCCAGTGCATTGCACACCCCGGAAGCGGTGCGGACGCGTTCGATGGCCCAGTAGACGGCCTCGGGGGTGGCCGGGCTGTCGAGCGTGACCTCGACGCCCGGCTTGCCGAAGGCCGCGACCGCCTCCCGCAGCGCCTCTCGAGCGCTGAAGGCCAACATCAGCGGGGGCTCGCCGACGGCCTTGGAGCCGTAGACCACCCCGGACTCGGTGGCCTCTTCGAACAGCTTGACGTTCAGCTCGAGGGGTAGCTCGGAGAAGCTCGGGAGCTTGTAGGTGCTCGCCGCACTGGTCAGCAGCTTGCCGCGATCCGCACCCTCGGAGGTGTCCCAGCGCATCTCCTCCAGCGTCAGCCAGCCCACGCCCTGGACGTAACCGCCCTCGATCTGGCCCACGTCGACGAGCGGGCTCAACGAGTCGCCGACGTCTTGGACGATGTCGGCTCGCAGGATCCGGTAGGCGCCCGTGAACCCGTCGACCTCCACCTCGGTAGCCGCGGCCCCGTAGGAGAAGTACTTGAACGGGGCTCCGCGCATGCCCACCTGATCCCAGTGCAGACCCTCGGTGCGGTAGTAACCCGCGGCCGAGAGCGAAACCCGGGAGAAGTAGGCCCGGTTGACCAGTTCGTCCCAGCTGATGCCCTCGGCTTCGCGGCCCAGCGCAAAGACCAGGCCGTCGACGAAGCGAATGTCGGTGGGGATGGCGCCCATCTGGGCGCCGGCCACCACCCGCAGGCGTTCCACTAGCTGATCGCAGGCGTTCTTGACGGCGCCACCGTTGAGGTCCGCCGCCGAGCTGGCCGCGGTGGCCGAGCTGTTGGGCACCTTGTCGGTCCGGGTCGGCGCCAACCGGACGCGCGTGAGCGGCAGACCGAGCGCGGTCGCGGCCACCTGCAGCATCTTGGTGTGCAGGCCCTGACCCATCTCGGTGCCGCCGTGGTTGATCAGCACCGAGCCGTCTTTGTAGATGTGAACCAGCGCACCCGCCTGGTTGTAGGCGGTGAAGTTGAACGAGATCCCGAACTTCACCGGCGTCTTGGCGATGGCCCGCTTCACGTGGGGGTGTCCGGCGTTGAACCTCTCGACCGCCGCCGTGCGCTGCGGCCAATCCGACAGCTCGGCGACGTCGGCCCAGATCTTGGCGAGGCGCTCGGCGTGGCGGACGGGCTGTCCGTAGGGCGTCTCCTGCCCTTCGACGTAGAAGTTGCGGGCGCGCAACTCGGCGGCGGGAATCCCCAACACCGGAGCGGCGCGACCGATGATCTCCTCGATCACCATCATCCCCTGGGGTCCACCGAAGCCGCGGAACGCGGTCTGGGAGGTCTTGTTCGTCTTGGCGATGCGCCCGGTCACCTCGACGTTCGGGATCCAGTAGGAGTTGTCGACGTGGCATAGGGCTCGCGCCAGCACGGGCTCGGAAAGGTCGAGGCTCCAACCCCCGTCGGAGGTCAGCGCGGCGTCCAGCGCGAGGATGTGGCCGGTCTCGTCGAAGCCCACGCTCCACGTGGCGTGGAAGGGGTGGCGCTTGCCCGTCATCGTCATGTCCTGGGTGCGGTTGAGCCGGATCCGCACGGGGCGTCCGGTCAGGGTCGTGGCCAGGGCCGCGACGGCGGCGAAGCCGTGCGGTTGCATCTCCTTGCCCCCGAAACCGCCCCCCATCCGCAGGCACTGCACCGTCACCTCGTTGCTGGCCCTTCCCAACACGTGGGCGATGATCTCCTGGGTCTCGGTGGGGTGCTGGGTGGAGGATTGGACGAAGACCTGGCCACCTTCGTCGATCGTGGCCAGCGACGCGTGCGTCTCGAGGTAGAAGTGCTCCTGGCCGCCGTATTCGAACTCTCCGGTGAACACGTGCGCCGCCTCGCTCATCGCCTGCTTGGCGTCCCCGCGGGAAACGGTCCGGGCGGCTCCTTGGTAGCTCTCGGCCTCGATGGCCTCGGGCACCGTGACGATGGAGGGCAGCGGGTGGTAGGAGACCTCGACGGCCTCGGCGCCCAGCCGGGCGGCCTCGAGGGTCTCACCCACCACCCAGCAGACCGCGTGCCCGTGGAAGCACACCTCGTCGGGGAAAAGCGGTTCGTCGTGCTTGACGCCGGCGTCGTTGACGCCGGGCACGTCCTTCGCGGTCAGGACCCGAACGACGCCGGACACCGCCATGGCGGGCGCGGTATCGAGGTGGGTGATCAGGGCGTGCGCGTGTGGGGACTGCTTGGGCCAGCAGTGCAGCACGTTCTGGTGCCGGTTCACCAGATCGTCGGTGTACAACGCGGCTCCGGAAACGTGTTCGGCGGAGGACTCGTGGGCCACGATGCGGCCGACGACGGGTTTGGTGGGTCGTTCTGCCAGAGTCATCGGGTTTCTCCGCTCGCGTTCGTGTTGGTCGGGTCCAATTCGCTGTAGAACCGGCGCAGCGATTGCCGCAGCATGGCCGCCCGATAGGCCGCGCTGGCGCGGTGATCGCTCATCGGGGTGCCCTCTCGGCCCAGGATCTCGGCGGCCCGCTCGACCATGTCGGCGTTCCACGGTTGGCCGTTCAGGGCCCGCTCGGCCTCGTCGGCGCGCAACGGCGTCGCCGCGGCGCCGCCGATGCCGATCTTGACGTCGGCCACCACACCGTCGCTGAGCCTCAGCGCGTAGGCCACGGCCAGGCTGGAGATGTCGTCGAAGCGGCGCTTGGCGATCTTGTGGAAGGCGGCGTGCGGGGCCACCGGGGTCGGGATGCGCACCGCCTTGATGAGCTCGCCGGGCGACTTGACGCTTTGGCGGTAACCGGTGAAGTACTCGCTCAGACCGACGACGCGCTCACCATCGAGAGAGGCCAGAACCAGCTGGGCGTCCAGGGCCAGCAGCGCCGGCGGGGCGTCTCCGATCGGAGATCCCGTGCCGAGGTTGCCACCGAGGGTGGCGCCGTTCCTGATCAACCGGCTCGCGAACTGGGGGAACAGCTCGGCGAGCAGCGGGATGGAGCCTTGCAGCCGGCGCTCGATCTCGGACAGCGTGAGGGCCGCCCCCAGCTCGACGTAGCCGCCACCCTCGCCGTCGGACACCTCACGCAGCTCGCGCAGCTCGGGCAGCCGATCGATCGCCACGAGTCGGTCCTTCCGAGCGTGGCGCAGGTTCATCTCCACGCCCCAGTCGGTGCTGCCCGCCACGAGATAGGCCTCCGGGTGATCGTGCAGGATCTGCAGGACCTCGGCCAACGTGCCGGGGCGGACGAAGCCCTCGATGGCGGTTCGGGCGGGAGCGGGGGCGGGGCGCTGGCGGCGGATCGCCAGGGGATCGTCCTCGGCCGGCTCGCCCAGGGCGTAGGCGGCGTCGCGGATCGGTCGGTAACCCGTGCAGCGGCAGAGGTTGCCCGACATCGAGTGCAGATCGAAGCCGTTGGGCCCGTGCTCGTGATCTGCGGAGCTGCCCTCCTCGAGCATGTCCTGGCCGGCGTGCTCGGCGACGTCGTGGCGACGATCCTTGGGCGCCCGGTCGGCGCGGTAGAACTCCGAGGCCATGGAGCAGACGAATCCGGGGGTGCAATAGCCGCACTGGGAGCCGCCCCGCTTGGCCATCTGTTCTTGCACCTCGTGCAGCGCGTCCGGTCCGCCGAGGCCCTCGGAGGTCAGCAGCTCTTGGCCGTCCATCGAGGCCATCGGCACCAGGCAGGCGTTGAAGGCCATCCAGCTCGTGCCCTCGCCGGTATCGTCGGGCCGGGCCACCATGACCGCGCAGGCGCCGCACTCACCCTCGGCGCAGCCCTCCTTGGCACCCGTAAAGCCGGCTCGCCGCAGCCAATCCAGCACGCTGAGATGGGGTTCCAGTTCGGTCAACGCGAAATGTCGTCCGTTAACCGTCACGGTGGGCGTCACAGCCGACGTGCCGCGCTTCCGCCCATTACGAAAGGTGTGCGTGTCCATGTCCAAGCTCATGCTCGTCTCCTCTCCCCGCCCTTGGGGATACCAGGTCGTCGCAGTGCAGGAAATGCACGTAACGACGTGACACATGGTTAGAGGTTCGAGCCCCACTGGTTATCCATGCGAACAGTGGGGGATGAGAGCCACACTATGCACAGGAGGCGTCCCGGCGCCACGAATTTGCCGAAAAAATTTCGGTCAACTGCCGAGAATTTTCTTATATTATCTTTCGCTGTGGGCGTCGGCCCGCGGTAGGGCGGCCAGGATGTCGTTCACCCGCTCTTTGGCGTCCCCGAACAGCATCTTGGTGTTCGGCTTGAAGAACAGCGGATTCTGCACTCCCGCGTACCCGGTGGCCATGGACCTCTTGAAGACCACCACGTGGCTGGCCTTCCAGACCTGCATCACCGGCATGCCGGCGATGGGCGAGCCCGGATCGTCCAACGCCGCCGGGTTGACGGTGTCGTTGGCCCCGATCACCAGTACGACGTCGGTCTCGGCGAGCTCGTCGTTGATGTCCTCCGAGGCCACGACGATGTCGTAGGGTACTCGCGCCTCGGCCAGCAGCACGTTCATGTGTCCGGGCAGTCGTCCCGCCACCGGGTGAATGCCGAACCGAACCGACACCCCGTTTGCCCGCAACCGGGCCGTCAGTTCCGCCACCGGGTTTTGGGCCTGCGCCACGGCCATCCCGTACCCCGGCGAGATGACCACCGTCTGGGCGCCGCGCAGCAGCTCGGCCACCTCGACGGCGGTGGTCTCCACGTGCTCACCCACCACCTGGGCGCCCGAGGCGACGGCCGGCCGGTTCCCGAAGCCGCCCGCGATGACCGAGACGAAGGAGCGGTTCATCGCCTTGCACATGATGTAGGACAAGATGGCGCCCGAGGAGCCGACGAGGGCGCCGGTGACGATGAGCAGGTCGTTGCCCAGCATGAACCCGGCGGCGGCGGCGGCCCAGCCGGAGTAGGAGTTCAGCATCGACACGACCACGGGCATGTCGCCCCCGCCGATGGAGGCCACCAGGTGCGCGCCCAAGGCCAACGCCAGGAGCGTCATCAGGATCAGCGGAACCGGCCGTGGAGCGGAAACGAACCAGATCATCAGAGCCCCACAGGCCGCCACCGCCGCGAGGTTGAGCAGATGCCGGGCCGGCAGCATCAGCGGCGCCGAGGGTATCTGTTCGGACAGTTTGAGGTAGGCGATGATCGAGCCCGCGAACGTGATCGCGCCGATGAACACCCCCAGGTAGATCTCGGCGAGCTGGCTGCCACCGGCGTCGGCCTCGACGAGGTAGGAGTTGTAACCCACCAGGACCGCCGCCAGGCCCACGAAGCTGTGCAGGAGGGCGACGAGTTGCGGCATGGCGGTCATGGCGACCTTGCGGGCCTGCCAGATCCCGATACCCGCGCCGATACCCATGGCCAACAGGATCAACAAGCCGGTGGCGACGGCGTGGGACTCGCTGTTGTACAGGGCCAACGCCACGGTGGCGACGAGCGCGATCAGCATGCCGGCCATACCCGCCAGGTTGCCGCGTCGGGCGGTCTCGTGGCGCGCCAGACCCGCCAGGCTGACGATGAAGAGCAGCGCGGAAACGATGTAGGCCGCGCCTACCAGGGACACGGTCACGATGGGTCTTTCCGGAACATCGAGAGCATGCGGAAGGTCACCCAGAAGCCGCCGAACACGTTGATGCTCGCCACCACGATCGCGAGGAAGGAGATCACGGTGACCAGCACACTGGAGCTGCCGATTTGCAGCACCGCGCCGACCAGGATGATGCCCGAGATGGCGTTGGTTTCGGCCATCAGGGGGGTGTGGAGGGCGTGGTTGACCCGGCTGATCACGTAATAGCCCAGCACGATGGCCAGCGCCAAGACCATGAAATGGCTCAGCA
>JBBSOW010000011.1:0-52254 GCA_038259365.1 Propionibacteriales bacterium
CCCATCGCCGCCCACAACCGCGGATGCCGGTGCCGCAGATTCAGCACATCGCGGATCAGCGCCCACGCCGTCGCTTCCCCCACCTTCAGCATCGCCGCCAACTCGGAGATCAAGAACTCCGCGAACTCCGGGGTACCGTCCGCGCCCGAGCCGACCAACCGCTCACCGCCCGCCAACTGGACCGGAACGATCGTGCCCGAGGCGTCCACCAGGTCCGCGACCAGCCGCACCTTACGCACCTCCGCACGAGATATCGCCGCCACGGCCTCCAGCAGCTCATCGGCTATCCCGCGAATCGTTCCCTCCATGACATGAGTCAACCAGGTCGGTCAGACATTTTTTGGGCCCCAGAAGCGCTGAATAGTCCGGTAGTTGCAGGAGCGTGAACATGGTGAGCGGACTCTTAAGCGCCAGTGCGGCTGAGCACGATCCTGGGGACTTCGTTCATCGCCACGCTCGCCTCCTCACGCGCTTCGACCAGCGCTCACAGGACTCCGAAAACGTGTCGTGGTTGGTCGAGACCGACGACGAAGACTTCTTCGTCAAGAGCGCTGGGGCGCTCGCCCCTGCGGACCGGAGGCGCCGAGACCATACTTCGATCATGAGCTGATCGGCACCACCGCGGGTCCAAGGTGACAATCCGCACACCGTCTACCTGCGCCTGGCGCGGTTTCCCGCCGAGCGCCTGCCCGGTGTGTTCGACAGCTTGAGCGATCTTCACGCCGGCTCATGTCCCCCCGGGGCCGCGTCGATAACCATCCAGGTCGACGAAGGTCAACTGCCCGGTGGCGAAATCAAAGATCAGACACCCGGTCGCTCGAATCAATCGCCACCCAGCCTTCCTTCTAGTGACGCGGCACTAAAGGTCGCAGCGAGGGTTAGTTCAGGAACCCGGTGAGGAAACCGGCCACGATAGGCACGATGCCAATGATCAAGAACGCGGGCAGGAAACACACCATCAGCGGGAGCACCGTTCGGACACCCACCACGCGGGCCTGCTGCTCCCGTAGCCCGCGGTTTTCCGCTCGCGCTTGTTCGGCCACCTCGGCAAGAAGTTGATCCAGGCCGACGCCCGAACCCACGCCGCGGGCGACGTCCTTGGCCAGCCCACCCATCACGGGGTCCTCGCCCAGCCGCCGCCAGGCCAGCGACTCCGACTCCCCGAGTTGCATCTGCAGGTCGACGATCCGCAGCCGCTCGGCCAACGGCCCCTCCAGCACCGCAATCACCTCGGGCAGGGCGCGCCGCAACGGCAGCCCGGCCCGCAGCGCGGCCGCCAGCAGATCCAACGCCGCCGGCAGATCGCGCTGAATTTGTTCTCGCTCCGCCCTCACCTTGCCCGGTTCCAACCGGCCCAACGCCCAATAGCCGCCGACCCCGAGGGCGGTGGCCGCGACGAGCACCCACCAGCCGAACTCGGGGTACCCCCAAGCCGTCACACAGGCCGCGACCCCGCCGGACGCCAACAACCGCGTCTTGCCCCCAAGTTGGGTGGACTGTGTCGACGTCAGCGGCGGCGACCGTAGCGAAGCGCGTCGCACAGCCTCTCGGGGCGAATCGAGCAAGAGCCAGACCGCGCAGGCGACACCCGCCACCAGGATCAGCTCCGGCATGAGACTCGCCGTCTTCGTCGCCCGATGATCGAGGTGGCTGCCCTTGCCGGCGCACTCATTACCCGTTCTCCCCCGGAGGCCTGGCCAGCCACTCGGCCCACAGCACCCCCGAGCAGGTCAGGATCGTGCCGGCCACCAGGCAGACCAGCCCGTACCCGTTCGAGGTCAAGAAGAGCAGGGGTCGAGCCCCAGAGACCTGGCCCAGCAATAGCCCGAACAGGGGCAACACGGCCAACAGGTGACTGGTGGCCCGAGGCGCCGCCAACTCGGCGTTCACCACTCGATCCAGGGCCTGTTGTTGGCGCAGATCGGTGGCCACGACCGAGATCAGATCGGCCAGCGGCGCCCCGGTGCGAGCCGAGACCTGCCAGGCTCGCGACAACTGCCGCAAACCGCCACAACCCGGCCGGCGGGCCTGCTCCTGCCACACCGAGACGGCGTCACCGCCCAAGCCCACCGCACCGGCGGCGGGCGCCAGAAGCGGCACGTCGCCGGCCGCGACGGCGAGCGCTTGGGCGGAGATTCGGCCCAATCGACACTCGGCGGCCACGATCGCACAACCGCGCGCCACCTGCCCCGCCGTCGATTGGGTGGTGCGGCGACGACGCCGAGCACGCACCACGGCCGCTGTCGTGGCGGACAGCGCGCACAGGCACCACGCCGTCACCGCGAATACCGGCCGGGTGAGGGCCCCCAAGGCCACGCAGATCAGCGAGGCACCCACCGCGCCGCCGACCACGCGCAAGGCGGTCCCGGCGGTGGCGGACTCCGCGGCCCGCGCATTCAGCCGAGCGATGGCGCGGGGATGCTCGGCGCCCAAAAACGCCGCCAGCCCGGCCAGCACGACCGCCACCGCGATCACCGGCTGACCCAATCCTCGAGTTGCGCCAGGCCAGGCCCACGCACCATCCGGCCCGCCTCGAAGGTCAAGGCCGCCTGCACGTGCACGCGATCCTCTCGACGGGTGAGGACGTGGATGCCCTCGACCTGGCGCACCCCGTCTCGCCGGTTGAGCTGAATCACCACCCTGAGCGCCGAGGCGACCTGAGCGTGCAGGGCACGCGGGGTCATGCCGCCCAGGGCGGCCAGCGCTTCGAGGCGGGCCATGATGTCGGCGGCAGAGTTCGCGTGCACGGTTCCACACCCTCCCTCGTGTCCGGTGTTGAGGGCGGCGAGCAGGTCCGCCAATTCCGCGCCCCGGACCTCTCCCACCACCAGGCGATCCGGTCGCATCCGCAACGCTTGGCGGACGAGGACGTCGAGAGTGATGGCGCCTCGGCCCTCCACGTTGGCGGGCCTCGCCTCCAACCCCACCCAGTGCGGGTGGTCGGGCGCCAGCTCTTTGGAATCCTCGACGATGACGATGCGCTCGTCGGGTCGGACCAAACCCAGCAGCGTCGAGAGCAACGTCGTCTTTCCCGAGCCGGTACCCCCGCTGACGATGAACGCCAACCGCGCGTGCACCAAGAGCCGGAGCAGTTCTGCACCGGCGGCAGGCAGCGCTCCGCCGCGCACCCAATCTTCGAGGGTCAACCGACGTCGCGACGGCACCCGTAGCGAGAGACAGGTCCCCGGGGCCGCGATTCCGGCGAGTACCGCGTGGATCCGCGTGCCGCCGGGCAGCCGAGCGTCGACGTAGGGGCAACCATCGTCCAGGCGCCGACCCACCCGGCTGGCGAACTTGGCGGCCAGTTCGCGCACCGCAGCGTCGCTCTCGAAGCGGATGTCGACCCGGACCAGCCCGCGGCCCCGATCGACCCAGACCTCATCGGGCCCGTTGACCAGCACATCGGTGACCTCGGGATCGTTGATGAGATCGTCGAGAATCCCCGCCCCGGTCGTCTCTCGGCGCAACGCCGCCACCGTCTCAGAAACCGCGGTGTTGGACGTAGGCAGCCCGAGCTGGCGCATCTGTACCGCCACGTCGGTCGCCGTCGGCAGCCGTCCCAGCAGGGCCAACCGCGGACGCAGCAGTTCCAGATGATCGGTGGGCGGGGGCTGACGGCGTGCCAGCCGTTGCGGCCGATCAGCCGATCGAGCCTCGGCGCGCGGAGATTCCGAACGGCGGGATGGTGCGGTCATCAACGACTCGCTCCGACGGCATTGCCGGCGCCTCGCTTGGCCCGTGGGATGCCCGGCCGAAGGGTTGCCTCGACCGGCTCGTGCGCGATCAGCTCAGCCTCACGAGCCGGCCGGCGCGCGCTCCCCCGGTAAATCTGGATGAGCCGCTTTCGCCATCGTCGGCTCGCCCCGGCCCAGGGCGCCGCCCCTTGCTCGGCCAGAAAGGCCAACCGACGGTCGCTGGGTAGCTCGGCCAAGAAGGGCTGGCGCAGAGCGCGTTCGGCCGCGTCCAGGCCGACGCCGGACTTGATCCCCCTGCGCAGGACCAGCTGCGCCCCGATGGCCGCCTCCGCCAGGGAATCCAGCAGTCCGCGAGCTGCGGCCAATCCCCGCACGTGCCCGCCGACGAGCACGATGGTGTGACCGTTCAGCATCGCGATGGCGTCGATGTCGTCGCGTCGGCAATCCACGACCACGGAGCCGAAGCCGCGGCCGGCAGCCCGCATGATCGAGCCGACCCCGGCCAGGGTCGGGGCGAGCGGCAACTCAGCCCTACTCGCGGAGATCACGCTCACGGACTCCGAGCTGGGAAGCCGCCCAGCCTCGAGGGAGAACTCACCGCTCGCCTCGACGAGATCGGGCCACCGCCACCCGGGCTGGCCCTCGACTCCCATCAGCAGATCCAACCCGCCGCCGCCCGCGTCGAGATCGAGCAGCAACGCCGAATCGTGTTGGGCTGCGCAACAGGCCAGTCCACCGGCCAGGGTCGAAGCGCCGAGGCCACCGCTGGCCCCCACCACGACCAACGGGACCGTGCCCACGCTTGATCCGCCGACGCCCAGGGCTTGCATCAGCTGGCCGGTTGCGTCGGGGAGTGGCACCAGCGGCGCACGTAAGGAGCTCGACCATCTCGCCCCCTCCGCCAGCCGCTGTTCGGTCACCAACACCGAGACGCCGCCTCTCTCGGGTAGCCCCAACCCCGCCACCACGGCAGCCACGTCGGCACCGAGCAGGATCCGGTCCGCCTTCGCCCAGTGCGCCGCGATCGGGTCTCGAGACCTCAGGGGGACCAACGTGACGCCCAGAGCCGCCGCGGCGGCGGTAACCAGATCGTGGCTTTGATCGTCGTCGGTGACCAGCAGGCAGTTTCGCGTCATGGAACACAGTCTGGGCTCATCCCGGGGCCCGCCCCAGCCTCGGAAGGCAATCTGTGGATAACTCGCTGCGCCGGATCCGAGGAAAAAAATGGTGTTAGCGCTCTTCCCTTTTCTCCAGATTGGGGGTAGACATGGTCCTAGATATACCGCACAACAAGTTGGTACCCACGCGGCGATCTAACCATCTTGTGGGTTCGTTGCGAACCAGTGAACTGGTCCAACAGTAAAGAGTTGCACGCTTGGTAACCACTCTTATGTGCGACGCGACACCCGGTCGTTGCGGCCGGGTGTCGCACCTTGTCAGGGTAATCTTTTGGGTTCCGGCCGAGACCTTGTCACCGGATCCAGCGGGGATCTGTCGGCCCCGATGACGACCGCGTCGCAACAGTGCAAGAGCCAGTTGCGGACCCCGTCGATCGACCCGCTCGAATAGTCGCTCAATCGCTGTCCGTAGAGCGCGGGGGGCAGATGCCCAGCTTCCACCACCAACGCCGCTCGCGGGTCCAGTCCCGACTCGATAAGGACGGCGTGCTCGACCGCTCGGGCCACCACGCCGCTGCCGGTGCCGCGCTCGTCCTCCCGCGGGTGCGGAGGCTCGCCAACCGTCGCGAACGGGGCGGCAAGCGCCAATTCGGCGTGGGCGACCGCCGCGACGACAATCGCCGGAGCCTTCGTCGTCGTCGTCAGTAAGCGACACAACCCCTGCACGCGGTCAGCGCCGACCACGATGGCGCCCAGCCCCCCGGGCGCCACGAGGTCGCGAGCGAGGACCAAGTGGGCCTGGGCCAAAAACTGCCCCGGAGACCGCCGGATGAGCGGCGCCAACTCCAACAGGACCGCCGACAGCCGAACGGCGCCGGGCAACCATTGCGTTCCTTCGAGTTCGGCGCTCGCCTTGGCGCCGGACAACAGCGCACCGGCGCTCACGAAAGCCGGGATCTCGCGCCGGCCACGGTCGCTCAGGACGGCGTCGGCGGCGTCCTGGGCCGCGACCACGGCGGCGGGAACCCCGCTTAGGCGGGCGAGATCGGCCAGCGGATCGGTCACGGCATCGATTCTGCCGTACCGATCAATTCCGTCGATACCGAACGAGCGCGACACGGCATAGAGTTTGGCGCATGCGCCCCTCCCCCCGCCCCCACGTGCCCGCCGGCGCCACCGCCTGGCTGCTGCCCGGGGCGAACCAGAAACTGCTCGATCTGGGCTCGGGGCGAGGGGCGTTTGCCGCCCTGGCCGCGAGCCACGGCCACCGCGTGACGGCAGTCGATCAGGACGCCCGTCGGGCCGTCATGTTGTGGGTGGGCAACCCCTCGTTTGATTCCATTGCCGCTCAAGCCGAGAACCTGCCGTTTCGCACCGGCATCTTCGACGTCGTCACGGCCTCGCAGAACTTCCATAAGTTTGCCCCGGGGCTCGCCCTCGCCGAAATTGCTCGGGTGCTTCGCCCCGGTGGCCGGTTATGCGTCGTCTACACCACTCGCGATGACACGGTGCCGTGGGTGAAACGGCTTGCCCGGCTGTTACAGAGCGCGGATCCCCAGGCCATGACGGGGGACTTCGGGCAGTCCTCGATCTCGAACATCGAATCCTCGCCCTACTTCGAGGACCTGCAGATGCGCAGCTTTCGCAACTGGGTTCCCATCACCCGGCAGGGCCTGATCGACATGGCGGCGAACCGGCCGGCCATTGCCGAGCTAGCCGAGCCCGAACGCGAGGACGTCTTGGCCCAGGTGGGCGGCATCTACGACTCCGTGGCCAGGCCACCAGAACCGCTGTTGTTGCCCTTCCAACTCTCCTGCTGGCGGGCGAGCGTGGATCACAGTCAGCTCGAGTTGCCGGCCGAGGCCGACGGCCTCAACATAGCCCTCTAGCGGCGCTGAACCCGGGGCCGATCACGGCCACCGGCCGCCCGGGCGGTGCGCCTTGCCGCCGCGCGGGAACCGGCGCAGGAGGTGACGCGGCTTTGCTTGGCCCCCGGCGTCAGCTGATGGCGCCTCCTCGGCGGGCAGCGCGTGCTTGGGTCGAGGGTCGAACTCGCCATGTTCGGGTGCGGCTTCGGCCTCCGCGCTGCCCGACGCGCCCGCATCCCCAGCGGTCTCCGCGAAGCCGCCGGTGCCGCCCTCCCCGCGCTTGGCCACCCGCTTATCGGCGCGCCTTTCCTTGCCCCGCTCGACCAATCGGTAGAGCACGGGCACCAAGAGCAGGGTGAGCAGCGTCGAGGAGACGAGCCCCCCGATGACCACGATGGCCAGCGGCTTGGAGATGAAGACCCCGCCCCCGCTGATGCCCAGTGCCATCGGCACGAGCGCCATGACGGTGGCCAGGGCGGTCATCAAGATGGGGCGCAGGCGCTGTCTCGCGCCGTTGATCAACGCATCGTCGATGGATTGCCCGCCCAACCGGTAGTGGTTCACCAGGTCGATCAGCACGATCGCGTTGGTCACCACGATGCCGACCAGCATCAACATGCCGATCAGGGAGGGCACCCCCAGCGCCGTGTCCGAAATCAGCAGTGCCACCAAGGCTCCGGTGGTGGCGAACGGCACCGAGACCGTCAAGATCAACGGTTGGATCAGGCTCTTGAAGGTGGCCACCATGATCACGTAGACGATGGCGATGGCGACCAGAAGCGCCAGACCCAGCTGGCCGAAGGCGTCGGCCTGCTCAGCGGCCACACCACCCACCTTGGCGTCGACGCCGTTGGCCAGCTTGACCCCGGAGAGCTCCTCATCGACCGCCGTGCTCACGGCGCCTAAATTGTCCCCGGTCGGCGTGAGCGAGATCGTGGCGCTGCGCTGGCCGTCGTTGTGGGCGATGGAGGTGGCGACGTCGGTTCTCGTCACGGCGGCCACCTTGCTCACCTTGACCTTGTCACCGCTGGGGGTGAGCAGCTTGATGTTGCGCAGTTCCCTCATCCCCACGGGCGCGCGGCCGGTCTTCAACACGATGTCGATCGTCGATCCCCCGGGCTTCTCGACCTGACCCACAGTGGCCGGGCTCAGCACGCCGCGCAGCGCCTGCGCCACAGACTGGTCGTTCAACCCCTCCTTGGCCGCCTTGGCGGCGTCGACCTCGACCTGGATCTGCGGTTGGTCGGCGGCCAGCGAGGAGTTCACGTCGGAGGTACCGGGGACGTCACGCATGGCCTTGAGGACCTGATCGGCGGCCTGGCGCAGCTTGGTGGTGTCCGGGGCGGAGACGACGACCTCGACCGTGCTGCCGCCCTGTTGAGCGTTGCCCGTGACCGATATCTCACCGTCGGAGGAATACTTGTCGACGGCCTTGCGCAGGCGATTCTGCAGATCCACCTGATCCACGTCCTGGTCGGTGGTCAGCGAGAACGTCGCGGCGTCGCTGGTACCGCCGAAGCCGAAGGCTCCCTGCGCGCCGCCGGCGCTGCCCACGGTCGACTGCACCGCGGTGACCCCCGAGACGCCGCGCAGCTCCGTCTCGACCTTCTCGGCGCGAGAGGCCTGTTCGTCCAGGCTCAGCGCCGGCGGATAGCTCTGCGTCACCGAGACCGTGTTCTGGCCCGAATCACCCAGGAAGTTCGTCTTGAGCTGGGGGGCCAACGCCAGGGTGCCGCCCAGGACGGCGACGGCCAGGAGGAGGCTCACCACCGGATGGAAGATTGCGGCGCGGAGCGTGGGCACGTAGACGCGTTGCAGGATGCTTCGACGTTCTTTGGCCATCGCCTCGGTGCGGACGGTATCGGCGTCCACCGAGCCCGAGGGGGACTTGAGGAACCAGTAGGCCAGCACCGGAACGATGGTCAGCGACACCGCCAGCGAAGACAACAGGGCGAAGCCGACGGTGAAGGCGAAGGGGCGAAACAGCTCTCCCGTCTGCCCCCCGACGAGGCCGATCGGCAAGAACACCGCGACCGTCGTGAGGGTCGCCGCCGTGATGGCCGTGGCCACCTCGCCGACCGCGGTCTTGATGGCGTGAATCTTGTCCTCGCCGTAGGACAGGTGTCTTTTGATGTTCTCGATGACCACGATCGAGTCATCGACCACGCGGCCGATGGAGATCGTCAAGGCGCCGAGGGTCAAGATGTTGAGGGTGAACCCGCCGACGCTGAGCCCGATCAGGGCCATCAGGACCGAGACGGGAATGGAGATGGCGGTCACGATGGTCGAGCGGATCGAGAGCAGGAACACCAAGATGACGACGATGGCCATGACCAGGCCCAGACCGCCCTCGACCAGCAGGTCACGGATCGATTCGGTGATGAAGGGGGCCTGATCGAACACGGTGGTGAACTTCACGTCGTTGCCGAGCTTGTCCGAAAGCGCGGGCAAGGCCTCGGTGATGCCTTCGGAGACCGCGACCGTGTTCCCGTCGGGGGTCTTGGTGATGGCCATGGTGAGGCTCGGCTTGCCGTTGGTCCGCGAGATCGACGTCGAGGTCGCGTTCACCTCGCGAACCTTGGCGACCTCGGAGATCTTCACCACCTTCACCGAGGTCTTCCCCGGGGTGACCTGCGGGACTCCGTCCGGCCCGACGACGGTCTTGGGATCGCCGGTCTCGCTAACCGCCATCGCAAGGTCGCCGACGTCGGAGGGCGTGGTAAAGCGTTCCCCGATGGTCACCGCCAGGGAGTTCTTCCCCTGGGCCAAGGTCCCGCCTGAGACCAGTCCGCCGCCGGTCTGCACGGCCTGGGTGACGTTCGCGACGGTGAGGCCCTCGTCCTCCAGCTTCTTCATGTTGAGCGAGATCTCGACCTGGCGGACGGGCGCTCCGGAGACCTGCACGGATCGCACCCCGTCGATCTTCTCCAGCTCCGGCACCCCGATATCGCCGAGCCGCTTGGACAGATCCTCGGCCGAGCCGGAATCGTCGACGCTCATCACCAGGACGGGGAGATCGTCGAAGCTGCCGGTGATCACCTGAGAGTCGGCCTCCTCGGGCAGGATCCCTTCGATCCGCGAGATGGAGGCCTGCAGGTCTTGCTGAACCGTGGACATGTTGACGCCGTAACGCATGTTCACGTTCACCAAGGAGGAACCGGTGGAGGACGTCGAGGTGGAGGATTCCAGATCGGCGAGCCCGAGCACCGCCTGCTCGATCGGAGAGGTCACGCTTTCCTCGACCACCTGAGGTGAGGCCCCCGGGTAGGTCGTGATGATAAAGGCCGTCGGAATGGTGATCGACGGAATGAGTTCCTGCTTCAGATCCCGAGCGGTGATGACGCCGAAGATCATGACGAAGACCGTGATCAACGCGATCAGCGCACGGTTGCCCAGACTGACATTGGCCAAACGACGCATACGTCCTCCAGATGAGTTTCAAAAGGCTTCGGTGCCCCGACGACTGCACGGGCACGATTGACACGCCCGATGGGTTCGCCTCCGATAGTGTATGGGTACAGTGTTCGCAAAATCGGCGAAAAGACCAACTCTGGACAAACCGTGGACAGGTCGTTAACCATCTTAGCGAGGAGGCAAAGGGTGCGTGCTGCTCCCGTGGGCCGGCCCGCCCAGCTCACGTTGGATGCCATCGCTCGAACGGCGGTGGAGGTCGCTGACGCCGAGGGCCTCGCGGCCGTCACCATGCGCCGGGTGGCCCAGCAGCTCGGTTCGGGGGCGGCCTCGCTCTACCGGCACGTGCGCACTCGAGAGCACCTGATCGACGAGATGACCGAGCGGGTGGCCGCCGAATGGGCCCTGCACGCTGCCACCGGAGATTGGGCCGACGACCTCACCGCCATGGCCGTGGAGTTCCGGCTCCTGATCCGCAAGCATCGCTGGCTGGCCGACACCATGCCGACCGCTCGAGGGCTGGGACCACATCAGCGATGCGTCTTGGAACACACGCTGGCGTTGCTGGAGGGTCATCGCGCGCCAGAGGCGGTCAAGCTGGAAGCGTTCGCGGTGATGACGGCGTTGACGGCGGTCTTTGTCCATGACGAGGCGCGAATGGGCGATCCCGACCAGGTGCTGACCCAGCTGCAAGCCAGCGTCGGAGGTGGAGACACCCCCCGGCTGGCCGCCGCCCTCGCCGACGTCGCGGCCCGTCGAGAGGCCGATCCTTTCCCGCGCATCATGCGGGGGATCTTTGTCGGCATGCTGGGCGCATAGGGCTCCGTTTCTCGGTCCGATCACCTTCTCGGTCCGATCACCTTCTCGGTCCGATCACCTCCTCGGTCCCATCGCCGGGCTACGGGTGCTGCCCGGCGTCGGAGCCGAGGGCGAACGTTCCCTCGGCGCGGCGCCGGCCGAGCACGCGGTGTCGAGGCAGGCAATCGGTGAGAAAGCCGTAGTCGAGTAGCAGCTGTTCCGCCGCTGGGTCGCCGGTCGCGGCGCGAGCCTTCGTGGCGGCCCACCAATCCGAGATGTCGCCCCAGCCCGGAGCCGCGAGCGAGCCACCGAACTGTTGTACCGACAGTGCCGCAGACAACGCCGCAAACCGTAGCCGCTGAGCCAACGGCCAGTCCTGCAACTCACCGATGAGCAAGGCGGCGCAGAACACGTCTCCGGCCCCCGTAGCGTCCAGCGCCTCCACCACCACCGCGGGCACGCTCGCCTCCTCACCGGTGCTGGAGTCGATCGCGATAGCGCCTCGGGCACCGTCGGTGATCACCACCAGGGGCACGCGATCGGCCAGGGCCCGAGCGGCCCACAGCGGGGAATCGGTGCGGGTGTAGGCCATGGCCTCGGTCGAGTTCGGAGTGAACGCGTGACAATGCTGCAGCGGCTCCAACACGGCCGGATCCCACGCCCCCGCCCCGTCGAAGCCGATATCGGCGACGATCTTGGTTCCGTTGCGGCTCAACTCCTGCCACCACCCGGTCTCACCACCGAGATCGACGATCGCCGCCTTGGCCTGGGGTGCCGCGGCTATCTGCGACCCCAGGTCGTGCGGTAACCGGTGGCCGTGGGTGAGCATCGCTCGATCGTTGTTCCAGGCCATGGAGACCGTGACGGCGGTGTGGAACTTCTCGAAGCGGAGCGACCCGCTCAAATCGATGCCTTCCTGCCCCGACAGGGTATCCCACAACCAGTCGGCGTAACCGTCGTCGCCGAAACCGGCCACCAATCCGGTTCGCAGACCCAGCCTGGCCGAGGCGACGGCGAGGTTGGCGATGCCGCCGGGGCAACTGCCCATCCCCTGCGACCACACCTCCTCACCCGGACCCGGGAGGTTCTTGAGCCCGGTGAAGATGAGGTCGAAGAACACTGTCCCCGAGAGCACGACATCCAACGGCGGATCATCCGGTTGGCGAAGCCGCGCCAGCGGATCCCAGTTCCAGCAGGACTCGCAGCGTTCCTCTTCATCGTGATCGTGATCGAGTTCGTCGCCTCGTTCCCGCATCGCCACCTCCGGTTCCATCGGCATCGGTCTTGTTCCTACCCGCCATCATTGTCGGTGCAGGCCGACTGCGCTGGCTAACCGCGTCTATGGCGCGGTGCGATGGAGTTGGGTATCGCCGAGGTTTCTGGAAGACCGGGCAGGTGGTGAGATCCAAGAGGTGCGGATCCAGGTGAGCGCGCGAATGCGCTGCCGTTAGAGTGAGTCGTACCGATCACCGACCCCGCCCGAGTCGACGCGACAACACGAGGAGGCCCCGTGAGCAACGACGCCCTGGAGAACATGTCCACCGAGGATCGCACCTTTCCCCCGCCGCCGGAACTGGCTAAGAACGCCAACGCCACCCAGGAAACCTACGATTCGGCCGACGCCGACTTCGACGGGTTCTGGGCCGAGCAGGCGAAGCGGTTGACGTGGGGCACCGAGCCAACAGAGGTCGTGGATTGGAGCAACGCTCCCTTCGCCAAGTGGTACGCCGACGGCACGTTGAACGCCGCCTACAACTGCCTGGACCGCCACGTCGAGAGCGGCCTCGGAGATCGGGTGGCCTTCCACTTCGAGGGCGAACCCGGGGACACCCGTGCCATCACCTACGCCGAACTGACCAAAGAGGTCTGTCAGGCCGCCAACGCCCTCACCGAACTGGGGGTGGACGCGGGCGATCGCGTCGCGATCTACCTCCCGATGATCCCCGAGGCCGTCGTGGCGATGCTGGCCTGTGCCCGCCTGGGCGCCCCCCACGTCGTGGTCTTCGGAGGCTTCTCCTCCGACGCGCTTTCCACCCGGATCCAAGATTGTGGCGTCGAGACCGTGATCACCTGCGACGGTGGCTATCGTCGTGGGGCCGCCGCATCTCTCAAGCCGGCCGTCGACGAGGCCCTCACCAAGTGTCCAGGCGTCAAGAACGTGCTGGTGGTCAAGCGCACGGGCCAGGAAACGGCGATGGTGCAGGGCCGCGACGTGTGGTGGGACGACGTCGTCGGCAAGCAGCCCGAGGAACACACCGCGGAGTTGTTCCCCGCCGAACACCCGCTGTACATCATGTACACCTCCGGCTCGACGGGGAAGCCCAAGGGCATCCTGCACACCACCGGCGGCTACCTGGTGGGCACCTCCTTCACCCACTGGGCCACGTTCGATCTGAAGGCGGAATCGGACGTGTTCTGGACCGCGGCCGACATCGGCTGGGTCACCGGGCACAGCTACCTGGTCTACGGTCCGCTGGTCAACGCCACCACGTCGATCATGTACGAGGGCACCCCCGACACCCCACACAAGGGCCGCTGGTGGGAGATCATCGACAAGTACAAGGTGAGCATCCTCTACTGCGCCCCCACCGCCATCCGCACCTTCATGAAGTGGGGCCGAGAGATCCCCGACGGCTTCGACCTGTCCTCGCTACGCATCCTCGGTTCGGTCGGCGAGCCGATCAACCCCGAGGCCTACGTCTGGTATCGCGAGGTCATCGGCCACAACAAGACCCCCGTCGTGGACACCTGGTGGCAGACCGAGACCGGCATGCACATGATCAACCCGTTGCCCGGTGTGACCACATGTAAACCCGGCGCGGCGCAGAAGGCGTTCCCCGGGATAAGCATCGCCGTCGTCAACGAGGAGGGCCAGGAGGTCGAGAACGGTCACGGCGGCTACCTCGTGGTGAAGAAGCCGTGGCCGGCAATGCTGCGCACCCTGTGGGGCGACGACGATCGCTACGTCGATACCTACTGGTCACGCTTCGACAACCTCTACTTCGCCGGCGACGGGGCCAAGCTGGACGACGACGGCGACATCTGGCTGCTCGGCCGCGTCGATGATGTCATGAACGTCTCGGGACACCGGATGTCGACCACCGAGATCGAGTCGGCGCTGGTCTCGCACCCCAAGGTGGCCGAGTCGGCGGTCGTCGGTGCGTCCGACCCCACCACGGGTCAGGCCATCGTCGCGTTTGTGATCTTACGCTCCGAGGCGGGCGACGGTGGGGAGGACATTGTCCAGGAGCTACGCAAGCACGTGGCCAAGCAGATCGGGCCGATCGCCAGGCCGCGCCAGATCATGGTCGTCGAGGAGCTGCCCAAGACCCGCTCGGGCAAGATCATGCGGCGCCTGCTACGCGATATCGCCGAGAACCGCGAGCTGGGGGACGTGTCCACCCTGACCGACTCCTCGGTCATGTCGCTGATCAAAGACAACCTCACGACCTCCGCAACGAGCGAGTAGCGGCGCGTTCTGCACTAGGCTTGTCCCAGATGCCCGCGGTGACAACCGTGCCGCACCACGTTGCACACGTTCGAGAAAGGCAAGAGATGGCCGAAGTCAGCGATCTGGTCAAGAACATCACCGACGACGTCAAGGTCTTGGTACGCGGCGAGATGGAACTGGCCAAGGCCGAGCTTTCGTCCTCGGCCAAGAACGCCGGCGTGGGAGCGGGCCTGTTCGGAGCCGCAGGCTATCTGGCCCTGAACGCCCTTTCGCTGCTCTTCCTCTCCGGCGCGTTAGCCATCGCCTTGTGGATCGACTCCTGGCCGCTCGGCTTCGTGATCATGGCCGGCGCGCTGCTGCTCATCGCGGGCATCTTGGCTCTGATCGGCAAGTCTCGGGTCTCCAAGGTCAAGGCGCCCGAGCAGAGCATAGCCGAGGCCAAGGCGTCGGCCGATGCTCTCAAGCAGGCGATTGCGCGGGGCAAGACCCAGGGCTCGCTGCCCGATGATCGGCGGATGCCCATCGAGGGTTCGGCTCCGATCTCAACGGGTGCCTCCGCTATACCAGATCCGGGCTCGGCCGGGCCGCGACGATCCGATCGGTGAGGAAACGCTGGGGCACCGGGAGCTGACGCGCTTCGTCCCAGGGCCGCAACCACCCGCCCAGGGTCAACAGCGCGTTCGTGAGGTGGGCGGTCAACCCCCACAGGAACACTCCCTCGACGGTGAACGCTGGCCCGCGGTATCCGTTCGGGTGCACCGCCATGACCCGGTTTTCGGGATCGGCCAGCTGCTCCAGCCCGACCCGCAGCACCGCGGCCACCTCGCCGGGGTCGAAGGCCCCAATCGATAGCGGGGGCGGCGCCCAGCCAACCACGGTGACCACGTCGAAGCCGCTCACCGCGACGTGCGCAGCGGGCAGGCGGCCCACCTGCGTCACCACGCGCCGGTCCAACCCGATCTCCTCGCTCGCCTCCCGCAGCGCGGTGTCGGCGAGATCGGCGTCGTCTGCCTCGGCGGCGCCGCCGGGGAAGGCGATCTGTCCGGCGTGCTTACGCAGCCTGCGAGCCCGCTCCACGAAGACCAGCCGGGCCTGATCGGCCCTGCTGGCCCCGGGTTCGGCCTCGATCAGGGCCAATACCGCCGCCGATCGTGCCCCACGAGCCGGACGCTCGGCAACGAGATCGGCCGGGGAGTCACCGGCCAGGCCGCGAGCCAGCACATCGAGAAAGGGTGGCAGACTGGGAGACACATCAAGAATCTAGCCGCTGCGCCCCTTCTCGGCGCAAACGAGCTACACAACTAGGAGCCGCTATGTCCGATGTCCCCACCGTGTCGGTGACCGAGATCCCCCAGGACGCGGTCCTTCTCGACGTCCGCGAACTCGACGAGTGGGACGCCGGCCACAGCGAACGGGCGCGCCACCTGCCGCTGAGCGAGCTGGCGGCCCGCTACGCCGAGGTGCCGATAGACGAACAAATCTACGTGGTGTGCCGCAGCGGCGGGCGTTCGGCGCGGGCCACGGCCTGGTTGAACCAGAACGGCTTCGAGGCCACCAACGTCGCCGGCGGAATGGGGGCCTGGCTCGATGCCGGGCTGCCGCTGGTGGGGGAAACCGATCAGCCGCACGTGAAATAGCGCCACCTGGGGCCCGTCGATGAGCGGAGCGCTAAAGCTCAACTCCGAGATGCTCGGCTGTCAGCTGGCGCAGTTGTTCCGCTGAGGTGAACGGGCCGATGTGACGGTAGGCGATCCGACCGTCGCCGTCGATGAACAACGACGTCGGCGGGCCGGCTATCTTCAGCGGGGCCTGCAAGGACTTCTCGGGGTCGAGCACTTGCGGATAGCGCCACCCGGCCGCCTGGGCGAATTCCAGGGCGTAATCGGGTCGGGGGTCGTTGTAGATCACCCCCATGAACGCCAGGTTCTCCCCAGCCTGGGCCGAGACCTCGGCCAAGATTGGGGCCTCCTGGCGGCAGGGGCCGCACCACTGCGCCCACACGTTGATGATCAGGGGGCCGCGAAGGCCGCTCATGGTGACCGAGTTGGCCCCACCCAGGCAAGACAGGGTCACCTCGGGCAGGCCGTTGTCCGTTGCCGCCGCGGCTTTGCCGCCAGGACAGTCGGCGATGCCGGCCTCGACGCGGGCGGCCTCTAGGCCCGTTGTGGAGCCCACGCTCATCTCACCACCGGGGAGGGGGGTGACGGGGGGCTTGCGAGCCATCCCGCCCGGCGTGGAGCAACCCGCCACCAGCGCCGCGGCGGCCACGAGTGAGAGGAGCTTCGACACCCACCCCCTAGACGCCGGCGGCCTCATCCGCGGGGTTCCCGAACGAGTTTGGCAGCCTTTATCGGCTCGGTCGGCCCCTCGCCGTAGGCCGGGCACAGCCTGGCCACGGGACAGACTCCGCAGGCGGGGGACTTGGCGTGGCAACGCCTGCGTCCGTGCCAGATCACGTGGTGGCAGAGCTGGATCCAGTCCGTGGCGGGAAACAGGGCGGCGACGTCGGCCTCCACTTTGACCGGATCGCTCTCGGTGCTCCAGCCAAAGCGTCGAGACAGGCGGCCGAAGTGGGTGTCGACGGTGATCCCGGGGACACCGAACGCGTTACCGAGCACGACGTTGGCGGTCTTACGGCCCACGCCCGGCAGGGTGATGAGTTCAGCGAGGGTGCCGGGCACCTGCCCGGCGAAATCGGCCTCGAGCACGGCCCCCAGCCGCATCAACGAATCAGTTTTAGCCCGAAAGAACCCGGTGGGCTTGATCAACTCCTCCAGCTCGCTGCGATCCGCCGCGGCGTAGGCGGCGGCATCGGGATAGCGCCGAAAGAGCACCGGGGTGATCGCGTTCACCCGACGATCGGTCGACTGGGCCGAGAGGATGGTGGCGACCAACAGCTCCAGGGGGTCGGTGAAGTCCAGCTCACACCGGGCCTGCGGGTAAAGCTCGGCCAACTCCCGGTCGATCTTGCGCGCCCGCCGCACCCGGGCCGCCTGGGTTTCCTCGGTTGGGTCTGCCACAGATTCAGCCTAGTCAAAACGCCAAGAGCGTGCTCGGCGGTAGGGTGGGCCATAGGCTCATCATCGCCGGCCACTCACGCTTAGCAGACCGCTCGATGACAGACGTGACCGAAGGAGGATTGGGGTGGATCCCGACGTATTGAAGCGCGCGCCTCTTTTTACAGGCCTCGACCCCGAGGCGGCGACAGCTCTCGCCGAGGCGATGACCTCGGTGAGCTTGCGGCGCGGGGCCACACTCTTTCGCGAGGGTGACGCCGGCAACCAACTCTTCGTGGTGGTCTCGGGAAAGATCAAGCTCGGCCGCAGCGGATCGGGCGGCCGGGAGAACCTTTTGGCGGTACTCGGCCCCGGACAAATGTTCGGCGAACTGTCCGTCTTCGATCCCGGCCCACGCTCCACCACCGCCACGGCCGTCACCCCCTGCCAGCTTCGGGTGTTGGAGCACTCCGATCTCAGCACCTGGCTGGCCCGCCACCCCGAGGTGGGTTACGGCCTGCTCGGCCAGCTGGCCAAGCGGCTGCGCCGCACCAACGAGGTCGTGGCCGATCTGGTCTTCTCCGACGTGCCCGGCCGGGTGGCCAAGGCGCTGTTGGACCTCGCCGATCGCTTCGGCGAGCCGCAGGCCGGCGGGCTGCTGGTGAACCACGACCTGACCCAAGAGGAGTTGGCCCAACTCGTCGGCGCCTCCCGCGAGACCGTGAACAAGGCCCTCGCCGATTTCGCCACCCGGGGCTGGCTGAGGCTCGAACCCCGTTCGGTGACGATCATCGACATCGAGCGGGTCAAGCGCCGCGCCCGGTAGTGGCGTGGCGCCGCGGCACTAGCGGCTGCGCACGGCTCGCACGATCAATCCGACCACGAGCCAGAACCGGGCCCGCGACGACGCCCACCTGCACCGCCAGGGGCCAGCCCCTATAGGCGTTGACCGCGCCGAGCGAGGGTTCCCCGGCCATCGCCGTGGGGGTGGGCGAAACGCTACTCATGCAATACTTCGATGGGTTGGATGATCGAGAACACCGATAACCGTACGGGTGTGCCCGTCTCGCGCGAGGTAGCGGGCCCGACTCAGGGGGTTGCGTACACGATGAACCCATGGACGGCCGTGGCGCCACTGCCACCGGCGCTGAACCTCAGCGACGCCTACGACCCGCACGCTCCCAACGCCGTCGCCGTGCGCTCGGAGCTGGCCCGTCTGGCGGAGACGCAAGCGTGGAAGGAGCTGTCGTGGCCGCAGCTGCTCGACGCGCTGATAGCGGCGGGGCGGACCGATGTAGCGCTGGCTCGGCTCCTCGAGGGGCATGTGGACGCGCTGCGGATCCTCGCTCAAGCGGGCACCGAGCCAGCGCCGGGCGCTCTCTACGGCGTCTGGGCCTCGCGTTCCGAACGCACCGGCGTGCGGGCCACCCCGGCGGGAGCGCAGTCGATCCTGGACGGCACCATCCGCTTCGCCTCGGGATCCGGTGTCATCGATCGGGCCTTGGTGCCGGTGTGGCTGGACTCCGAGCGTCATCAGCTCATCGAACTTCGCCTCCCCGAACCGGCGGCTCTGGACTCGCTCGGCGAGCCGGCAACCCTCACCCTGGACACCGGTTCGTGGGCGACGTCGGCGATGGAGGTTGCCCGCTCCCACACGTGGACCTTCTCGGGTCACCCGATTCCCACCAGCGGCGCTATCGGGGCGGTGAACTTCTACCTGTCTCGGCCGGAGTTCTTCCCCGGAGGGGTCGGCGTTGCCGCGTGTTGGCTCGGAGGTGCAGCCCGGGTGGCCGACCTCGCCGTGGCCCGGTTAAGCCAGCCCTTATCGGCCGCGCTACAGCACCGGTGCGGGCTCGTCCGGGCCGCGCTCGCGGGTGGGGCGGCCATGCTCGACGCGGCGGGACGGCGGCTGGCCGACGAGGAGGTCGAGCACGGCGACGGGCGACAGCTCGCCACCGAGGCACGCAGCGTCGTCGCAGCGGCTGTCCATACCGTGCTGGACGAGGTCCACCGGATCGCCGGGCCCGCCGGGTTGGCCTACGACCGTGCCCTCAGCCGAGCGGTGCACGATCTGCGGCTCTACGTGTTGCAGAGCAACGCCGACGCCGACGCGGCCTACCTCGGCGGGCTATCCGCCGACTGATCGGGGTCCGAGGTCTTGGCTAGAGCGCCCTGCAGGAAGCGGCCGGCTGCCCTATCGCCGAGCACGATGAGCCGCGCCAGAAGTCGTTGCCCGCGTGGCGACAGGTGGGTGCGCGCCACCCGACCCTCGATGGTGTCCTCGCCGTCACCCGGTTCCACCGCGGCTTCCCCCTCCGGAGGCGGGGCGGCGGGCAGGGCCCGCACGCTCAGGCCTAGCGCCGCGGCCGTGAGGTTCGGCGCCAACGCCGCCACCCGAGAGGCGACGTGGGTGAGCGGGGTCAACAGAACGTTCGCCCGGCCGCTCAACACCCCGCTGACGATCCGATTCGCCGCGCGATCGGCGTTCATGGACAGCACGGGCAACGAGGCCGCCGCGGCGAACCAGGCGAACTCACGCTCCTGATCGCCGACGAACAACGCCCGGCCGTGGGAACCGGTTCGCATCAGCCCCGGGGCGACGGTGGTGACGCGCACCCCGGTGCCGGCCAGTTCGCTGCGCAACCCTCGGCTGAAGCCGACCGCCCCGAACTTGGCGGTGCTGTAGGGCAACAGGTGCGGCGCGGGCACCAGCCCCCCGACCGAGGTGATCACCCCGATGCGTCCACGGCCGCGAGCGCGCATGGCGGGTAAGACGGCCGTCGCGGTATGCATCGGCCCCCACAGCATGACGTCGATGGCTTGTCGAAAGTGTTCGTGGGTGAGCGAATCGAACGGCCCGACCTGGATGATTCCGGCCACGCAGATCAGCACCTCGATCGGCCCGATCTGCGTTTCCGTCCGCGCCACCAGCGCCTCGACGGCCGAACGGTCTGCGACGTCGGCCACCTCGGCGGTGACGGTAAAGCCCCGTCCGTTCAGATCTTCGACCGCCCGAGCGAGTGCGTCGGCAGCTCGGGCGCAGATCACCAAGCGGTAGCCGCGTGAGCCCAGCTCGCGCGCGATGGCGAGACCGAGGCCACGCGAGGCGCCGGCCACGAAGGCAACCGGCTCGCCGCCGCTTCGAGAGGCTGTGGCGCTCATGGCTTGAGGACCACCTTGACGCAGCCGTCGTCCTTGGCCTGGAACATGGCGTAGGCCTCGGGCGCCTCCGACAGCGGCGGCCGGTGGGTGGCCAGCGGCTCGGTACCGAGCGGATCGCCGTCGGCTAGCAGCACCGGCCAGATGTCGTCGATCCAGCGCTTCACGTGACACTGGCCCATCCGCAACGTGAGGCCGCGATCGAACATGGTCATCATCGGCATGGGGTCGGCTTGGCCCCCGTACACCCCGCTGATCGAGACGGTGCCGCCACGGCGGGTGGCCTTGAAAGCGGTGTCTAGGGCGGCCATCCGGTCGATGCCGACCGACTTGATGAGGGGCTTGGCGAGCGAGTCGGGCAGTAGGCCGACGGCCTTCACCGCCGCCCCCTGCACCGGGGCTCCGTGGGCCTCCATGCCGACGGCCTCGAGTACGGCGTCCGGCCCGCGACCGTCGGTGAGCTCGATAAGGGCCTTGGGGACATCGTCGACCTGGGAAAGATCGATTGCCTCGATCCCGTACTGGCGAGCCAACGCCAACCGCTCGGGCACGAGATCGACCCCGATCACCCGGTGGCCCTGCAGTTTGGCGATCCGGGTGGCGAACTGGCCCACCGGGCCCAAACCGAGGACGGCGAGGGTGTCCCCGCCGTCGGGGTTCAGGCCGGCGTAAGCCACGCCCTGCCAGGCGGTGGGCAAGATGTCGGAGAGGTAGAGGGCTCGTTCATCGGGGACGCCGTCGGGCACCTTGATGGGGCCGAACTGGGCCTGAGGGACGCGCAGGTACTCCGCTTGCCCGCCCGGCACCGAGCCGTAGAGCTCGGTGTAGCCGAACAGCGCCGCGCCGTTGCCCTGCTCTCGCACCTGCGTGGTCTCGCATTGGGCGAACAGGCCCCGCGTACACATCCAGCAGTGCCCACAGGAGATGTTGAACGGAATGACGACCCGGTCTCCCGGTGCGATGTCGGTGACCTGCGATCCGACCTCTTGGACCACCCCCATCGCCTCGTGGCCGAGCACGTCGCCTGGGTTGAGGAACGCCCCCAGCACCGAATAGAGGTGCAGATCCGACCCGCAGATGGCGGTCGACGTGACCTTGATGACTGCGTCCGTGGGGTGCTCGATCCGGGGATCGGGCACCTGTTCGACGGAGACATTTTCCTTGCCTTGCCAGGTGAGTGCTCTCATGGGAGACCATCTTTACACAGGCCCCAAGGCCATCGGCTAGCTTCCGACCTCGGCCACCATCTCGATCTCCACCGGAGCGTCCATCGGCAGAACAGCCACCCCCACCGCGCTGCGCACGTGCACGCCGGCGTCGCCGAAGATCTCCGCCACGAGTTCGCTGGCCCCGTTGGCGATCCCCGGCTGGCCGGTGAAATCTGGCGCACTCGCCACGAACACCGTCAGCTTGAGAATCTGTCGGACGTGATCGATGCCGCCCGCCTGGGAGGCCACCGCGGCCAGCGCGTTGAGGACCGCGGTCCTGGCTAGGGCAACCCCCTGCTCGGGGCTGACCTCGTTGCCGACCTTGCCGCTACGGGGCAACGCTCCGTCCACCATCGGCAGTTGTCCCGAGGTCCACACCTGATCACCGACCCGGGTGGCCGGCACGTAGGCCGCCAGCGGTTTGGCGACAGGAGGAAGCTCGATGCCGAGTTCGTTCAGGCGCTCACTCCAGCTCATTCAGGCCTCCTGGATGGGGCGCTTCAGGTAGGCCACCAGGTTCTCCGGGTTCATCCCGGGCACGACCTGCACGAGCTCCCAGCCGTCGGAGCCCCAGTTGTCGAGGATTTGTTTGGTTGCGTGCACGAGTACCGGCACCGTTACGTATTCCCACTTCGTCATGGGCACAGACTAGCCTTGTCTGCGTGCCCCCCGCCGACGATGCCCCCTCCCACGCCCTGCACATCGTCACCGGCAAGGGCGGCTCGGGCAAAACCACCATCGCCGCTTCGCTGGCGATGACCCTCGCGAGCACCGGGCGCCGGGTGTTGATCTGCGAGGTCGAGGGCCGTCAGGGTTTGGCCGGGCTGTTCGAGACTCCCGCCAACGTGGGCGGCATCGAGCGCAAGCTGGCCACCTCCCCGGCGGGCGGCGAGGTATTCGGGCTTTCCATCGACGCCCGCGACGCCCTGATGGAGTACCTTGCCACGTTCTACCGCCTCGGCGTGGCCGGACGGGCGCTGGACAAGCTGGGGCTCTACGATTTCGCCACCTCCATCGCACCGGGCCTGCGCGACGTGTTGCTCACCGGCAAGGTCTACGAGGCGGTCCGCCGCCGGCTCAAATCCCAGCCCAACTCCTACGACGCCGTCGTGCTCGACGCCCCGCCGACAGGCCGGATCACGTCCTTTCTGGCCGTTCACGAGGCCGTGGCCGGGCTCGCCAAGATCGGCCCCATCCACTCCCAGGCGGCCTCGATCACCCAACTCTTCCGGTCTGCGGCCACCACGGTGCACGTCGTCACCTTGCTGCAGGAGATGCCCGTCACCGAGACCCTGGAGGCCATCGAGGCCCTCCGGCCCACCGGCATCCGGCCCGGTTCGATCGTCTGCAATCGGGTGTCTCCCACCCCCTTGACGGCCGAGCAACTCGACCTCGTCGACGGACCCGATTGGACCCTGTCCGCCCCTGGGTTGGCGGCCGCCCAGGCAGCAGTATTGCGCGACGAGTTCGCCGACGGGATCGCCGAACTCCAAGCCGAGCAAGCGTGTTATGAACAACTTATTGCGGCCGACCTACCTCTCATCGAGGTGCCGTTCGACCCCGACGGCATCGACGTCGCGGCCCTGGCCGGCATCGCCCACACCCTGGGTGAGCAACTGAAGGCGGAAGTGAATGCCTAAGCAGACTGTCCCCCGGTCCGCGGCGTCCGGACGTCGACCCGCTGGCCAACCCCGCGGCAATCCTGGGTTGGACACCGCTGCCCTCCTCGCCGATCCGGGCGTGGAAATCTTGGTCTGTTGCGGCTCCGGCGGGGTCGGCAAGACGAGCCTCTCGGCCGCCCTGGCCGTGCGCGCCGCCGAATCTGGACGTCGCGTGGTGGTGTTGACGATCGATCCCGCGAAACGCCTCGCCCAAGCGTTGGGAATCCTCGAGCTCGACAACGATCCTCGCCCGGTCACCGGTATTGACCCGGCTTCCGAGGGCTCACTGGACGCCATGATGCTGGACATGAAGCGCACCTTTGATGAGGTTGTCGAGGCTCACGCGCAATCCGAGAAGGCCGAGCAAATACTCAACAATCCCTTCTATCAAGCCTTATCCACCTCATTCTCTGGAACCCAGGAATATATGGCAATGGAGAAGTTGGGGCAGCTGCACGAGCAGGTGGATTCCAGCGGAAACCGGCGTTGGGATCTGATCGTCGTCGACACTCCCCCGGCGCGCTCGGCGCTGGACTTCCTCGACGCGCCCGAGCACCTGTCGCGGCTCCTCGACGGCCGTATCCTCAAGGTGTTCCTCACCCCCGCGAAGGGGCCGATGCGGTTCATGACGGTGGGGGTGGGCTTGGTGACGGCCGCCATGAACCGGGTGCTTGGCAGCCAGGTGCTCAGGGACATGCAGACCTTCATTGCCGCGTTCGAAACGCTATTCGGCGGTTTCCGGCAGCGGGCCGAAGCGACGCTGGCGAACCTGTCCTCGGACCACACGCGGTTCATCGTCGTGGGCACCCCCGAGCCGGACGCGCTACGCGAGGCCAGTTTCTTCATCGACAGGCTCAGCGCCGAGGCGATGCCGCTGGCCGGGGTGATCATCAACCGCGTGCACCGCACCGACCTGACGCTTTCTCGAGAACGAGCGGCGACACTGGCGGAGGATCTGGCTAAGTCGAGAGCACCGCATGAGCGATTGGCGGGCACCGCCTTGGGCCTCGCCGCCGTCCGCATCGGCCAGATTCAGCGCGAGCGCAAACTGATCGAGAAGTTCCAAGCGTTGAAGCCTCGGGTCCGCGTGGCCGAGGTGCCGGCCATGTCCACCCCGGTCAACGACCTGGCGTCACTTCGCTGGGTTGCTCGTCAGCTCAGCCCGGAGCTTTAGCTCCCACGACTCGACCTCGGCGTGCTGGCGCAACAACAACCGGCGTTCCCGTTCGGTCATCCCGCCCCACACTCCCCACTCGATCCTGTTGTCGAGCGCCTCGGCCAGGCACTCCAACCGCACAGGGCATCCCTGGCAGATTGCTTTGGCTCTACGCTGCTCCGCGCCTTGTGCGAATAGGGCGTCCTCCATGCCCCTACACTTGGCCAGCTGCGTCCAATCTTCGTGGTCACCCATCATGGGCCAACCGCCTTTCGTTTCCCCGAATAGCTCGATCTTTAACCTCCAGGGTGGCTAGTTCCCTTTCGAGCTAAAGATCAAGAAGACTGTTGTATAGTACGGACGAGTAACCTAATTGCGCCAGTTTGAGCATTAATCACGGCTGATTCTCAGGAACCGTTAGGCCTGGACGCGCGGCGGTGGATTTCGGTCCGTTGACCCCCTCGCGTACCCTGAAACCCATGTCCCTGTCTCCAAAGCGCCTGGGCAGTGTCAGTTATGCCGCCGTCATGTTTGGTGTCGTCAGCGTGCTGGCCGGCCTCCTCGTCGCTGCCCTCGTCGTTCCCTTCGCAGCCATAGCGGGCACCACCAGTACCGCGGCCGCAAAGGGCGTCGACGCGTTGCCCGCCGAGCTGGCCACCCCACCTCAGTTCGAGCGCTCGCGAGTGCTCATGGGAGACGGCAAGCTGCTGGCCAACTTCTTCGACGAGAACCGCGTCTACGTTCCGTTGAGCAAGATCGCTCCGGTGATGCAAGACGCTCAGGTGGCCGTCGAGGATCACCGGTTCTACGAGCACGGCGCCCTGGACGTCAAGGCCACCATGCGGGCGTTGCTGCGCAACTCCTCTGGCGGTTCCACCCAGGGTGGCTCCAGCCTCACCCAGCAGTACGTCAAAATGGTGCTCATCGAGCAGGCGGTAGCCCAGGGTGACGACGCCGGCGTGGAGGCCGCCCGCGAGGTGAGTTACGGGCGCAAGATCCAGGAACTTCGCTACGCGATCGCCCTGGAGAAGAAGTTCACCAAGGACCAGATCTTGGAGCGCTACCTCAACATCGCCTACTACGGCGATGGGGCCTACGGCGTCGAGGCGGCGGCGCGCCACTACTTCGACACCACCGCCAAGAAACTCAACCTCTACCAAGCCGCCATGCTGGCCGGGCTGGTCCAGAATCCGGTGGCCACCAACCCGGTGGACAACCCCCGATTGGCTAGCGACCGCCGCGATGTCGTGCTCAACCGGATGGTCGCGGTCGGAAAGGTCACCAAGGAGGCCGCCGACGACGCGAAGAAGGTGGAGTTCGACTCCAAGAAGGTGCAGCGAGCGCGCAACGGCTGCGTCGGCTCGAAGTTCCCGTTCCTGTGCGATTTCGTGCGGCGCACCCTGCTGCAGACCCCCAGCCTGGGCAAGACCGTCAAGGATCGCGAAGACCGGCTCAACCGCGGCGGTCTCACCATCCGCACCAAGATCGACGCTAAGACTCAAAAGACCGCCGAGAAGGCCATCGGCAAGCTCGTCGACGCTCGCGATCCCGTGATCTCGGTGATGAGCATGATCGAGCCCGGTACCGGCGAAATCATCGCAATGGCGCAGAACCGGCCCGACATGGGCTCGGGCAAGGGCGAAACCTACTTCAACTACGCCGTCGGCCGCGATCTCGGCGGCGCAGAGGGATACCAGGCGGGATCCACGTTCAAGGCCTTCACTGCCGCCGCGGCGATCAAGAAGGGTATTCCGCTGAGCAAGACCTATAAGGCGCCGAAGCAGATCAGTTTTCGCGGCCAGAGCTTCCAAACCTGCGACGGTTACTCCGCGATCGACCCGACGTATAAGCCGAAGAACTCCACCATCTCGGGCACGATGGACATGCGCAAGGCCACCGCGTGGTCGGTGAACACCTACTTCCTGCAGCTCGCGCGTGACACCGGCAACTGCGACGTGGCCAAGATGGTGGAGAAGGCGGGTGTCAAGCTCGCCAACGGCAAGAGCGTCACCGAGGAGTACGGTGCCATCTTCTCGCTGACCCTGGGCCCGGCCGAGGTGACGCCGATCTCGATGGCCGAGGCGTACGCGACCTTCGCCGCCCGCGGCATCCACTGCAAGCCGGTCATCATCGACAAGATCACCACCAAGCAGAACCGGGAACTCGAAGCCCCCAGCGCCGATTGCAAGCGAGTGATGCCCAAGGATGTCGCCGATGGCGTCAGCACCCTACTCAAGGGCGTCATGAGCGCCACCGGACGCCCGGCGGCCCTCAACAACGGGCACGACGTCGCGGGCAAGACCGGCACCACCGACAGCAACCAGGCCGTCTGGTTCGCCGGATACACCCCCGAGGTGGCCGGCGCCGCCATGATCGCGATCGACAAGACCAACAAGTTCTACAAGAACCACCGCAAGTCACTGAAGGGGCTGTATCTGCCGGTCAGTAATCGTTACCTCTCCGGCTCCGGCGGTGGTGACGCGGGCCAATACATCTGGAAGCCCTCGATGAAGCAGGCCCTCAAGGGCAAGAAGAAGACGGACTTCAAGAAGTTCGACGGGATCAAGGCCTCGGGAAAGTACGTGAGCGTGCCGAAGGTGTACGGGTTGAGTTCTGACAGGGCGCGGGAGAAGCTGCAGCAGGCTGGCTTCTCCGTGGTGTCGGAACAGGTCTACTCCAGCTCGGCCGTCGGAGCCTACGTCGGCATCTCGCCGACGGGCAAGGCTCGCGAGAACGGCGTCATCACGATGTACTTCTCCGCCGGCCCAAGGCCCCAGCCCAAGCCAACGTCGACGCCAAAGCCGCCGGCTCCGAAGAAGACCGAGAAGAAGAAGACCGAGAAGAAAAAGACGGACAAGAAGAAGACGGACAAGAAGAAGCCCGACTCCAAGCCCACGAAAAAGAAGAAAAACTAGTCCGTGGGCCTCGCTAGGGCCGCCGCCGCAGTCGGGGCGGCAGGGGTGGGCTGCGTCGCCTACGGCGCTCTCGTCGAGGCGCGCTGGTACCGGTTGCAGCGCGTCCAGGTGCCGATCCTTCCGCCAGGACGAGGGCCCATCCGGGTACTGCACGTCTCGGATCTGCACCTCACGCCCGGGCAATCGACCAAGCAGGACTGGGTTCGGGCCCTGTCCGCGCTGGAGCCGGACCTCGTGGTGAACACCGGGGATAACCTGTCCGACAAGGACTCCGTGAATCCCGCGTTGCGCGCGTTTGCGGGCCTGTTGGATCGCCCCGGGGTGTTCGTCTTCGGCTCGAACGACTACTACGAGCCGGTGCTCAAGAGCCCATTACGCTACCTGCACGGCAGGCGTGCGCCACGCCAGCCGCTGCAGGGAGAGTTGCCGTGGCAAGATCTTCGCGACGGCTTCGAGGCTCGCGGCTGGCACGATCTCACCCGCCGGCGGACCATCCTCGAACTGGCCGGGGTGAGGGTGGAGTTACGCGGCACCGACGACGCCCACCTGCACCGCGACGACTACGCGGGTGTTGCTGGCCCCCCTAGCGATGACGTCGATCTTTCCATCGGGGTGACCCACGCCCCCTACCTACGAGTACTGAACGCGATGGCGGCGGATCGGTTGGATCTCATCATGGCCGGCCACACCCACGGCGGTCAGGTGTGCGTGCCGTTCTACGGCGCCCTGACCACCAACTGCGATCTCGACGCCAAGCGCGTCAAGGGACTGAGCTGGCACAGCCATGCGGGGGTCACCTCGGCGCTGCACGTGAGCGGGGGGCTGGGCATGTCCCCATACGCTCCCTACCGCTTCGCTTGCCGGCCCGAGGCCACCCTGCTCACGTTGGTGCCGAGGGCCTGAACGATTCGATACCGAGGTTGAGGATCCGCTAGACTCTCCAACGGTCTTCGGGCCACCGGGGTGTGGCGCAGCTTGGTAGCGCGCGTCGTTCGGGACGACGAGGTCGCAGGTTCAAATCCTGTCACCCCGACTTGTGGTGAGTGGTTCGGTAGGAGGAGTTCGCTTCGGCGGAAGCTTTTTTGCTCCCAGCGCGCTCGATCTGCCGCTTCTCGCTCGATTCCTAAATCGAGCGGGGGACATCAGGGCGAGCGCGCCCAGCACCATTCTGAGCGTGCTCAGGTGGCGGCGCCTGGCTCGGTTATGCGTCCGGCACCCAACGCAGCACGTCCCCCGGCTGACACTCCAGCACGCGGCAGATGGCGTTCAAGGTGGTGAAGCGGACGGCCTTCGCCCGACCGTTCTTCAACACGGCGATGTTCGCGACGGTGACCCCCACGCGGTCGGCGAACTCGTTGACCGACATCTTGCGCTTGGCCAGCATGACGTCGATGTCGACGACGATCGCCACTAGACGACCTCCGCCATCTCCGCCTCCAAGGTTGTGGCACTTCGAAGCAGGCCGCGCATGACGATCATCAGCAGGACGAACGCTCCCCCGGCGATGACCGTCACCCCCAGGGGCAACATGGCCTGCCAGATCTTCATCACGCCGAAAGCGTGCAGGGCCAACCCCACCGCCAAGAGCGTGGCCAGGAAGGCGGCGCCGATTATGAGATCGACGAACGCGAAGGCACGCTCGGAGAAGATGGCGTTGCGTCGCACCATCGACAGCAGCACCCAGACGGCCACGAGCGTCACTTGACCGCAGCCAATTCCGAGGTTGACCACGACGGTGTAGGGCACCCGCAAGAAGGCCACCTCCGGAAACATGGCGGCAAAATCGGCCGCGACGATGGGGACGAGGAAGGTCTGGCCCAAGACGGCGACCACGAAGATCACCACGAGGAACACGCGCAGCACGAAAACGACAACAAGGTTCACATCTCGATTATCGATCGATCGCTATTGATAGTCAATAGGTCTGGTCTCAGCCCTTGTCGCTCCGGACGTATGCCGCAAGGTGGCGCCCGGTGATGGTAGAGGCGCCGGCGACGAGGTCGGCGGGGGGTCCCTCGAAAACGATCTGGCCGCCGTCGTGACCGGCGCCGGGGCCGAGGTCGATGATCCAGTCGGCGTGGGCCATGACGGCCTGATGATGCTCGACCACGATCACCGACTTGCCCGAATCCACGAGGCGATCCAGCAACCCGAGCAGCTGCTCGACGTCGGCGAGGTGGAGTCCCGTCGTGGGCTCGTCGAGGATGTAGACCCCGACCTTCTCGCCCATGTGGGTGGCCAGCTTCAACCGCTGGCGCTCCCCGCCCGAGAGCGTCGTCAGCGGCTGACCCAGGCTCAGGTAGCCCAGGCCGACGTCGACGAGGTGGGTGAGGATGCCGTGCGCGGCGGACAGTTTGGCCTCGCCGTCGCCAAAGAACTCCTTGGCCCGGGTCATCGACATCGCCAGCACCTCATCGATGTTGGCGCCGCCGAACGTGTACTCCAGCACCTCGGCCTGAAAACGACGGCCCTCGCAGACCTCGCACATGGTGGCCACTCCGGCCATCATCGCCAGGTCGGTGTAGATCACCCCGTTGCCGTTGCAGGCCGGGCAGGCGCCGTCGGAGTTGGCGCTGAACATGCCCGGCTTCACCCCGTTGGCCTTCGCGAAGGCCTTCCGGATCGGCTCCAGCAGGCCCGTGTAGGTGGCCGGGTTACTCCGCCGCGAACCGCGGATCGCGCCCTGATCGACCACGACGACCTCGGCGCCTCGCGGTAGTGAGCCATGCACCAAGGAGCTCTTGCCCGAGCCGGCGACGCCGGTGATGACGACTAGGACGCCGAGCGGGATGTCGACGTCGACGTCTCGCAGGTTGTGCAGCGAGGCGCCGCGGATCTCGATCGCGCCACTGGGTTTGCGGGGCTTCACCCGGATCGCGGACCGATCCTCGAAGTGCCGCCCCGTCACGGTGTCGCTCGCACGCAACTCCTCGACGCTGCCCTCGAAGCAGATCGTGCCTCCGCCAGCCCCGGCGGCGGGGCCGAGGTCGACCACGTGATCGGCGATGCAGATGGTTTCCGGCTTGTGCTCCACGACGAGCACGGTGTTGCCCTTGTCGCGCAGCCGGATCAGCAGGTCGTTCATCCTCTCGATGTCGTGGGGGTGCAGACCAATGGTCGGCTCGTCGAAAACGTAGGTCACGTCGGTGAGCGAGGATCCGAGGTGCCGGATCATCTTCACCCGCTGCGCCTCACCACCGGACAGGGTGCCCGAAGGACGGTTGAGCGAGAGATAGCCCAGCCCGATCTCGACGAACGAATCCAGGGTCTGCCGCAGGTTGGTCAGCAACGGCGCCACCGACGGCTCGTCGAGACCGCGGACCCAATCCGCCAGATCGCTGATCTGCATGGCCGAGGCGTCGGCAATGTTGATCTTGCCGATCTTCGCCGAACGGGCCACCTCGTTGAGCCGGGTGCCATCGCAGTCGGGGCACGGCGTGAACGTCACCGCCCGGTCCACGAACGCCCGGATATGGGGCTGCATAGATTCGGGATCCTTGGCCAGCATCGACTTCCGCACTCGCGGGAGCAGGCCCTCGTAATTCATGTTGATGCCCGCGATCTTCATCCTCGTCGGCTCCTTGTCCAAGAAGTCGGCTCGCTCGGACTCGGTGAAGTCGCGGATGGGCTTGTTCGGGGCGAAAAAGCCGGATTCGGAGTACAGCCGCATGTTCCAGCCGCCGGCGTTGTAACCGGGGATGGTGATGGCCCCCTCTTCGAGCGACTTGGAATCATCGAACAGCTCGGTGAGATCCAGATCCGACACCGAGCCGCGCCCCTCGCAGGTGGGGCACATGCCACCGGTGATCTGGAACTCGCGCCGCTCCTTGATTGCCTTGCCGGCGCGCTCCGTCGTCACCGCTCCGGCGCCGCTCATCGAGGCGATGTTGAAGGAGAAGGCCTGCGATGATCCGACGTAGGGCTTAGCGATTCGGCTGAACAGGATGCGCAGCATCGCGTAGGCGTCGGTGGCCGTGCCGACGGTGGAGCGCACGTCGCCGCCCATCCGTTGTTGATCGACGATGATCGCCGTCGTCAGACCCTCCAAGATATCGACATCGGGACGCGACAGCGTCGGCATGAACCCCTGAACGAACGAACTGTAGGTCTCGTTGATCATCCGCTGGGATTCGGCGGCGATGGTGCCGAACACCAGCGAACTCTTGCCCGAACCCGAGACCCCGGTGAACACCGTGAGACGACGTTTGGGGATCGTGACGCTCACGTCGCGGAGGTTGTTCACCCGTGCGCCGTGAACGCGGATCAGGTCGTGGGCGTCGGCGGCGGGTGTCGGGGCCGGGTTATCGCTCATGCTGCCTCACGATAGCCGCACCCTGGGCGACGAAACGTAAACCGGTTGGCGGATCGACGGGGATGGGGTTGACTCGTCGCATGATCCCCCAGCACTGGCAGCCGTACTACCGCATGGACGACGGCGAGCTGGTCGGCTACCTCGAATCGGTCGACGCCGGTCTTGTTCGCCCCCGAACCATTTTCGGGTACCCGCTTGCCGAGCCGGATACCGAGTTCGCCGGCGAGGCCACCCTGGAACAAGCCGGGCTACGCTACCTCGCCGAGGATTGGGGATTGCGCCAAGCGGACGGCACGCGTCGGCGGGTTCGGATCGCCGAGGCCTCCCCCTCGCACCTGGTCGTGTTGAACAACGATTTCCGGCGTGCGCAGGTCAACATCGGCGAGCCGGTTGTGCTCGCGGTCCCGGTCGCCGCGGACGAACTGGTCCTCTGGGGCCGTGGCTGAGGCCGAGACGTCACCGAAATCAGTCGGCGATCTCGGCCTCGCCGCGCAGGATGCAGAACTGGTTTGCTTCGGGGTCGGCCAAGACGACCCAACCGGTTCCGGGGCCGTAGATGCCCCGATGATCGGCCACCTCGCGGGCGCCGAGCCCGAGCAGCACCTCGAGCTCGCCATCGCGGCTGCGCTCGCGTGGACGGAGATCGAAGTGGATGCGCTTTTTGACGGCGGGGTCGAAGTCCGGCGTCTCGATGAAGAGCAGGCGCTCACCGGTCTCGGACGATTGGATCATGCACTCGTCGTCGCCGGGCTGGTTCGGGTCGTCGGGCAGGTCGGCGAAGCCCAGAACCTGCTTCCACCACTGCGAGAGCTCGTAGGCGTTGCGGCAATCGATGCTGATGTGTGAGATGCGAGCGGTCATGCCCGATGCTCTCACTCCCCAGAACCCGCGACAACGGTTTTCTTGACAGGGGGTTAGCGGCCCGTGCCTCCGTAGACGACGGCCTCGTCTTCGGCGTCGAGGCCGAAGGCGGTGTGCGCGGCCTGGACGGCGCGGTCCACCCCGAGAGCGTCGACGACGACCGAGATGCGAATTTCCGAGGTCGAGATCATGTTGATGTTCACGTCCGCGTCGGCGAGGGCGCTGAAGAACTTCGCCGTCACACCGGGGTGGGAGCGCATGCCGACGCCCACGACCGAGACCTTGCCGATCTGATCGTCGAAGAGCAGGTCCTCGTAGCCGATGTCGGACTTGGCGGCGTTCAAGGCCTGAATTGCCTTGCGCGAATCGGTGGTCGGCAAGGTGAACGAGATGTCGGTCCGCGACGTGTCGATGTGTGAGACGTTCTGCACGATCATGTCCACGTTGATCTCGCTCTGGGCGATCACCTCGAAGATCTTCGCGGCCTCGCCGATCGTGTCGGGCACGCCGACGACGGTGATCTTGGCCTCGTCGCGATCGTGGGCCACCCCCGTGATGAGTGCTTGTTCCATGCCAGGTCCCTTCGTGATGTTGTCGGCGGCCATGACCCAGGTGCCCGGGTTGTCGGAGAACGAGGAGCGCACATGCACTGCCACCATCGAGAGCCGGGCGTACTCCACGCACCGCAGGTGCAAGATCTTGGCGCCCGAGGCGGCCATCTCGAGCATCTCCTCGTACTGGATTTCCGGGATGCGCTGGGCGCCCTTGACGATGCGCGGGTCGGCGGTGAAGATACCGTCGACGTCGGTGTAGATCTCGCAGTACTCCGCCTCCAGAGCCGCCGCCAGCGCGACCGCGGTGGTGTCGGAGCCACCGCGGCCGATCGTGGTGATGTCTTTGGTGTCTTGGGAGACGCCCTGGAATCCGGCGACGATGACGATGTCACCCGCGTCGAGCGCGGTTTCGATCCGGCCCGGGGTGATGTCGATGATGCGGGCGTTGCCGTGGGCGCCGGTGGTGATGACCCCGGCCTGGGAACCGGTGAACGAGCGGGCTCGCGCGCCCAAGTCCGCGATCGCCATGGCCAGCAGGGCGGCGCTCATCCGCTCCCCGGCGGTGAGAAGCATGTCGAGCTCCCGGGCCGGCGGCATCGGCGAGACCTGTTGGGCGAGGTCGAGCAGCTCATCGGTGGTATCGCCCATGGCCGAGATGACCACGACGACGTCCTTGCCCTGCTGCTTGCTCGACACGACCCGCCTGGCGACGCGCTTGATGCTCTCCGCGTCGGCCACCGAGGACCCACCAAACTTTTGAACTACGCGGCTCACACCGACTCCTTACCAACCCAGACAATCGAGCGTGCTAACTCTAACCCCCTACTGGCTCCGTGCTCGGCGAAGTTCCTTCATCGGTGGCAGAAGTTGCCAGTCATCGATCGGAGAACTGACGAAGTTACCGTTCGCTAGGTCGAGGGCCGCCTTGAAGGCGTCCCCGTTGTTCCTCGTTGACAGCGAACCAGCGCCGGTCGGCCAACACCCGCTCCGCGCTAGACGCCCCGCTGCGCTCTAGGCTGGACACATGAGTCAACGGGTGCGGTGGGGAGTGGCAGGTCCGGGACGGATTGCCGCGAAGGTGGCGGCCGACTTCGAACACGTCAGCAACGGCGAGCTGACGGCGGTGGGGTCGCGCTCGCGGGAGCGGGCGCAAGCCTTCGCCGGCGAGCACGGGGTTCCGCGGGCGCACGGCAGCTACCGCGCCCTGATCGAGGACGACGACGTCGACGCCATCTACGTGGCCACCCCACACCCGCAGCATCGCGACATCGCGTTGGCCGCCATCGCGGCCGGGAAGCACCTGGTGATCGAGAAGTCGTTCACGGCGACCGTCATCGGCACCCAGCAGATCATCGAGGCGGCGCAAGCCAAGGGGGTGTTCGTCATGGAGGCCATGTGGACGCGCTTCCAACCCGCCATCCTCGCCGCGAAGCGGGTGATCGCCGCCGGCACCATCGGCGAGGTCCGCGCCGTGCAGGCCGATCTGGTGGCCTTCCGCGAGTTCGATCCCTCAGATCGGCTGTTCGCCCCCGAGCTGGGCGGCGGGGCCATGCTCGATCTGGGCGTCTACCCGATCTCGTTCGCCCAGCATTTCCTCGGCGAGGCGGACGGAATCCTCGCCCGCGGCAACGGCTACCCGAACGGCATGGACGCCTCCGCCTCGATGATCCTGACCTACGCCGACGGCCGGAGCGCCAGCCTGCTGGGCGCCATGGACTGCGTTGGCCCCGGACGCGCGGCCATCCTGGGCACGAAGGGGTGGATCGACGTGCCGCCGCGGTTGCATCATCCCCGCAGGTTGGTCGTCCACGCCGGCGAGGAGGCCGAGGAGATCGACGCGCCCGCCACCGGCACCGGCTATTGTCACGAGTTCATCGCCGCCGGCGAGGACATCGCGGCCGGGCGCACGGAGAACGAGCTACTCTCACTCAGCGGCACCCTCGCTACCCAGCGGCTACTCGATTCTGCTTGTGAGCAACTCGGCGTCCACCACGTCGAAGACGACGACGTCGAGCTGGATTAGAGGGGGACCTGCCGGGTCTGCGCGCTCGCCCAGTAGGCGTGACTGGCGCTGAGGCATTCCTCGTAGCGGGCGTCGCGTTCACCGCGCGGATGGTGACTCCATTGGGCGATTTCCAGGCTCACGAACCCGTGCACCGTCGCCCAGATCACTGTCGCGATCACCTGGGGCTCTGCCGCGCGGAGGACCTTGAGGGCTTGCCCGTGCCGGATGTGATCGAGCAGCGGACCCATAGCCGAGTCGGACTCGCCGGCCGAGTCCTCACTCGCGCCGCCGTGCCCCTCGGCCGCTTGCCACAGGGCGCCAGAGCGTTCACCGAACATGACCGAGTACAGGGATTGATGCTCCAGCGCCCAGTCGCGATAGGCCCGGCCCAGCAGTCGAAAGTCTCGGGTGGCATCGCACGTCAACGGCACGGTCCGTTGGGCCGCGGTGAAACTGCTCGCGGCCTCCGCCAAGACGGCGCCCAGCAGCCCGGCCCGGCTGCCGAACAGGGTGTAGATGGCGTTGGTCGACGTGCCCGCCGCGGTCGCCAGCGCGCGTAACGACACGCCGTCGATGCCGCCGTCGGCCACCGCATCTGCGGCACCGCTCACCAACCGCGTACGCAGCGCGTCGTCGTATTCCTTGGGTCTACCCACTTGACACACGTTACATCACGGTGTTGTATAACAGTGTGTTGCAACCCGACAGTAGAGTTCACGCTGGCCGTTGGACGGCCACCCACGAGGGTGAGGTGACGGTCTTCCTCATCGGCATGCGGATCAACAAACTGCACCGACCCGACAAGTGGGGACCGGTGGTGGTGGCCATGCCCCGCATGCTCACCCACCTCAGCCGGCATCCCGAGGCGGGCCTGCTCTCGTTCGAGTCCTGGTTTGGGCGCACGACCATCCTGTTGAGCTATTGGCGGAGCCCCGAGGACCTGACCCGGTTCGCCACCGACCCCGACGCACCGCATCTCCAGCCTTGGCGCGACTTTCGCCGCCACGTCGGTGACGGCGGCGACGTGGGCATCTGGCACGAGACCTACGTCGTGGGGGCCGACAAGCGCGAGGTCATCTACGGCAACATGCCGCGCTTCGGGCTAGGCGCCGCCGTGGCCCACGTCCCCGTCGGAACCGCCCTTCGCACGGCCAACCAGCGGATGGCGCATCCGGGCTGAGCATCCTCGACTCACTCCCGCGAGAGCACGTCGCCACTGATGACGATGACGAACTCACCGCTGTCGGTGAGGACGTTGAGGTACCCAGGATCCACGCTCAGGACATACCCGTTGATGGGGCCCTCCTTGGTCTGGATCGCCTCGTGGGGAACCCAGGGAGTTCGAACGAACGCCGCCACCAACAGCACCGCCACCCCCGTCACCAGGCCGACCCGCGCCAGGATCGACTCCGCCACCTTGCGCACCCGGTGCTGCAGCGGCAAGCGACGAATCAGGAGAATGGCTGCGAACACGGCCACGGTCGCCACCGGCAGCCACCAGTGGCGAAAGGTCGTGGTGAGCGCCACCAGGGTGATCAGCGTCAGCGTCGCGAGCAGCATCACCACCGGGCGGTACCGCTTCGGCCCCCACGCGTAGGCGGCGAGAAGTAGCGGCAACACGAGCGCCACGAGCAGTTCGGTCAACAGGTGTCCCGCGAGGAGGGAGCCGAACACCAGCGCGAAACCGTCGTCGAGGCTCAGCGTCGTGCTTACCAGGAAGGCCGTGTCCCAGTCGTAGCCCGAGACGGCGAAGATCCGCAGGATGAGGAAGGCGAATCCCCACGCCGCCACGTGGGCGGCGGCGTCGGACAACCGCGTTGCCCCCTCGGCGGATTCCGCCGCGTCGTCGCTGCTGGCCGCGGCACGGGGGGCGGTCATGGCCTCACCCTAGGAAACCCGGCGCACGTCGAAGCTCAGCCCGAGATCCTCATCGCGACGCCAGGTGGCCTCCGCGTCCGTTTCGGTCAGCTCGACCGCCAGCACCTCGGCGGACACCAGATCGGCATGGGTGCGCAGCGCCTCGGCGACCTCACCACCGGCCGACCATCGGACGGTGATCCGGTCCGACACCTCGAACCCGCTGGCTTTACGGGTCTCCTGTAGAAGGCGAACCACCTCGCGCGCCAGCCCGGCCCTGATCAACTCCGGCGTCAGCTCGAGATCGAGAGCCACGGTCTCCCCCTGCTCGTTGATCACCGACCACCCCTCCCGGGGACGCTCGGAGACGATCACATCCTCGGGCCCGACTTCGGTGCCACCGTCGAAGTCGACGGTGGCCCGGCCGGCGGCCAGCGCGGCCACCAGAGCATCGGCGTCGGCCGCCGCGATGGCGGCCGCCACCCGCGGCGTCTGCTTGCCGAACCGCTTGCCGAGACTGCGGAAGTTGCCCTTGGCCGAATAGTTCACCAAGTCCCCGTCGGAGGCGAAGGATTCGACCCGCCCGATGTTCAGCTCGGCTGCGACCTCGGCCTTCAGCTCATCGGTCAACCGGGTGAGGGCGCCGGACGGCACCAAAACCCGGGACAGCGGTTGGCGCGTGCGAACCTTCGCCTCCGCCCGGGCCGAACGCCCTAGCTCCACCAACCGGCGGGTCAGATCCATGGCCGAACCCAACTCGCCGTCGATGACCGACTCCTCGGCGACCGGCCAGGAGGACAGGTGCACCGATTCGGGCGCGCCCGGATCGCTGGCCACGAACAGGTCTTGCCACACCCGCTCGGTGACGAACGGGGTCATCGGTGCCATCAGCCGGGTGAGCACGTTGAGGGTTTCGTGCAGCGTCCATAGCGCCGCTTCCTCGCCGTCCCAGAAGCGGCGCCGCGAGCGGCGCACGTACCAGTTGGAGAGTTGATCGACGAACTCCGAGAGCGCCGCGCCGGCGCGCTGGGTGTCGAAGTGCTCGAGCGCATCGGTGACGGCCTTGATCAACTCGTTCGTCCGCGAGACCAGCCAGCGATCGAGGACCGGGCGATCCGCAACCGCTGGCGCCTGCCCCGCCGGCGTCCAGCGGTTGGTACGGGCATAAAGCGCGTGGAAAGCGACGGTGTTCCAGTAGGTCAACAACGTCTTGCGGACGGTCTCTTGGATCGTCGTGTGACCGACCCGACGGGCCGACCAGGGCGAGCCGCCGGCGGCCATGAACCAGCGGACGGCATCAGCCCCATGGGCGTCCATCAGCGCGATGGGCTCCAGGATGTTGCCGAGGTGCTTGGACATCTTGCGCCCGTCCTCGGCCAGGATGTGACCCAGGCACAGCACGTTCTTGTACGAGTTGCGCCCGAAGGCCAGCGTCGACACCGTCATCAGCGTGTAGAACCAACCGCGGGTCTGATCGATGGCCTCGCAGATGAAGTCGGCCGGAAAGGCCGGTTCGAACTCCGCCTCCGAGCCCTCGGCCCAGGGATAGCCCCACTGGGCGAAGGGCATCGAACCGGCATCGAACCAGGCGTCGATGACCTCGGGCACCCGCGTCGAGGTCTCACCGCACTCCGGACAATCGAAGTAGACGTCGTCGACAAAGGGCCGGTGCGGATCCAGCGCCGACTGATCTCCCCCGGTCAGCTCGCCCAGCTCGGCCAACGAGCCGACGCACACCTGGTGGCCCGCGGCGCATCGCCAGATCGGCAGCGGCGTCCCCCAGTAGCGGGTGCGCGAGAGCGCCCAGTCGACGTTGTTGTTCAGCCAATCGCCGTAGCGCCCCCACTTCACGGATCCGGGGTACCAGGTGGTGGCCTCGTTCTCGCGCAGCAACTCGTCCTTGATGGCGGTGGTGCGGATGTACCAGGACGGTTGGGCGTAGTAGAGCAGGGCCGTGTGGCAGCGCCAGCAGTGCGGATAGGCGTGCTCGTAGTCGAGCTTGCGGAACAGCTTCCCGCGCTCGAGCAGATCGTCGACGAGCAACGCGTCGGCGTCTTTGAAGAACAGCCCGCCGATCAGCTCGATATCGTCTTCGAAGTGGCCGTTCGGCAGCACCGGTTTCACCATCGGCAGCCCGTAGGCCTTGCACACGATCATGTCGTCGGCACCGAAGGCCGGGGACTGATGCACCACGCCCGAGCCGTCGTCGGTGGTGACGTAATCGGCCAACACGACGAAGTGCGCCTCGCTCGGGAACGGGTAGAGCTCGAAGGGGCGACGGTAGCTCCAGCGTTCCATCTCCGCACCCGTCACCGTCTCCTCGACGCTCCATCCCTCGCCGAGCACCCTGTCGAACAGCGGCTCGGCGACGACGAGGCGTTCCTCTTTGTTGCTGGCCAGCACGTACGTCACGCCCGGGTTGACCGCGGCGGCGGTGTTGGAGACCAGCGTCCAGGGCGTCGTCGTCCACACCAGCAGGCTCGCCTTCCCGGCCCACGGCCCGCTGGTGAGCGGGAACCGCACGTAGACCGAGGGGTCGACGATATCCTCATAGCCCTGGGCGAGCTCGTGATCGGACAAGGTGGTGCCGCAGCGCGGGCAGTAGGGCGCGACGCGGTAGTCCTCGACGAGCAGGCCGGCCTCGTGGATCTGCTTGAGCGCCCACCACACCGATTGCACGTAGTCCGGCGTCATCGTCCAGTAGGCGTCCTCGAAGTTGACCCAATAGCCCATCCGCTCGGTCATCTCGGTGAACGCGCTCACGTGGCGCTGCACCGAATCGCGGCAACGCGCATTGAACGCCTCGATGCCATAGCCCTCGATATCCGGCTTGCCGTTGAGGCCGAGCTCCTTCTCCACGGCGAGCTCGACGGGCAGGCCGTGGCAATCCCAGCCCGCCTTACGGTCGACGCGGTAGCCTTGCATCGTGCGAAAGCGCGGGAAGACGTCCTTGAAGACGCGAGCCTCGATGTGGTGGGTGCCCGGCATGCCGTTGGCGGTCGGCGGGCCCTCGTAGAAGGTCCAGCGCGGCCCGTCTTCGGTGCGCTGCCAGGACTTGGTGAAGGTGTCTCGCTCGCGCCACAGCTTGAGCACGTCGTGCTCCATCGCGGGGAGATCGATCTGGTGCGGCACGCTCGCGTACGTGGCGTTCTCAACTGTCAGATCCTGGCTCATTCTCAGTCTTCCTTCGTCGATAGTGCAATCAGACGAAGGGACGAGGAAACCCCGCGGTACCACCCTCCTTGACCCCGCCGAGCCTGTTGGCAGACCGGATCCACTTTCTTAGCTGCCGCCGTCGGTTCTACTGGACATCGGGGTTCGCTGGACCGATACCGTTCTTCCGACAACTCCGAGGTGATGGCCTCATCGACGCTGCGCGACGCCGTCAGTCTAGCCAGCCGCGGTCAGCTGCTCAATCACGATGGCGACGCCGTCGTCGAGGTTGCTCGCAGTGACGCGGTCGGCGGCCCGCTTGACCGCTTCGTCGGCGTTCCCCATCGCCACCCCGATCCCCGCCCAGCGGAGCATGGGGATGTCGTTCATCGCGTCCCCGAAGGCGACGGTGTCGGCCTGGGCGACGCCCAACTTCGCCGCCAGCTCGGCCAGGCCCGAGCCCTTGTTGACCCCCGCGGGACTCATCTCCAAGAACGGCGCTCCCGAGAGGGATGCCTCGAAGCCCGCGACGCCGGACTCCAGCACGACGGCGTGCAAGGCCTGCGGGCTCACTTCGCGATGGCGCGCGATGAGTTTGAGGCTCGGTACCCCGAGTACCGCGCTCACGTCGTGGGTGCCGTTGAATTCCAGGCTGCGGCCGTGGTCGGTTGGGCTCGCGTGCTCGAAGTAACCGTGCTGGGCGATGAACCCCACGCCGCGATCCCGCACGCTGGCGAACACGGTGCCCGGATAGCGGTCCAGGAGCGCGACCGCCAAGGCCTCCTGCGCACACACCTCGAGCGCCTCCTCCACCAGGACCTCACCGCTGCCCAGGTGGATTCCCAGCGCCCCGTTGGAGCACACCGCCCAACCGTCGAAGACGTCCTCGGAGATGAGGTCTCGCACCGCCCACGCCGGTCTCGCCGTCGCTGGCACCACCGTGATCCCGGCCCGGGTGGCCGCCCGAATCGCTGCGATCGTTCGCGGGCTCAGGCTCAGATCGTCTCGGAGCAGCGTGTGGTCGAGATCGGTGGCGATAAGCCTTGGCGATCGCCACGCTGGCGGTCGGTGGGATCGTCGTTGGAGAGCCTCTCCTGCGCCGCTCAGCTCTCCCCCGCCTCGCCCGTCGATTCCGAACCGGGATCCTGCATGACCCAGTCCCGCACCTCCGGCATGTCCTCGAGGTGCTCGACGATGTAGGCCGAGTGGCGACGCAACTGCGCCTGGCACCACGCGTGCAGCTCGGCCGCCCCGTGCGGGCGCCGCTTGGAGTTGTTGATGGCGTCCAGCACCAGGTGGTAACGCGAGGCCTGGTTGCGCACCACCATGTCGAAGGGGGTCGTCGTCGTGCCCTGCTCGATGAACCCGCGGACGTGGAAACGGTCGGCGTCGGGGCGGCCGTGCACGAGCTGATGGATCGCGCCCGGGTAACCGTGGAACGAAAAGATCACCTCTTGAGTGTTGGTGAACAGCTCGCTGAACAGCACCTCCGACATGCCGTTCGGGTGATCCTTGGGCCGCGAGAGGGTCATCAGGTTGACCACGTTCACGACCCGCACCCGCAGCCCGGGGAGCCGGTCCCTGAGGATCTGGGCGGCGGCGATGACCTCCATCGTCACCACGTCGCCCGCGCAGGCGAGCACGATGTCGGGCTCGAGGTCGGATTCGGGGCCTTCGGTGCCCGCCCATTCCCACACGCTCGCACCCCGGCGACAGTGCTCGTTGGCCTGGTCCAGGGTGAGCCACTGCAATTGGGGCTGCTTGTCGATCACGATGAGGTTGACGTGGCTGCGCGAGTTGAAACTGTGCCGGGCCACCGACAACAGGCAGTTGGCGTCCGGCGGCAGGTAGATCCGGGCGACGTCACCGCGGTGGGAGAGCACGTTCTGGATCAGCCCTGGCCCCTGGTGGGAGAACCCGTTGTGATCGTTGCGCCAGCACGTGGAGGTGAGCAGCACGTTCAGGCTCGGTATCTTGGCCCGCCACTCCAGGTGGCTCGCCTCCTCGAGCCACTTCGTGTGCTGGATCGTCTGCGAGGCACTGACCATCGCGAACGCCTCGTAGGTGGCGAACAACCCGTGCCGGCCGGTGAGGTTGTAGCCCTCCAACCAGCCGTGGCAGTTGTGTTCGCTCAGCACCTCCATGACACGCCCGTCGGCCGAAAGGCTGACGTCGGTGGGCAGCACCTTCTCCATCGAGTTGCGATCGCTGACGTCGAAGATGGCGCCGATGCGGTTGGAGTTGGTCTCGTCGGGGCTGAACGAGCGGAAGGTGTGGGGGTTGCGGAGGTATAACTCCCTCATCAGGGCGCCGAGGGCCCTGGTGGATTCGGCGAAGACCGTGGCCGGCTTGGGCACGTCGACGGCGTAGTCGGCGATGTCGGGCATGTCGAGGTCTCGGGTCAGCAGGCCACCGTTGGCCACCGGGTGAGCGCTCATCCGGGCATCACCCTGGGGGTTGTTGGCCAACACCAATGCTGAGGGGGCACCGGCGGAGTCGAAGAGTTCCTCGGGACGGTAGGACAGCAGCCACTGCCGCAGCAGCTCCAGGTGCTCGGGGTTGTTCTTCACCCCGGACAGGGGCACCTGGTGCGAGCGCCACGTCCCCTCGATCTGGACGCCGTCGACCTTTTTCGGCCCCGTCCAGCCCTTCGGTGAGCGGAACACGATCATGGGCCAGCGAGGGCGCGGATACTCCGTCGTCGACGGGTCGTGACCCTCGTCTCGCCACCGCTGCTGGATCTCGCGGATCCGCCCGTAGGCCGTGGCGAGCGCGGCCGCGAACCGTTGGTGCATGCCGGGCAGATCCCCGCCGCTCACCTCGAGCACCTCGTAACCGTGCCCCTCGAACAACGCCTTCACCTCGTCCGGGTTCTTGCGACCCAGCACCGTCGGCCCGGCAATCTTGGCCCCGTTGAGATGCAGGACGGGCAGTACCGCGCCGTCGTGGGCGGGGTTGATGAAGGAAATGCCCTTCCACGAGCCCTCCAGGGGACCAGTCTCGGCCTCACCGTCCCCGACCACGGCGAGCGCGATCAGATCCGGGTTGTCCATGACCGCGCCGAACGCGTGCATCAAGACGTAGCCGAGCTCACCGCCCTCGTGGATCGAGCCGGGAGTGGTCACCGAGACGTGGGAGGGGATTCCGCCAGGTGCCGAGAACTGTCGACAGAGCCGCGTGAGGCCCGATTCGTCCAGGCCGACCTCGGGATAGACGTCGCTGTAGACGCCCTCGAGATAGCTAGCCGCCACGAGCGCGGGGCCGCCGTGTCCGGGGCCGGCCAGATAGATCATCTGTTGGTCGGTGTGGCGAATCAGGCGGGAGGCGTGGGCGTAGATGAACGCCAACCCTGGGCTCGTCCCCCAATGCCCCAGCAGGCGCGGCTTGATGTCGTCGTCGCCCAGCTCGCTTCGCAGCAGCGGGTTCGACTTGAGGTAGATCTGACCGATCGTCAAGTAGTTGTTCGCCCGCCACCACGCGTCCAGCGAGGCGAGTTCGTCACCCTCGATGCTGGCAACCCGGTCGATAACGGCGTTCGTGTGGTGGGGCACGTCTTCTCCAAAGTTAAGGGGGCCGCGCCGGGTGTTACCCGGGGCGTTGCTGTCTCTAGTGTGGACGCTCAACCCGGCTAGGCATCATGGGGGTGACCGAATATACCGAAAGCGAGATCACCATGTTCAACCAGACCGCCGCCGCAGATCGGACGCCTCGACGCCCGCTCGCGGAGCTGCATCTGCACCTCGAGGGCACCCTGGAGCCCGAGGCCATCTTCGAACTCGCCCGCGCCAACGACGTGCCTCTGCCCTATTCGGAGTTGGCCGAGCTTCGGGCCCGCTACGAGTTTGGCGATCTGGGCTCGTTCCTGGCGCTCTACTACGAAAACATGGCCGTGCTGCAGACCCGAACGGATTTCGCCGAGATGACGTGGCGATACGCGGTGCGGGCGGCCCGGGCCGGGGTCCGCCACACCGAGGTGTTCATCGATCCGCAGGCCCACACGGCCCGCGGCGTGGCGGCTTCCACCTTGCTGGCGGGGGTGCAGGCTGGACTCCATCGGGCCGAGCGTGAGCTAGACCTCAGCAGTGGGATCATCGTGTGCGTGCTGCGCGACAAGCCCGTCGACGACGCTCGGCGCATGCTCGACGAGGCCATGGCAAGCGAGGTTCCACTGCTGGGCATCGGGCTGGACTCGGCCGAGGCCGGCTATCCGCCGGAGTTATTCGCCGACGTGTTTGCCGCCGCTGGTTCGGCTGGACTGCACAAGGTGGCCCACGCCGGCGAGGAGGGCCCGCCCGACTACATCTGGCAGGCCATCGATGTGCTGGGAGTCGAGCGGATCGATCATGGCGTTCGCTGCCTCGAGGACGATGCGCTGGTCACCCGGTTGGTGAGCGAGCAGGTTCCGCTGACCGTGTGTCCGCTGTCGAACGTGCGGTTGCAGGTGATCGACGAGCTTGCCAATCACCCGCTGCCCGCCATGTTGGAGCGAGGCCTCAACGTCTGCCTCAACTCCGACGACCCGGCCTACTTCGGCGGCTACTTAGACGACAATGTTGATCAGTGCGAATCGGCTCTCGAACTGAGCATGGAGGATCTTGATCACTTGGCCGCCAACTCGATTCGATCCTCTTTCGCAGACCAAGATCGCAAAGCCCAGCTGCTCGGCGAGTTGGCGGCGTACCGAAGCTGAGCTCCGGTTATCCCGCCGCACCCACCACCGGAGGTTCACCACCCAGACCACCCGTGCGCACCAGCGCGGCCTCGGCGCCCCCCTCGGCAAGCGCGGCCGCCGCGAGGTCGCCGCAACTTCGATAGCTGGCAGCCAACAAACGCAGGGTCTCGGCACTGGCCAGATCCGCGCCGGTTTCGGCCATCAGTTCGCTGGCGCGCCGATACGTGTGCTGGGCCTCGCTCGAGCGACCCAGCCGATCCAACGCGTAGCCCACGCTGTCTAGCGTCATGGCCTGGCCGCGACGGTTCCCCGTTTGCTCGAAGAGCGACAACGCGCGGCGGCAACAGGCCAAACCCGTGGCGGGGCGTCGCAGGTGGGCCAGATGCCAGCCGATGGCGTTGAGGGAGGTGGCCTCGCCGTCTCGATCCCCCACCCGCCGGAAGAGGACCAGGGCCTGATGGTCGTGGGCGAGGGCGGGTTCGTGCCGGTTCTGGCGTGCGGACAGACGGCCTAGCGCGCGCTGCGCACTCGCTTCGAGCGCGGGCTCGTCCAGATCCCCGAGAGCTAGTACCGCCTCGGACAACGCAGCCCCGGCCCCGGCGTAGTCACTCAGCCCGATCTGACCCCGCGCGAGGGCGACCAAGCCACGGACGGTCCGTCGCTCATCACCCAGCCGTCGCGCGGCCGCGATAGCCGCCGTGCTCGTCCGCACCAGCTCGGACCAGCAGCCGCGGACGCCCAGATGGCGTTGCAGGACGGCGGCGAGATCGCCGACCAGATCGTCATGGCCAAGGGCCGCCGCCAGATCCAGGGCCGCGACCAGTTCACAGGCCTGGCTCTCCACGAATGTGGTGTCCGTCGTCGGCTCTGCGCTCTCCCCCGCCGGACCGGCCAGTTGAGCCGATTCGACGAAGGAGCGCAGCAGTCGACGGATGACACGGGCGGCCTCCGGGTCCTCGCGCCCGCGTTCAGCGGCGTAGAGCCGGACGAGATCGTGCATGCTCAATCGATCGCCCAGCTGCTGGCGAACCAGGTGGACCCGGGTCAGTTCGCGGAGCGCGCCGGTCACGGCCGCCGAACTCAACCCGCTGGCCAGCACGAAGGCCGCTCGATGGGTCGTCGGCCCGGGGCACAGCCCCAGCCAGCCGAAGACCCGCGCCGCGTCGGCCGATAGCGCCGCCACCGACACCTGCAGAGCGCTGCGAACATCGCAAGCGCGATCCTCGCCACCAAGACCATCCAGCCGGGCCGCCTCATCGGCGAGTTCCTCTGCGAGTATCGCCAGCGGCAGGTGGGCGCTGGCGGCGGCCTGTCCCGCGACGATGGCCAAGGCAAGTGGCAACCCCGCGCAATGGCGCACCAACTGGAGCATCGCCTCTCGCTCGGCCCGCACGCGCTCTCGGCCGATCCGCTTTTCGATGAGCTTCTCCGCGTCCTCGGCGGCCAACATTCCTACCGGGATCAGCGTCGCTCCCGGATCGGCCAGCAGGCCGTTCAGCGAGGACCGGCTGGTGATCACGGCGGCCGACGGCGAGGGCGGAAGCAACGCCCTGACCTGCGCCGAGGTACGAGCGTTGTCGATGATGACAAGAACCTTGCGCCCGGCGAGCATGGTCCGGTACCTGCCTGTCAGGCCGTTGAGGTCGGGCGGCAGATCCTCCGAGTCCCCGCTCAGCGCCAGCAGCATCGTCCGTAAGGCCGATTCCGTCGACATCGGGTAACGCTCGGCGTCAAACCCCTGCAGGTCCACGAACAACTGACCATCGGGGAAGTCTTCGACCTGCGCCTGGGCCCATTCCACGGCCAGCGAGGTCTTGCCTGCGCCCCCAATGCCGGTCAGGATGATCGTCTGGGCGGAGGCCTCGGCGCCGGGGATACGGGCGCGGTCCATGGCAGCCCGCTCGGCCACCCGATCAACCCATATACTGGCCGCGGGCGGAAGCTGATGCGGCACGACCCTGCGCGGTACGATCCTGCGTGGCACGACTCGGGCGTCGGGCGCTGCGGCGAAATCGGGGCGAAGCACCCGCTGGTGGATCCCTCTCAGGGCACCCCCGGGTTCGGCGCCCAGCTCGGTCCGTAGCCGCCGCCGCATCCGGTCGTACACCGTCAACGCCTCGGTGGCCCGCCCGGTTGCCCGCAGGGCCAACATGAGTTGGCCGGCGAGCAGTTCGTCGTAGGGTTCGGCAGCGCTGTCGTGCATGAGCTCGGGTATGACCTCCACGTGTTCTCCCAGCCGGATCGCCAGATCGAACCGTTGGGCGGCCACTCCGCGTCGTTCGCAAGCCAGGGCGGTCCGCTGCTCACTCAGCCAGGGCGAGTCCACTCCGCCCAACGCGGATCCGCCCCACAGTTCCAGGGCCGCCGTGAGATTGGCGTAGGCGTCCTCCAATTCGCCGACTTGGACGGCGGTTCGAGCCCGTGCCACGCCCGCCCGAAACTGGCCGAGGTCCAGGTCCCCGGAGTCGAAGGTGGCGCGGTAGCCGTTTCCGATGCGGTCGACGCTCAGCACCCGGCTCGCTAATACCGCCTTTCGCACGCGGCAGATGTGGGCCCGTACCGAGCCTCTCGCCTCGATGGGAAGATCTTCGCCCCAGACTCGGTCGATCAGGTCCTCAACGGCCACGGCGTGGGGGGCGGCCAGCAACAGCACGGTCAGGACCGCTCGCTGTCGTGCTGGTCCGAGATCGCAAAAGCGAGCGGAACGAGGACGACTCGCGGACGCGACTTCCACCGATCCGAGCAGCCTGATGGGTGGGATCACCATGGCTCCTCCTCGCGGTCTCCCAGGCACAACATTTCCGCAACGCTTCGACAACGCCGGTCGTGGAATCTAGTCATGAAACGACCCGGAAACGCCGGGCGTTTGGACACAAGGAGATTGACATGGCTACCAAGTACCGCTTGGAGTTGGTGGAACTGCATTGCACTCGCAAGCAAGACACCGTTGGATCCGACGAGCCGAAGCTGCTCGTCGACGGGGTGACGGTCTATGGACCGGGCTCGGTGAAGAAGGGGGGGACGGTCAACCTGGCCGGTCGATCGGCGCTCTTCAGCAAGACCGCCCAGGTCCAGCTCATCGAGGTGGACGCCGGAGTGGACGACGACATGGGCACGTTCACGGTGAACGGAGCGGCTCAGGTGGACCGCGGTGACCAGCAGGGGGAGTTCCATCGCACGCACGCCGATTACGAACTCACCTATCGGGTGGTCGCCGGCTGATCGCCACGTTGGGACGGTCGGCGGATCAAGAGACCGTCGGCCGTCCGGCGTCCGCTCACGCTTCGGTGACGGACCGGTGCACCGCACTCGCGTATCTGCCAACACCCGATCCTCCTCGCTAGTCAAGGAGCTTCCGGGGTCGCCTTAGATACCGGCGATCACTTAACGTCGGCTAGGCGCTGACCGACCGCCGCCCCTCGAAAGCACGCCCGAGCGTGACCTCGTCGGCGTACTCCAGGTCGCCGCCGACCGGGAGGCCGCTCGCGAGCCGGGAGACCTGTACGCCCATCGGCAACAGCAGCCGGGACAGGTAGGTGGCCGTCGCCTCGCCCTCGAGGTTGGGGTCGGTGGCCAAGATGACCTCGGCGACGGTCCCATCGGCCAGGCGTAGGCACAGTTCGCGGATCTTCAGATCGCCGGGGCCGATCCCGTCGATGGGGCTGATCGCGCCACCGAGCACGTGGTAGGTGCCGCTGAACTCGCGGGTGCGCTCCACCGCGACGACGTCCTTGGGTTCCTCGACCACGCAGATGGCGGTGAGGTCTCGCCGCGGATCGCGGCAGATGCGACAACGCGCCTGCTCAGAGACGTTGAAACAGAGTTCGCAGAAATTCGCCGTCTCCTTCACCCGTTGCAGGGCCTGGGCGAGCCGACTCGCATCCTCGGGATCCGACGCCAACAGGTGGAACGCGATCCGCTGGGCCCCCTTGGGGCCGACCCCGGGCAGCCGCGCGAGTTCGTCGATGAGGTCCTGGACGGGGCCTTCGTACACGTCTTCTTCCGCTCAGAAACCGAGCGCGGAGCCCATGCCACCAGCCATCGGGCCCATCTTGGCGGCGGCCACCGCGCTGGCCTGATGGTTGGCGTCCCGGACGGCGGCGACGATGAGGTCGGCCAAGGTCTCGGTGTCCTCGGGATCGCAGGCTTCGGGCTTGATGCTCAGGCCTTGCAGTTCCCCCGCCCCCGACACCACGGCGGTCACCAGGTCTCCGCCGGCCGAGCCGCTCACCGTAGTGGCGGCCAACTCCTCTTGAGCCTGGGCCAGCTGCTGCTGCATGGCCTGGGCCTGCGCGAGCAGGCCGGACATGTCGGTGCCTTCTCCAAACATCGGCAATCCTCTCGTTGAGGGCGCTGAACTCGCCCGGGTATAGCTGGTGTGTCGCGCTTCAACAGTATGCGCGTTTTAGCTGCCCTCCGGGGATTCCTCGCCGATCAGCTGGGCGCCGAGGTGGCGGGCCAGCAACTCGTTGTGGCCGGTGTCGGCCTCGTCGGCGTCGGAATCACTACGATCCGGCTCGTCTTCGGGTTCGGATCGGCCCCGTTCTCGGACCACCTGCAACCGCGTGCCACGGATTTCTTCGCGCGCGCGGGACGAGAGCCCGGGGCGCGGAGATGACTCGGCCGGCGCGTCGCTCTCCTCCGCCGTCCCCTCAGCGGGCTCGTTGGGCACGGCTCGCAGGTGGGAACGAGGGATCGAGTCGTCTGGGTTATCGCTGGCGGCTGCCGGGGATTGCACCGACGGCGATGCCTGAGCGGGTGCGGCGGCCGTCACCGGCGAGCGATCGGGGGCCATACCGAAGTCGGAGTCGGCGGCGGGCTCAGCGTTGCTGCCGAATCCCGGCCCGGTATTCCTGGGGTTCGGAGCCGAGCCGCTGCCACCGCTGGCGGCGTCGACGATCGACTCGATCCGGAGATCGACGCCGATGACCTGCACGATCGCCTCGCGGACCACGTTCTCGCTGCCGCCGCGGGAGAAGCTGTCGCGGGCACCGGCGTTGCTGAGTCCCAGCGTCAACACCCCGTCGTGAACCCCGGTGACGTGGGCGTTCTGGCTGATCAGAATCCACGTGAAGCGTCGTCGGCGCTTCACCTCCTCCAGCACCTCGGGCCACAGGCGACGAACGTCGGCCGTGGAGATGCTGGGCCCGCCAGCCTGCTTAGGCGGTGAGACTTCGGCGGCCGAGGGGTCCGTGCTGGGCTCCAACGGCTTTGCCTCCTCCGCCGACCCTGCCCGCTGGTCTTTGACAGGGGCGCCCCGACTCGTCTGTACCTCCCGCGTCGGCGTGTCGACAGCCTCACCGAGCGGTTCCTCGTCCGCTTGCTCGACAGGGGCGGGCGCCGGATCCGGCTCCGGTGGCCGGGCTTGCTCTGGCTGGGCGGCGGGCGGCTGATCCGGAGCCGCCACGCCGGAGACCATGCCGATGCGCCGCTCCAGTCGATCCAGGCGGGCGTGCACCCCGCGCTCGTCGACGTCGGAGCCGGGTAGCAACACCCGCGCGCACATGAGTTCGAGGTGGAGCCGGGGCGCCGTGGTGCCCCGCATGTCGGTGAGGCCAGCCGCGATCACCTCGGCGGCGCGGGTCAGCTCCCCCGCCCCCAGCGAGGCGGCCTGGTTGGTGAGCCGTTCACCCTGATCCTCGGCCACGGAGACCAAGCCCGAGGCGATGGCATCGGGGACCGCGGCCACGATGACGAGGTCGCGCAACCGGCGCAGCAGATCCTCGGCGAACCGGCGGGGATCCTGGCCGACCTCGATCACCTTGTCTACGGCCGAGAACACCCCGGAGGCGTCCCCGGCGGCGAAGGCGTCGAGCACCTCATCGAGTAGGGAGTCCGGGGTGTAGCCGAGCAGCGAGACCGCCTGCTGGTAGCCGACCCCCTCCCCGCTGGCCCCGCCGAGCAGCTGGTCGAGCACCGAGAGCGAATCGCGCACCGAGCCCCCGCCCGAGCGCACCACCAACGGCAGCACTGCCGGCTCGACGGCAATGCCCTCAGCGTCGCACAGCTCGGACAGGTACTCGCCCAGAATCTTCGGCGGCACGAGCCGGAACGGGTAATGGTGCGTGCGGGAACGGATGGTGCCGATCACCTTGTCCGGCTCGGTGGTGGCGAAGATGAACTTCACGTGCGGCGGCGGTTCCTCCACCAGCTTGAGCATGGCGTTGAACCCGGCCGTGGTGACCATGTGGGCCTCGTCGACGATGTAGATCTTATAGCGGCTCGCGACGGGGGCGAAGAAGGCCCTCTCCCGCAGGTCTCGCGCGTCGTCGACCCCGCCGTGGCTGGCGGCGTCGATCTCGATGACGTCGATGCTCCCGGAGCCGCCGCGGGCCAGGTCGCGGCAGGACTGGCATTCCCCGCACGGTTCGGCGACGGGGGCCTGCTCGCAGTTGAGGGCCCGGGCCAGGATGCGCGCCGAGGTGGTCTTGCCGCAGCCGCGGGGGCCAGAAAAGAGGTAGGCGTGGTTGACGCGGTTGTTCACCAGCGCCCGCTGCAGCGGATCGGTGACGTGGTGTTGCCCGATGATCTGGGCAAACGTGTCGGGCCGGTAGCGCCGGTACAGCGCCAGGGGCGCCGCCGGTGGGGTCGCCGGTTCCTCGATTAGCGCGTCCCCTAGCTGCTCATCCTCCACGCCTCGAACCTTAATGCTCGCTGCCGACATTTCACAGTGCTGGCGCCGTGGCGCCCTAATCTCAGCGTCTCAACCAGGGCTCGGCGCGACGCCGGTGCTCGGCCTGCTTGTCCCCATCCATGCCGTCCCACATCCGGGTCATCATCGTGGAGCGGAAGTTGGCCTCGAACACCTCGCGATGATCGGCCACGAAGCTCCAGTACAACCCGTCCCAGTCCGCGCTCCAGTCACCGGCCATGAAGTCCGACATCTTGCGCAGGTAGTTGCTGCCGGAGACGTACGGCTTGGTGGTGATCGATTCCCCGGAGGCGAACTGGCTCATCCCGTAGACGTTGGGCACCATCACCCAGTCGTAGGCGTCGACGAACATCTCCATGAACCACTCGTAGACCTCGTCCGGATCCGTGCGCAGTAGACACATGATGTTGCCGAAGACCATGAGCCGCTCGATGTGATGGGCGTACCCGGTCTCCAGAACCGAGGCCAGCACGTGATCCACCGGATCCAACCCCGTCTCGGCGCTCCACCAACCCGGCGCTAGCGACGAGGTATGTCGCAAGGTGTTGGACGTCCGCATCCGCGATCCCCACAAGATGTAGGTGGCCCGCATGTACTCGCGCCACCCGATGACCTGCCGCACGAAGCCCTCCACCGAGGCCAGCGGCACGTCGTGGTCGTCGGCCGCGGCGAGCGCGCGTCGAACCACCGCGTCGGGAGCCAACAACCCGACGTTCAGCCCCGGGGTCAGCACCGCGTGGAAGAGGAACCGG
>JBBSOW010000012.1:0-51453 GCA_038259365.1 Propionibacteriales bacterium
GCTGGTTCGGTTTTTGGCCAAGCCGGCCTGAGGCTGGTTCGGTTTTTGGCCAAGCCGGCCTGAGGCTGGTTCGGTTTTTGGCCAAGCCGGCCTGAGGCTGGTTCGGTTTTTGGCCAAGCCGGCCTGAGGCTGGTTCGGTTTTTGGCCAAGCCGGCCTGAGGCTGGTTCGGTAATATGAGGCCATGTCGCAATCTCGTGAGGTCGTCTTCGTTGACGGCGTACGCACCCCCTTCGGCAAGGCCGGATCCATCTACGCCGAGACGCGCGCCGACGACCTCGTGGTCAACTGCATCCGCGATCTGCTGCGCCGTCACCCCGAACTCCCGCCCGAGCGCATCGACGAGGTGGCCATCGCGGCCACCACCCAAACCGGCGATCAGGGCCTCACCATCGGCCGCACCGCCGCCTTGCTGGCCGGGCTGCCGAAGAGCGTGCCCGGCTTCGCTTTGGACCGGATGTGCGCCGGCGCCATGACGGCCGTCACCACGACCGCCGGCGGCATCGCCTTCGGCGCCTACGACATCGTGCTGGCCGGCGGCGTCGAGCACATGGGCCACCACCCGATGGGCGAGGGCAGCGACCCGAACCCGCGCTTCCTGGCCGAGCGGATCGTGGACTCCTCCGCGCTCGTCATGGGTAGCACCGCCGAGAACCTGCACGATCGCTACCCCGCCATCACCAAGGAGCGGGCCGACGCCTATGCGGTCCGCAGCCAACAACGCCTGGCCCAGGCCTACGACGACGGCGTCATCCAGCCCGCGCTCACCCCGGTGGCCACCCGGAACACCGAGCTGGGTTACGGGCTCGCCACGGCCGACGAGCCGCCGCGGCCGGGCACCACCGTCGAGGACCTGGCCGCGCTCAAAACCCCCTTCCGCGCCCACGGCAACGTCACCGCCGGCAACGCGGCCGGGCTCAACGACGGCGCCTGCGTGGCGATGCTGGCCGACGCCGAGACCGCCGAAGAACTCGGACTCGGTGTGCAGATGAGGCTCGTCGGTTACGCCTTCGCCGGGGTGGAGCCCGAGGTGATGGGCGTCGGCCCCGTCCCGGCCACCGAGAAGGCCCTGGAGCGGGCCGGGTTGAGCATCGACGACATCGGCGCCTTCGAGATCAACGAGGCCTTCGCCGTCCAGGTGCTGGCCTTCCTCGATCACTTCGGCATCGAGGAGGACGACCCGCGGGTCAACCCCTACGGCGGCGCCATCGCGGTCGGCCACCCGCTGGCCAGCTCGGGCGTGCGGTTGATGATCCAGCTGGCCCGCGCCTTCGCCGATCACCCCGAGACCCGCTACGGGATCACGACCATGTGCATCGGCCTGGGAATGGGCGGCACGGTGATCTGGGAGAACCCGCACTACTCCCCCTCCGGCGATCTCGATTCCACCCCCGAGCAGAACGGACGCGGCCTGTGAGCACCGACCAGAGCTACATCGGCGACGACGATTTGACCGCCCTCCTCACCGGGTTGAGGGAGGTCATGCCCAACGAGGTCGTCACCTCCGCGCTGAGCCGCGACGTCGACCTGCCCGGCGGCGCCGGCACGTGCGTGCTCATCACGCTCGACAACGGCCAGGACCACACCCGGCCGACCACGCTGGGCCCGGGCGGCCTGCTTGAGCTGAACCGGGCCCTGGACGCGGCCCGCGCCCGCACCGACATCGCCGCCATCGCGGTCACCGGCAAGCCCTACTTCCTGGCCGCCGGCGCCGACCTCTCCGCCTTCGAGAACCTGCGGGGGCGCGAGGACGCCGAAGCCATCGTTCGTGGCGGGCACGGGGTGTACAAGAAATTGCACGCCGATGACGGGGCGCCAACCGGCGGCGGCGTGCCCACCTTCTGCTTCATCAACGGGTTGGCGCTGGGCGGCGGCTTCGAGGTGGCGCTGAACTGCGATTACCGCACCGTCTCGGCCGGCATCCCGGCCGCCGGGCTGCCCGAGGTCTTCCTGGGCATCCTGCCGGGTTGGGGCGGGGCTTTCCTCCTGCCCAACCTCATCGGCGTGGAGAGCGCGTTGCAGGTCATCATCACCAACCCGCTGAGCCAGAACCGGATGCTGTCGGGCGCCGACGTCGCCAAGCTCGGCATCGCCGACGCCCTCTTCGAACCCGCGGACTTCCTCGAGCGTTCGCTGGCCTGGACCGCGGACGTGCTCACGGGCTCCGCCGCGGTGCAGCGTCCCCAGATCGACCGCGACGAAACCCGCTGGGAGGCGGCCGTGGCCAAGGCCACCGCGTTCGCCGACGCCAAGGTCTCCGGCGCCGCGCCCGCGCCGTACCGGGCCCTCGAGCTGGTGTCGGCCGCCCGCACCGCCAACCTCGACGACGCCTTCCGGGCCGAGGACACCGCCTTGGCCGATCTGCTCCTGAGCCAGGAGAGCCGCGCCAGCCTTTACGCCTTCAACCTGGTCCAAAAGCGGGCGAAGCGTCCGGCCGGGGCCCCGGACAAGTCCCTAGCCCGCGAGGTGGGCAAGGTCGGCGTCGTCGGGGCCGGGCTGATGGCCTCCCAGCTGGCGCTGCTTTTCGTGCGCAAACTCAAGATTCCGGTGGTGATGTCCGACCTCGACGGCGAGCGCGTCGCCCGCGGCGTCGCTCACGTCCACGAAGAGATCGACAAACTCGTGGGCAAGAAGCGGATGCAGGCCGACGCCGCCAACCGTGCCAAGGCGCTGGTCACCGGCAGCACCGACACGGCCGACTTCGCCGACTGCGACTTCGTCATCGAGGCCGTCTTCGAGGAGTTGTCGGTGAAGAAGGAGGTCTTCGCCGAGCTGGAGGGTCACGTCGGCCCCGAGTGTGTCCTGGCCACCAACACCTCCTCGCTCTCGGTGAGCCGGATGTCCGCCGACCTCGACCACCCCGAGCGCGTCGTCGGATTCCACTTCTTCAATCCCGTGGCGGTACTGCCGCTGCTGGAGATCGCCCGCGCCGCGAAGACCGACGACGCCGCCCTGGCCACGGCGTTCGCCGTCTCGAGGTCCTTGAACAAAAACGCCGTCCTGGTGTCCGACGCCACGGCCTTCGTCGTCAACCGGGTTCTGGTGCGGATGCTGTGCGAGATCACCGCCGTGATCGACGAGGGCACGCCCATCGAGCTGGCCGACGCCGCGCTGGCCCCGCTGGGGTTGCCGATGCCGCCGATGGTGTTGATGGAGCTGGTCGGCCCGGCCATCGGGCTGCACGTCGCCGAGTCTCTCAACGCCAGCTTCGGCGAGCGGTTCCACGTCTCGGCGAACCTGGAGAGGCTCGTCGAGGCCGGGATCGGCCACCTCTACCTCCCCGAGCCCGGTCCCGACGGTGGCCGCGTGGTGAACCCCCAGGTCGTCGAGCTGTTCGAGCTGGGCGAGAACCCCAGCAGTGCGGAGGAGATCTTCGAGCGGGTCGTCAACGCCCTGGCCGAAGAGATCGGCCTGTTGCTGGCAGGAGACGTCGTCGCCGATCCGAAGGACGTGGACCTCTGCATGATCCTGGGCGCCGGCTGGCCGTTCCACCTGGGCGGCATCACCCCGTATCTGGATCGCAGCGGGGTCAGCGAGCGGGTCAACGGTGAACGCTTCGCCGCCCCAGGCGTCGCGACGCTGCCGTCCAACGCCTGAGGAAGTGCTGATTATCCGGGGGGGGTCGGGTGCCGGTGGTCTTGCGACAGTGAGGTTGCCCCACCGGCGGCGGTGGAACGCCCATCCGTCCGCTTCTCAGGCCAACGCGATTTCGGGAATGCGATACCGAGAAGTAGGTGTTCCCGACCGGGGTTGGAACCGGCGAACTAAGCTGGGGAATCGTGAAGACGAAGACCCAGACGCCGTTGTCGGAGGCGGCGCGGTTGCTCGATGCCGGCAACGTCGTGGTGCTGACGGGGGCGGGGATCAGCACTGACTCGGGCATCCCCGACTACCGCGGCCCGGACGGGGTGCGGAGGCGGGTCAACCCCATGACGTACGCCGAGTTCACCAAATCCGAGGCGGCTCGGCGGCGCTACTGGGCCCGCAGCCACCTAGGCTGGCCGCTGATCCGCTCGGCGCTTCCCAACTCCTCCCACGCCGCCGTGGCCGCCTGGGAGGCTCATGGCCTGTTGGCGGGCGTCATCACCCAGAACGTGGACCGGTTGCATCAGCGCGCCGGGAGCACCCGAATCACCGATCTGCATGGCCGGCTCGATCGGGTCCGCTGCCTGGGTTGTGGGAACAACAGCGCTCGAGAAACCCTGGAGGACCGCTTCAGCGAGGCCAACCCCGGATTGGCCAAGCTGGCGGACGAGGTCCGCCAGGTCAACCCCGACGGTGACGTCGAACTGGAGAGCGAAACCATCGATAGCTTCGTCGTAGTGGACTGCCACCGGTGCGGCGGCGTCCTCAAACCCGACGTCGTGTACTTCGGCGAGTCGGTGCCCAAGGATCGGGTGCAGCGGTGCCTCGACGCGGTGGAGCGGGCGAGCGCCCTGGTGGTGCTCGGGTCTTCGCTGACGGTCATGTCGGGCTACCGCTTCGTCCGCCTGGCCCACAGGCAGGGTTTGCCCATCGTCATCATCAACTCCGGCCACACCCGCGGCGACGGCGAGGCGACCGTGCGCGTCGACGCCCCGCTGGGTTCCAGCCTCGAGCGGGTCAACACCATCCTCGGGCTTGGCGGCCAGGCCAGCTGAGTCCGGCCGCCCGACAGGTGTCGTGAGTCATTTGCCCTGGAGCACGATCCAGGTCTTCCCGGGCGCGAGAGCGATGTCGATACCCCCCGCCCGGAGGTCGAGCTTGGCCCCAGAGGTCTTGCGCGACCAGGTGCCCACGACCTTGCGGCCGTCGCGATACACCGTTGCCTCGCCGTTGCCCACGGTCTGCGAGACGATCGAGATCTTCGAGGTGGATTTGGTGTCCCGGCGGTTTTGCACCCGCAAGATCACCACGTTGTCAGCTCGCGTGGCCGATCGACCCGAACCGTAGCGCGCACCGTTCCATTTCGGCAGGTACCCCCTGGCGCCGTGGGAGAAGGTGAACGAATCGTTGCCGACGTCGACCTTGGCGCTCTTGGCCTTCGGCGCCCCGGTGGGGACCGGGTCACCGAAGCGCAACCCGATGTCTTGGGCTCTACCGGCCTTGTACTCCTTGGCCAGGGCGGCGAGGTCGACGATGACGTTGTGCGGCGCGGACCGCGAAGTATCGCGGTCGGAGCGTTCGATGGCGACGATGCCGGCCTTGGCGATCTGGGCCTGGACCTTGGAGTTAGCGCCCGAGTAGACCAACCCAGGCTTGCCGAACATAGGCAGGAGCTGGACGTCGGTATTGCGGGCGCTTCGTACGGGCCCGACCGAACTGGGAAAACGGGTGTGGAACACACCGATCAACCGGGTGATCCCGGCTTCGACTTCCTCGACGATCACGATGTCGGCTTGATTCAACCCGACCTGAGGCCGGGCGGCGGCGGTGTTCTCGATTTTCACCGCGAACACCTCACGATCGGACTTTCTTCCACCGGTCAAGGGATCGGTGGGTTTGGGCTTAGCCCGCGGAGTCGGGCTGGCGGTGGGAGAAGGAATCGGTGCTGGCGGGGGCGTCTCGGCCCGGGTGCACCCCAACAGCACGACGGACGCGCAGAGCAGGGTCACTACCGTTCGGCGACGCCCCCGACTGCTCACCCGAGCGACACTAGTCCCCCCGCAGCACCTCGTCGGGGGTTGCAGCTTCGGCGTGTCCGCTCGACACCAGCCTCGAGCTGTAGGCCTCGATGATGTCGCGGGCGATCTCGGGGGCGGTGAGACCGATGCGGTTCAGCACCGCCGAGCGCGACCCGTGGTCCAAATACTGTTGCGGGATGCCGAACGTGCGCACGGGCAGACAGAGCCCGCACGCGTTGAACGACGCGACGACCTGGGAGCCGAGACCCCCCGCCACGCCGCCGTCCTCGATGGTCACGGCCAGCTCGTACTGTGCGGCCAGCTCCGCCAGTCCCGGATTGACGGGCAGGGCCCAAACCGGATCCAGCACCGTCACGGTGATGCCTTGCTGGTGGAGCCGCTCGGCCACCTGCAGAGCCGTGCCCACCAGCTGCCCCCAGCTAACGATCAGCACGCCACGCTCCGCGTCGTCGTTCTCGGTGTCCTCGGCCAGGATGTCCATGCCGGACTGGCATCGCAGAGCGGGGATGTCCTTTGGCAATGCCTCCTTGGAGTACCGCACCACCGTTGGCCCATCCGGAACGCCAACGGCGGCGTGTAGAGCCTCGGTGAGCCGAGTTCCGTCGCGCGGGGCGGCGAGCTGCAGGCCCGGCACCAGCCCACAGATGGAGAAGTCCCACATGCCGTTATGGCTGGCCCCATCGGAACCGGTCACACCGGCGCGATCCAGGACGAGGGTCACCCCCAAGCGGTGCAGGCCCACGTCCATCAACAACTGATCGAAGCCGCGGTTGAGGAAGGTCGCGTACAGCGCGACCACCGGATGCAGTCCGGCGCTAGCGAGGCCGGCCGCCGAGGTCAGGGCGTGCTGCTCGGCGATGCCGACGTCGAAGACCCGCTCGGGGTAGGCGGCGGCGAACTTGTTCAGTCCCGTCGGGTGCAACATCGCCGCGGTGATGGCGACGACGTCCTCGCGCTCGGCACCGATCTCCACCATGGTGTCGGCGAACAGGCTGGTCCACGTCTGCTTGCCGCCGGCCGAGAGCGGTACGCCGGTGAGCGAATCGATCTGACCCACCGAGTGGAATTGATCCTCGACGTGGTTCTCGGCGGCGCTGAATCCTTTTCCCTTGCGGGTGAGGCAGTGCACGATGACCGGGCCGCCGAAGTGCTTGGCCTGCTGCAACGCCAGTTCCAGCGCGGCGAGGTCATGACCGTCGATGGGGCCGATGTACTTCAGGCCGAGATCCGAGAACAGCCCCTGGGGCGCCAGCACGTCCTTCAGCCCGCTCTTCACCCCATGCAGGACGTCGTAGGCGGTGCGCCCCAGAAGCGGTGCCCGGCTGACGCTTCGCTTCACCAGATCCAGCACCTGCTCGTAGCGTCGGTCGGTGCGCAGGCCGGCGAGCTGCTGGGCCAGGCCGCCCACCGTCGGGGTATAGGAACGGCCGTTGTCGTTCACCACGATGACCAGCGGGAGATCGCGTTCCACGGCGATGTTGTTCAGCGCCTCCCAGGCCATGCCACCGGTCAGGGCGCCGTCGCCGATGACGGCTACCGCCACCCTCGCCGAGCCCTGCAGCCGGAAACCCTTTGCCATCCCCTCGGCCCAGGACAATGAGGTGGAGGCGTGGGAGTTTTCCACCCAATCGTGCTCGGACTCCGCGCGGCTGGGGTAGCCGGACAACCCGTCGGCCTGCTTGAGAGAACCGAATCGCGCTTGCCGGCCGGTGAGGATCTTGTGCACGTAGCTCTGGTGGCCCGTATCGAAGATGATGGGGTCGGTCGGTGAATCGAAGACGCGGTGCACCGCCATCGTCAGCTCGACCACGCCAAGGTTGGGACCGAGGTGTCCCCCCGTTCTCGACACGTTCAACACCAAGAAGTCACGTATCTCGGTCGCCAGCCCGGCGAGCTCGGTAAAGGAGAGCTCGGCGAGATCGGCGGGTGCGGTAATCCGTTCCAACAGCGACATAGCAGGCAGTCTACGGCCCAGTAACGAACGCCCAAGAACGAAATCGGCATCTTCAGGACTCGAGTTTTCGACGGTTTTCGCCTCGTCTGCGCCTATAGCTTACGGATGAAGATCCGCCCCCGTAGCGCCTCCTCGACTAGCGCCACGGCTCGGCGCGTGCGCACCAGCTGAGCTGTCTCGCTCTGCCACGCCTCGGCCGCGGACTCGATGACGGCCGGATCGACGTACTCCGCCAGGCTGGCACGCACCTGGGACAGTCCGCTCTGGCTGGCACAAAACTGACCCTCGACGAACTCGGCGGCGAATCGCGCGAGCACGACGGGGTGTCGGCGCAACACCGGATACAGCCGGTAATCGGGCGGGCAGCAGTCCAGCAAGAAAGCCGTCGCGGTCGCCTCCCAATCCGGCGCGCCCGGCGGGTACACGGCCTCCGGCCAGCCCGGTGGCACGTAGATCCGCGACTCCTGCATCTCCTGCGCCTCCACTAATCGTACCCGTGTTCGATTGAAGGATCAGCTTAGCCAACACACGATCTGGACACAACCCCCATCAACTGAGCGCGATGTCGACGAGTTGCTGCAGGCCCGGGATCCCGGTCACGTCCCCCGCCAGTAATGGAATCTCGGTGCTGGGGACATTGGGTAGCGCGTCGTGCAGTACCCGAAGGTGGTGCGACTCTTGGCGGTTTCGGGCCGCCAGAAAGTCACCGGCGTCGCGTGGCGAACGCTTGTTGATCACCAGGGCGTCGACCTGGGCGCCGAGCCGGGCAAGGTCCCGCTCGAGTTCGATCGTCTCCAACACCGGGAGTCTCTCGGCCGCCAGCACCACCACGAACGCCGAGTGCTCATGGTCTGTGATCACCCCGCGCAAGTGCGCGAACCGGGCCTGGCGCCGCAGCAGGATGTCGTTGATCTCGGCGTCGCGGGCCACACGAGAATCCCGCGGGTCAACCGATCGGTCGGCCCGCGGCACCACCTCGGCGCCAGGATCGGCCCGACGTTTTCGCCGGTCGAGATTCGTCATCGCCTCGGCGAACCGCCGAGACTTGTCTTGACGATCCAACAACCCCGAGGTCCAGGCGTTCACCACCTCGGGTAGCCCGAGCATCCGGACGGTATGGCCCGAGGGTGCGGTGTCTACCACGACGAGGTCGTAGACCCGGCTGGCTCCATCGACCACCTCGGCCAACCGCTCCAAGACCGCGGCCTCGGCGGCACCTGGCGCTTGCCGGGCCAGCTTCAGGTGTTTCGTGACCTCACCTCCCAGGTGCTCGGGCATGAGGCGGCGCATCGTGCGCTCTGCCGCCGCCAGGTGGGTGTCCATTGTCTGCTCGGGGTCGAGTTCACACGCCTCCAGCCCCGGCGCCACCTCTGTGTAGCCGTCACCGATCGCCATCTCGAAGAGATGGCCCAGGTTGTGGGCGGGGTCGGTGGAGACGAGCACCACGCGGGCGCCCGCCTGCGCCCGGGCTAGGGCGAGCGAGGCCGCCACGGAGGTCTTACCGACTCCGCCTTTGCCGCCGACGAAGACCACGCGACGCCTGGCGACGAGGTCTAGCAGCACGAGATGCGATCCAGCGGCGACCGGTCCAAGCCCATTCGCCGATGCCACAGATGGAAACGCTCGTAGATCACGGGCAGCAACTCCACCGCATACCAACTCATCGGGTTGGGCACCCCGAGCGCTTCACCGAGCACGAGCATCGCCACGATGTCGTCCTCGTCTTGCTGCGCGCGAGCGAAGGTGAGCCGGTAGCGCCCAGCGAAGACCTCGTGGAACCACTGCCGCAGGGTCGGGGTTTTGGCGGGATCGAACTCTGCGTCATTCGCCGCCCGAGTCACGCCGACGCGCCGCCCGCGCGTGCGTCGGTGTCAGCCTCTGGGTTTGTCGCCATCTCATCGGCCCAATCGATATCCAGGCCGTCGGACTTGGCGCTGCGCATGGCGCCGATCGCTTCGACGATCACCCAGATCGCGGCAACCAAGATCACCACATCCAGCACGAGGAGCAGCCAGTTCTGGTCGCTCCAGAACGTGGCCAGTTGAACGAACAGCGCGTAGACGGTCATCGTCAGCACCACGACCAACGGGATCATCAACGCGATCGGGTTGCGGCCTCGACGCATGACCATGATCGCCAGGATCGACAGCGTCAACCCGGCCATCAACTGGTTCGTGGTGCCGAACAGCGGCCAGATCAGCATGCCACCCGAGCCATCGATCCCGGCCCCGAAAGTCAGCGCCAGCGCCACGGCCAAAGCCAACACCGTGGCCACGTTCTTGCCGAGCTTGAAGCCCATGATCTCGCCGATCTCCTGCACGACGAAGCGCTGCAGCCGGACTCCGGTGTCCATCGTGGTCGCGGCGAACAGGATCGCCGTGGTAGCCAGAATCGTCGCGGCCAACGACTGTGACAGGCCCAGGCCGTTCTCGACGATAGCCCCACCACCCTTCACGAAGGCGGTCACGCTGCCCGCGCCGAACTCGTTGTAGGTTTCCTTCCACGCCCCCAGCGTCGCGAATCCGGCGGTCGTCACGATGATCGCTCCCAGCGCGAGAAGACCTTCGCCGACCGCCCCGAAGTATCCTACGAACCGGGCGTCGGTCTCCTTATCGAGCTGCTTGGAGCTGGTGCCCGAGGAGACCATCCCGTGGAATCCGGAGATGGCCCCGCAGGCGATCGTCACGAACAGCAGCGGCACGATGCCGGGGGTTCCCTCGGGAAGATCGGTGTTGAACGCAGGGGCCACGATCGTCGGGGACGCGATGAGCACCGAGACGTAGATGAGGCCGAGCGCCAAGAACAGCTGCAGGCCGTTGATGTAATCGCGCGGCTGCAGGAGCATCCACACGGGCAGCGTCGACGCGATACCGGCATAGAGGAACAGCAGGATGATCCACACCGCGTTGGCGGGCAGGCCCAGCACCGTTTCGGGGAGCGCGAGTGGCATCGCGTTGCCCCACAGGATCATGGCGTACAGCGCGACGACCCCCACGATGGACACCACCGGCAGGCTCAGCCAACCGCGATAGAGCGCCTGTCCGACGATCAGCGCCACCGCGATCGCGCCCCAGGTGGGGATGACAGCGGTGGGGGTGGAGACGAGCAGGTTGGAGATGACCACCGCGAAGGCCGCATTCACCATCAACAACACCAAGAAGATGACCACCAAGAACAGGTTGGAGCCGCGCATGCCGATGTATCGCTGCGACAACGCGCCCATCGATTTGCCCCTGTTGCGGCTCGAGGCCCACAACGCCCCCATGTCGTGCGCGCCCGCGAAGAACACCGTGCCGATGGTGACCCACAAGAAGGCGGGCAGCCAACCCCAGATGACCGCGATGGCCGGTCCGACGATGGGGGCCGCACCCGCGACAGAGGTGAAGTGGTGCCCCCACAGCACGTACTTGTTGGTCGGGACGTAGTCGACGCCGTCGTTCAGCGCATGCGCTGGCACAACTGCATCAGCCTGCAGCGCGAAGACCTTGCCCGACAGATACCGCGAATAGAGCAGGTAGCCCCCCAAGATCATGGCGATCCCGATAAGGGCGAGGGCGATCGAGCTCATATCCGTCTCCAGTCTGCGATGACTTGGCGCTGCCTTCACCGCAGCATAAGGCACGCGCGTGGCCCCTTCCCGACCGCGTCCGGCGATAGCGTGGGCCCGTGGACGTCATCTGTCAGATCATCAACGGCGACTTGCCCGCCGCCGAGGTGCTGCGCACCGACCGGCTCATCGCCTTCCTGGACCACCATCCAGTCTTCCCGGGGCACGTGTTGATCAGCCCGTTGCAGCATCTGGACACCTGGCTGGACCTACCGACCGACCTGATGGCTCCGCTGCTGAGCCTGGGGAAGCGGGTCGCCTCCGCCCAGGAGCGCGTGCTGGGATCCCAAGGCTCGTTCGTGGCCATGAACAACGTCGTCAGCCAATCGATCCCGCACCTGCATTTGCACGTCGTGCCCCGGACAAAAGGCGACGGCCTGCGCGGGTTCTTCTGGCCCCGGACTCGCTACGCCGACGGCGACGCGGCCGACCTGGCCGGTCGGTTGCGAGCGGCACTGCCTGACGCGTTAGGAGTAGTCGGAAATGAGTAGTCCTCGTCCCAAACCCTGGTGCATCGTCTCCCCGCAATTGCGGAACGCAGAAGCTGGCCAGCAGCAGATCTACAAGCTGGAGAACTCGATCGTCCACCGGCTCGTAGATGGAGCGCGATGGGCAGACTGGTTCCGGCCAAGCGGATACTCTGAACTCGTCCTGCAAATCGGCAGCGAGGACACTCCTCACGATCCGTTGTTTCAAGATACGAGTCAACGAATCACGTGTTGGTACACGTTCAAGAACCCCTTCCCGGAAGAGTTCGACGAGGACTCCAACCAAACGATGGATTGGTTCGAGGCGGATGACGCCGAACTCGCCAACATCCGGGCAGCACAGGCCGAGCACGACGACGATTACCACGATCCCGAAGAAGTGCCCTTAACGGAGGCGGAGTTGACCACGCTCTCGCCAATATATGAGTCGGCAATCCGAACGTGCATCGACGCCACTGGACACCAGCTTCGCCTCGTTCCACCGCCCTGGGACGAGGCGACGCCACCCACCGAAGCGGACGACGCCGGTCAGCGACCGCCCGCAGCGTCCGCTCCGGGGCATCGACTCGTTGGGCACCCCGACCTCGCTCCCCAACCGCTGGTTCGCCAAGAGTCGGAATCGACGATGCCGCTCGGGGATGAACTCGTCTTCGAGGTTCACGTGCCGAGCACCGAGAACTTTCCCCACCCGTGGGTGGACGCGATCGAGGAGTACCTCGGCGGCCTCGACGGGTCCGATGGTGAGGAATCCGACGAGCCGGAAACGCTGGAGGACGAGTACCTCTACTTTCTCGCTGGGGCTCCGCAAGCGCGACTGACCGAACACGCCACCCGGATCGCCAGGCTGCCCGGGGTGCCCGCCGGGGTCTACGTCACGGTCAGCGACGCAGAACGAAACATGGGCGAGGGTCGGCGAATCGACCTCAAGACCGACAACGGGTGAGGAGCCTGCCGTGCGAACAGCGCCCTGGCTGTTGACCGCCGTGATCGCCCTGAGCCTGACGCTTGCCGCCTGCGGCGGAAAAACTGTACAGGCTGGCCCCGGCGAGGCGTCCCCGGCGTCAGTCAGTACCGCGCCGCAGCCCGTCGCCGAGTAATTCGGTGACTTCGACGCCGACCATCCCCGCGACCGAACCCATCGTAGAAATCCACGTTCCGCTCACCCCGACACCGGGGCTGGGCGAAGACGACTACCCCTACCCCTGGATCGACGATATCGAGGACTACCTGGCGCAGCTCGACGGATCCGACGGCCTAAAGAAGTTGGACTGCCGCAGTGGCCCGCTGGCCAAATGGAAGATATGCCTTCAGGAGCCAGGAAGTCATTGGTCCTGTTCCGTCCGACGTGACTGGTGGGTGGTTGGAGTCTTGATCAAGCAGGGACGCATGGAGGATACGCGCGAGATCGACATGCTGCTGCAGCAAGCCGACCTAGCGCATAGACGATGGGGAGAGCATGGCTACGCAGAGTACTCAGACACGTTCGGCAGTTGGCGCGGGAGAGGGAGACTCTGATGAGGCGGACGACAAGGGACCGACTCGGATGACCAGGTCCATTGAACCGGACGACTCGGCTGCCTGGCCAGTTGGCGGAGATCCCCTAGGCTGGGCCCGCACCGTTTCGTTTGATCCACACTCGCTAGTCAGCCGATATCCGAGGAGCCTGCCCGTGCGCACACCGCGATGGCCACTGACCGCCGCGATCGCCCTCACCCTGACGCTGACCGCGTGCAGCGGAGACGACCAACAGACAGATAACGCCCCGGAGTCGACCCCGGCCAGCGCCCAGGCCCAGTCCGCGCCCGCGAGCGGGTCGGCCACCCCGACGCCGAGCGCGCCCCCCGGTGAGGTTCCCGACCCATGCGCAGCCCTCACCAAGGAGGAGGCTGCGGCGGTGGTGGGTCACGACATCGAGATCGCCAAGACCTCGGAGCTGGTCGGCTCCAAGCTGTGCGCTTACACCGCCACCAAGGCCACCGAGGGCCCGAGTATCACTACCCAGGCAACCCCACTCACCGGTGACGTGGATTCGATGGCGAAGTACATCACCGGCCAGTTCGAGAAGGTCAAGATCACCGAGATCGACGTGACCGGAGCCAGTCAGGCTCGCCTCATCACCGGCAAACTAGCCGAATCCAACGCGGTGGATGTCGTCTTGGTGAAGGACCAGATCCTCTACCAGGTCCTGGTTGCCGACGCCAAGATCAAGCTCAAGGATCTCACCAAGATCGCCGAGCAGGGCGCCGACGCCATGGTGAACTGACTGCCCAGACTCCCGACGCCGTAACCAAAGTGACCCCGACGACATCGTCGGGGTCACTGTTGGTTGGAACTCAGCCGGCCGCGTTGTGCTTGCTTAGCATCGAGCGCAACACGTACTGCAAGATGCCGCCGTTGCGGTAGTAGTCCGCCTCACCCGGGGTATCGATGCGCACGACGGCGTCGAACTCCGAGGTCGAGCCGTCGGTGGCGGTGACGCTCACCTTGATGGTCTTGGGCGTCTTGGGCTCGTTGAACTGCTCGATCCCGGTGAAGTCGAAGGTTTCCTCACCGGTGAGCCCGAGCGAATCGGCCGTCTCGCCCTCGGGGAACTGCAACGGCAAGACCCCCATCCCGATGAGGTTCGAGCGGTGGATGCGCTCGAAGCTCTCGGCGATGACGGCGCGGACCCCCAACAGCGCGGTACCCTTGGCGGCCCAGTCTCGCGAGGAGCCCGACCCGTATTCCTTGCCCACCAACACCACGAGCGGGATGCCCGCCGCGATGTAGTTCTTCGACGCCTCGAACACGCTCGTCACGGGGGCCTCGTCCTGGGTGAAGTCCCGGGTGAAGCCGCCCTCGGTGCCGGGAGCCAGTTGGTTGCGCAGCCGGATGTTGGCGAACGTGCCGCGAATCATGACCTCGTGGTTGCCGCGGCGCGATCCGTAGGAGTTGAAGTCGTGCCGTTTGATGCCGTGCTCGGACAGGTACTCACCGGCGGGGGAATCGCCCTTGATCGCGCCGGCGGGACTGATGTGGTCGGTGGTCACCGAATCCCCCAGCTTGAGCAGCACCCGCGCGTTCGAGATGTTCTCCACCGGAGCCGGCTCTGCCGGCATGTCATCGAAGTACGGGGGCTTGCGCACGTAGGTGGAGTCGTCGTCCCAGGCGAACGTGTTCCCCTCGGGTGTGGGCAAGGACTGCCACATCTCGTCGCCGGCGAAGACGTCGGCGTAGCCCTTGTCGAACATGTCGGAGTTGATCGCGTCGCTGAGGACGTGATCGATCTCGGCCTGGCTGGGCCACACGTCGGCCATGAAGACATCCTTGCCGTCTTGGTCGACGCCCAGGGGCTCGGTGGCCAGGTCGATGTCCATCGAGCCGGCCAGGGCGTAGACCACCACCAACGGCGGGCTGGCCAGGTAGTTCATCTTGACCTCGGGATTGATCCGGCCCTCGAAGTTCCGGTTGCCCGAGAGCACCGAGACAACCGAGAGGTCCTGGTCGTTGACGGCCTGGGAGACCTCGTCGATGAGGGGGCCGGAGTTGCCGATGCAGGTCGTGCAGCCGTAGCCGACGAGGTTGAATCCGATCTTGTTCAGGTACGGGGTCAACCCGGCCTTGTCGTAGTAGTCCATGACGACCTTCGAGCCGGGCGCCAGCGTAGTCTTCACCCACGGCTTGCGGTTCAGCCCGCGCTCGACGGCCTTCTTCGCCACCAGTGCCGCCCCGACCATGACGCTCGGGTTGGAGGTGTTGGTGCACGAGGTGATGGCCGCGATGGCGACGGCGCCGTGATCGAGGACGACCTCGGACCCACCCAGCGTCACGGGCGTCGGGTTCGACGCGCGACCCGTGACCGGTTGAAGATGCTGGGGCCGGTCCTGGGCGGTCTGCGACTCCGACGCATCGTGAGATGGCGCGTCGCTGGCCGGGAACGAGCCCTCGACCGATTCGGGCGCCTCGTCCTCGACGTAATTCTCCAGCGCCGCCCGGAACTCGCCCTTGGCCTCGCTCAGAATCACCCGATCCTGGGGGCGCTTGGGCCCGGCCAGGCTGGGAACCACGCCGGACAGATCCAGCTCGAGGTACTCGGAGTAGGTCGCCTCGCGATCGTCGTCGTGCCACAGGCCTTGGGTCTTGGCGTAGGCCTCGACGAGCGCGATCTGCTCAGCCGACCGCCCGGTGAGCTTGAGGTAATCGGTGGTGTGGGAATCGATCGGGAAAACCGCGATCGTGGAGCCGTACTCGGGGCTCATGTTGCCGATCGTGGCGCGGTTGGCCAGCGGCACCGCCGATACCCCGCGGCCGTAGAATTCCACGAACTTGCCGACGACGCCGTGCTCGCGCAGCATCTCGGTGATGGTGAGCACGAGGTCGGTGGCGGTGGCTCCCTCGGGCAGTTCGCCGCTGAGCTTGAAGCCGACGACGCGCGGGATGAGCATGGACACGGGCTGGCCCAGCATGGCGGCCTCGGCTTCGATCCCGCCGACGCCCCAGCCGACGACCCCCAGGCCGTTGACCATGGTGGTGTGGGAGTCGGTGCCCACGCAGGTGTCGGGGTAGGCCTGCGGCTTTCCCGATCCGTCGACGTCGCGCTCGAAGACCACGCGGGCCAGGTGCTCGATGTTGACCTGGTGGACGATCCCGGTACCCGGCGGCACGACCAAAAAGTCGTCGAAGGCGGTCTGGCCCCAGCGCAGAAACTGGTAGCGCTCCTTGTTGCGGCCGTACTCGATCTCGACGTTGCGCTCGAAGGCGTTCTCGGTGCCGAACACGTCGGCAATGACGGAGTGATCGATGACCAGCTCGGTGGGCGAAAGGGGATTGATGAGGGTGGCTTCCCCACCCAGGTCGGTCATGGCCTCGCGCATGGTGGCCAGATCGACGACGCAGGGCACGCCGGTGAAGTCCTGCATGATGACCCGCGCGGGGGTGAACTGGATCTCGGTGTCCGGCTGGGCCTGGGGATCCCAATCCGCCAGCGCGCGAATGTCCTTCTCGGCGATGTTGGCACCGTCCTCGGTGCGCAACAGGTTCTCCAGCAGGATCTTCAGGCTGTAGGGCAGCTTCTCCGCCCCCTCAACCGCGTCCAGGCGGAAGATCTCGTAGGTCTTGTTCCCCACTTCGAGGTCACTCTTGGCACCAAAACTGTCGACGCTCATGCAATCAGCTCCCGGCTCGTTCGTCGTTGATGATCGGATTTGTCTTGATGTCAAGATATCACGCGTTCCCGCATCCTCGCGGACGAGGCGATCATCGCTTACCTGGTCAGGGCTCCAGTCTGCCCCACGTCAATATCGCCACACACTCGACGTGCTGGGTCATCGGAAAAAGGTCGAAGGCCCGCAAGGACTCGACGACGTAGCCCAGCTCGGCAGCGAAGCCGAGGTCGCGGGCGAGCGCGGCCGGATCGCAGGCCACGTAGGCGATCTTGCGGGGGCGCCGGTTGGCGATCTGGGTCATGACGGTCAGCCCGGCGCCGCTGCGCGGCGGGTCCAGGACGACGACGTCGGTCGCCCTCGGCAACTGGGTGACGAACCGCTCGACCCGCGCCGCCGTGAAGCGCGCGCCCGGCACGTTCTGTTTCGCGTGCGCGATGGCCGCGCGGTTCTCCTCGACCCCCCAGACCCGGACGCCCGCATCGCTCAACGCCCCGGTGAACAGACCCACCCCGCAGTAGAGGTCGAAGGCCCGCTCCCCCGCCCGCGGTCCGAGGCCCGCCAACACCGCCGAGATCAGGGTGTCGGCGGCCGCGGGGTGTATCTGCCAGAACCCGTCGTCGGCGACACGCCAGTCCCGGCCCGCGGCCCGCTCGGTCAGGTCGTGGCCGCGGCCGCGCTGCTTTCGCCCCACGAGCCGCGGCCCGTCCTCGGTGGCCACGACGTCGATCGAGGCGCCGGCCGGCCAACCCGCCAACTCTGGCCGGGCGCCGGGGTGGGCGATGAGGCAGCCCGGCGCCGGCAGCTCGACGAGCTCGTGGCTGCGATGGGCCCGCAACGCCAGCCGGCCCCGCTCATCGGTGCGGTAGCCCATCCGGGTGCGCCAGCCGGTCAACTCGCCCACGGCCTCCACCTCGCCGGGCCACTCGATCCCGGCCAGCCGTCGCAACTGTTCGGCCACGACCCTGGCCTTAAGCTCCAGCTGACCTTGAGCGTCGACGTGTTGGAAGTCGCAGCCGCCGCACCCGCCCGGTCCCGCGACCGCGCACGGCGGGCTGACCCGCCGCGGGCTGGCCTCGAGGATCTCCACGGCATCGCCGCGCCAAAAACCCTTGCGGCGGGCCTCGGTGATCCGCACCCGGGCCAGCTCGCCGGGTAAGCCGTGCCGGACAAAGACCACGCGCCCCTCATGACGAGCGACACAGTGCCCGCCGTGGGCCACCGGGCCGATCTGGAGCTCGACGACGTCGCCGAGGCCGGTGATCGTCTCGCTCATCGAAGCTCCGAGTCGCTGTCTCGGTGGTGCAACCTGCGGAAGGCGCGAGGGTCGTCGTAGCCGGTGAACTCGCGGGACTTGAACGAATCGAGCCGGTAGGGCACCGAGGTGACCATCACTCCCGGAGTGAAGTGCAGCAGGGCCCGCAGCCGCAGAGCGGTCTGGTTGTGTAAGAAGGCCTCCCACCAGTGCCCGACGACGATCTCGGGCACGTAGACGCACACGACGTCGCGCGGGGAGTTGCTGCGCAGCGTCTTCACGTACTCGACGACGGGGTTGGTGACCTCCCGGTACGGCGAGGCGATCACCCGAAGCGGGGTCTCCAGGCCCAACTTGTCCCACTCGGCCAGCACGCTCTCGGTCTCCTCGGGATCGACGGCCACGGTGAGCGCTTCCAGGGTGTGGGGCCGCGAGGCCTTGGCGAAGTACAACGCCCGCAGGGTCGGCTTGGAGAGCTGTCCGCCGACGAGCACGATGGCGTGCACGCGGCTCGGCAGCGTGCCCCGCTCCCCCGGTGCCAGGGAGATCTCGCTGGCCACGGAGCGGTAGTGCCGGTTGATGGCCTTCATCAAGACGAACACGGCCACCATGGCGATGATCGCGATGTAGGCGCCCTGGAGGAACTTGCTCAGCAACACGATGATCAGCACGACCGCCGTCATCGTCATGCCGATGGCGTTGATGGCCCGTGAGCGCGTCATCTGGGTGCGCGTCGCCTTGTCGCGCTCGGTGCGCAAATACCGGGTCCAGTGTCGCAGCATGCCGAACTGGGAGACGGTGAAGGACACGAACACCCCGACGACGTAGAGCTGGATGAGCGCGGTGACATCGGCTCGGAACGCCACGACGAGCACGATGGCGGAGACGGCGAGGAGCACGATGCCGTTGGAGTAGGCCAACCGATCCCCGCGCGTGTGGAGCTGGATCGGCAGGTAACCGTCGCGGGCCAGGATCGAACCGAGCACCGGAAAGCCGTTGAAGGCGGTGTTCGCGGCGAGGAAGAGGATCACCATCGTCGCGGTGATGACGAAGTAGAAGCCGACTGGAAAGTTGTCGAAGACGGCTTCGGCGAGCTGACCGATGGCGGTGAGCTCGACCGGGTCCACGCGTACCCCGTTGAGGGTGTAGAAGGAATCGGGGGAATCGATGAGCCGCAGGTTGGTCAGGTTGGCGAGCGCGATGATGCCCAGCAGCATCGTCACCGCGACGCCGCCCAGCAGCGCCAGCGTCGTCGCGGCGTTCTTGCTCTTGGGCTCCTTGAAGGCCGGCACCCCGTTGGCGATGGCCTCGACGCCGGTCAGCGCGGCACAGCCCGAAGAGAAGGTGCGCGCCAGCAGGACCACCATGGCCATCCCGGCGAAGTTGGAGTACTCCGGGCTGCCCTGGATGCCGTACTGGGACGAATCCGCCTGGACGGGATCGCCGAGGACCAGGATCCGGAAGAGTCCGTAGCCGACCATGGCCACGACGCCGAACATGAAGCAGTAGGTGGGCACGGCGAACGCCTTTCCCGATTCGCGCACCCCGCGCAGGTTGACCGTCATCAAGAGGGCGATGATGATCGCGGCCACGAGCCCCTCGTGGCCGTTGAGCCCCGGAATGGCGGCCTTGGCGTTTTGCACCCCCGAGGAGACCGAGACGGCCACGGTGAGCACGTAGTCGACGAGCAGGGCGCTCGCCACGGTCAGTCCGGCGTTCGGCCCGATGTTGACGGTTGCTACCTCGTAGTCCCCACCGCCCGAAGGATAGGCGTGCACGGTTTGGCGATAGCTGGTGACGACCACGAGCATGACGAGCGCCACGACGAGCCCGATCTTCCACGAGAAGCTGTAGCCGGCCAGTCCCGCCAGCGAGAGCGTCAGCAGGATCTCGTCCGGCGCGTAGGCCACCGAGCTCAGCGCGTCGGAGGCGAACACCGGGAGGGCGATGCGCTTGGGGAGCAGGGTCTCCCCCAGCTGGGCGCTCGCGAGCTTGCGGCCGACGATTGCTCGCTTACCAGCATCGGACCATTTCACTAGCGAAGCGTATAACCGCCAGCGGGTCCTCGGCAGCCCAACACAGCCCACGCGCGAGAACCGCGTGGGGTCGAGCTAGAAACGCCGCGGCATTGCCGGTAGTTTCGAGCTTGTGCACATAGTCATCCTGGGATGCGGCCGCGTCGGGTCGAACCTGTCGGCCAGTCTGGAAAAACGCGGCCACTCCGTCGCCATCATCGACATCGATCAGGACGCCTTCCGCCGGCTCGGCGCCAACTTTCGCGGGTCCACCGTCAAGGGGGTCGGCTTCGACCGTTCGGTCCTGATCGAGGCCGGCATCGAAACGGCCCACGGCTTCGCCGCCGTCTCCAGCGGCGACAACTCCAACATTCTGGCCGCCCGGGTGGTGCGAGAGTTCTTCAACGTCGACAACGTGGTGGCCCGCATTTACGACCCGGGCCGGGCCGAGGTGTACGAGCGGCTCGGCATTCCCACCGTGGCAACGGTGCGTTGGGCCTCGGATCAGGTCCTGCGCCGGTTGCTGCCCGCCGGCTCCGAGCCGCTGTGGCGCGACCCGTCCGGGGAAGTCCGACTGGTTCAGGTGCACATCAACAGCGCTTGGGTAGGCAAGTCCGTGGGTAAGCTGCAGACGGTGTCTCGCTGCCCGATTCCCTTCATCCTGCGCCTGGGTCAGGGCATGACCACGCGCGCCGAAACCCTCATCCAAGACGGCGACCTTATCTATGCCGCCGTCGAAAGCGAACGCGTCAGCGAGTTGGAGACCATCACCTCCGCCGCTCCACCGCGCGGTTGACGTCGGCTATGAACGTTAAGGAGTAGCTCATGCGAGTAGCGATAGCGGGCGCGGGAAACGTCGGGCGGTCCATCGCCTCGGAGTTGGCCAGCAACGGACATCAGATCTTGTTGATCGATCGGGATCCGCGCGCGATCAAGCCCTACAGCGTCCCCGAGGCGGAATGGCTGCTGGCCGACGCCTGCGAGCTGGCTTCGCTGGAGGAGGCCAACCTCGAGTCCTGTGACGTCTCGATCGCGGCGACCGGCGATGACAAGGTCAACCTCGTGCACGCGTTGCTGGCCAAGACCGAGTTCGGGGTGCCCCGCACGGTCGGCCGGGTCAATCATCCGCGCAACGAGTGGATGTTTAACGACGTGTGGGGCGTCGACGTCGCGGTGTCCACCCCGCGGCTGATGTCGGCGCTGGTCGAGGAGGCCGTCACGGTTGGCGATCTGGTGCGGCTGTTCACCTTCCAGGCCGGCAGCACCAACCTCGTCGAGATGACGCTGCCCGAGGACAGTCCGTGCGTCGGTCAGCGCGTCGGCGCGGTGAAGCTGCCCACCGACGTGGTTCTGGTGGCCATCATCCGCGACGGCCGCGCCCAAGCCCCGGACCGTGAAGGATCTTTCGAGGCCGGCGATGAGCTGTTGCTGGTCGCCTCGCCCGAGACCGAGCACGAACTGGCCGACGTGTTGACCCCGGGGTCGATGCCGGCGAACGTCGTCGACAACCTGAGCTTCCCCACTACCGGCTGAACCTCCTTGACCGCGGGCAACCCGGCCCAGGACTACCGCGGTAGGGCCAGCAGTTCGTAGCGGGGGTTGAAGATGACTCGACGCTTGCCGCTGCACGAGATCAGTCCGTTGACGCGTAACACCGCCCCGGCTTGGATGCCCGGCACCGACCGGCGCCCCATCCAGATCAGCGTGACCGCTCCCGATCCGTCGTTCAGTTCGGCCTCTAGCCACTTGGTCTTATCGACCGGTTGCACGCTCAGGCTGGCGATCGTCCCGCGGAGTTCGACCTTGCTGCGATCTCGGCACGTGTCAACCGGCTGGGCGCCCTGCCGTGCCGAATCGCGCCGCAACTGGGCCGACTCCAGGGCCTCGTTCGAGGACGTGAGCCGTCTGACCGCTTGACCTAAAGACTTGCCCAACCCCATGACTATTCCTTTGTTGCTAGGGCCTCTGGTAGCTCCAGGCTGACGATGTCCCCCGGAGCCTTGGCGTCGTTGCCACGGCGCACCACCAGGTTACAGAATACGTCGTGGATGACGTCGGCCGGAGGCTCGATCCCGTCGGTCATGCTCGCCTGGCCGTAGACGACGCCGCGCAACATCCAGCGCGGGCCCTCCGCCACCCAGGTGCGCGAGGGCTGGTAACCCTCGCTGCCGTCTTCGGTGCGCACGGTCACGAGCCGTCGCAGCTCTGTGCCGAACGGGCCCTTGGCGAGGATCGCCGAGCCGCCGATCTCTTCGGTGGCCGCGATAGCCTCGAGGCGGACGTCGGCCCACATTCCGCCGGTGCGGGGAGCGGCGAACAACGTCAGCTCCAAAGCGGAATCACCCAACAGGATCATCGCCGAGGTCACCTGCTGGCTTTCCTCGTTCATCTGCAGGCGTAGCTCCATCCCCTCGGCGGGGGTCAGGATAAGGGTGCCGAGATCGAGGCGCTCGATGTCGTCCGCCTCGAGATCGACCTCCTCGTAATCGAACGGGCCGTCGTGACGCCAGTCCTGCTCCAGGTCGTAGGCCGCCCAATCCACCTCCTCTTCGGAGCCCGAGGAGTCCGAATCATCGCCGGATTCAGAGGGCTCGTTCGCCGCGTCCTCATCCCCACCGGCTTCGGCGGCCTCCACGTCTGTGCGCGCAGCCATCCGTCGTGCGCCGTTGGCCCCGCTCGCGCTGGCCTGAGCCGACGACGGACTGGCGGGCGATAGTGGGCTACTCGGCGACACCGGGCTGGCGGGCGACGCCGGGCTGGCGGGCGACGCCGGGCTGGCGGGCGACGCCGGGCTGGCGGGCGTGGCCGGGCTCTCGACACCGTCTGCGGCGGCAGAGTCCGCCGACTCCTCGGCTGCCCGCTTCTTACGGCCAAAAATCATCGAAAAACTCCTCCATCGAGTGCGCGGGTGGCTTACGCTCCATCGTCGCGTGGCTCGCGCCAGGCCGCAACTCCACCACTGGAGCCGAGCCCGCCAGCGCCGCGCTCGCTCTCGGCCAGTTCGTCGACCTCGACATAGCTCACTGCCTCCACGCGTTGCACGACGAGTTGAGCGATGCGGTCGCCGCGGTGCAGCGTCAACGATTCGCCCCGATCGGTATTGAGCAGACACACCTGGATCTCCCCGCGATAGTCGGCGTCGATCGTCCCCGGGGCGTTGACGATGCTCAACCCGTACCGAACGGCCAACCCCGAGCGCGGATGCACGAAACCCGCGTAACCGCGGGGCAGCTCGATGGCCAGCCCGGTGGCGACGAGCCTGCGCTCGCCGGGCGCTAGGACGATGTCCTCGCGGGTGCTCAGATCGGCACCCGCGTCCCCGGGACGGGCGAAGCTGGGCACCTCCACGCCGGGATCCAGGCGACGCACCCTGATCGTCAACACCCGCGGTGCGGGTTCACCCATGGTGTTCGATCTCCGGCGAAGATTGGGGCCGCCAACCCAGCGCGGTGGCCAGGCGGCGGGGCTGGCGCGAGCTGACGACCCAGTAGGGGTGCGGATCGGCGGCATCGTGGACGCGCACCCGCACCGACGTCGGGCAGAAGCCGTGCACCGCCAGGTGGGCCCGGGCATCGGCCTCGGCGCCTAACACGGCTCGCGTCTGTTCGGCGTCCAGCGGCTCGGCCGGACCGCGGTAGGCAGCTTCCAGGCTCGATCGTCCGGCTGTCAGCGTGCCGTCGCCATCCACCCGGACGAACGAGGCCTGGGACACGATGACCGCGGCGGCGGCGAGCGCGGCAACGCTCGCGCCGAGAATGGCCGCCAGCGGACCGGTGGCGAAGATGAAGGCGACAAAGACCGACCCGACGATGCCCGCCGCCACCAGGTACCATGTCAGGGGCGGAAGTAGGCGTTCGTAATAGGCGGGCACGGGCTCAGCCTAGCCAGTTCGCCGGGTCCACCTCACCCCGAGGAAGCTCGCCTAGGATGGTCAGGCATTCATCAACTGAGAAGATCCGGAGGATCCCATGGGCTCACGCAAGACCGTTACGTTCAAGGTTTACACCGCTGTGCTGGGCATCGTCGCGACGATCGCCACCCAGAAACTGCTGAGCGGGGCGTGGAAGTTGACCACCGGCGATGAGCCCCCTACCCCGGCCGATCCCGATACCCCCTTCGGCCTGGCGCTGAGCTGGTCTTTGGCGAGCGGTATCGGCATCGGCATCGTCCAGCTCATCACCCACCGCTACACGGCGCGACGCATCGCCGAGCACGACGGTGAGGCGCCGAAGAAGCCCGCCAAGATCAAGTTCAAGGTCTGAGTGCCAGCGATGCAGTAGGGCGAAACGCAGTAAAGGCCAAGGAGCCCCGAGGAGTGGGTCGGGCGTTCCTTGGCCTTCGACGTGCGGCGAAGCTGACGTCGAACCGCAGGCTTCAGCCGGCGCAGTCGAAACAGTACTGCTTGCCGTTCTTGGTCTCCGCCACCTGTGAGTGGTGGCGAACCAGAAAGCAGCCGGCGCAGGTGAACTCGTCTTGCTGCTTGGGCAACACGCGCACGGTCAGTTCCTCGTGGGAAAGGTCGGCGCCTGGAAGCTCGAAGGCTTCGGCGGCCTCCACCTCGTCCTCGTCCACCTTGCCGGAGTTCTTATCGTTGCGACGGGTCTTGAGCGCCTCGATGCTGTCTTCGCTCAGCTCCTCATCGGTCTTGCGAGGGGCGTCGTAGTCGGTCGCCATTTTACCTTTCCGTTTCTTCTCGCCGCGCCCGTGATCGGGGGCGGATGTTGCGCCGTCGGTCTCGTTCGCCACCGCTTGTGACGTTCGGTCGCATTGCGTTACGAGACGCATGCATATCACACCCGATAAGGCTTTGACAGCCCCCGTTATTCCCGCGGGATGAAAAACGCCAGCCAGTCGGGTCGAGGACCCTCCCCGGGCCACAACCGAAGGGGCCCCGAGGGCCCAGCGGGCCGTGCAAAGATCAGGCCAGCGCCTGCTGGCACGAGGCCGGCCGGCTCGGCTGGCGCGGGTTCGGGCAACAACCCTCGGCGCACGCCATCGGTGCGATTACGGCCCCGTCGATCACCGGTTGTTCGACCCTTTCACCGCGGGTCACCTGGGCGCGTTCGACCATCAGGTCGGCCAAGGCGGAGACGAACTCCACCCTGGTCCCGACGGTGTCGGCCCGCAGCATCGAGATGCCCAGCTCGTCGGCGGTCTCTCGAGCTTCGGTGTCGAGATCGAACACCACCTCCATGTGATCGGAGATGAAGCCGATCGGCGCCAGGACCACCTCACTGGCACCCTGCTCCACGAGCTCGCGCATCCGGTCATTGACATCGGGCTCCAGCCAAGGCTGCTGGGGCGGGCCGGAGCGGGAGCAGTACGCCAGATCCAGCTCGAACTTCTGACCGGTCTCGGCCTGCAGGCGCTCGACGATGCTCCGGGCGACGTTGAGGTGCCAATCCACGTAACCACCCAGCTCGCTGCGCGGTTCGGGCCCCGATACCTCCGCCATGGAGTCCGGGATGGAGTGGGTCACAAAGACCAGTTTGGGGGTGCCGCCGCCCGCACTGAGCGCCTCGGCCACGGCGGCGTAGTTCGCCTCCAAGAAGCCCGGGTGCTGGCCGTAGTGGCGAATGCGATCCACCGCCACCGGTTCGCCCGCCGCTTCGGTGAGGGCGTCGTAGAGCTCTTCTCGGTAGCTGCGGCAGCCCGAGTAACTGGGGTAGGCGCTCGTGGTGAAGACCATCGCGCGGCGGTGTCCGTCCCCGGCCAAGGCGGCCACCGTGTCGTTCAGCCAGGGCTGGCTGTGCTTGTTGCCCCAGTAGACGGGCAGGGTCACCCCCCGACGGTCGAGCTCGGTGCGCAGCGCGCCCAGCAGTGCCCGGCACTGATCGTTGATGGGGCTGCGGCCGTCAAAGTGCAGGTAGTGGCCCTCCACCTCACCGAGGCGCTCACGGGGCACCCGCCCCTTGGTGACGTTCTCGAGGAACGGCAGCACTTCGACGGGGTTTTCGGGTCCCCCGAAGGAGATCATCAAGATGGCGTCGTAGGGGGTGAGGAGACCCGCATCAGGTTCAGCAGACATGTGATGAATCCTTCCACGCGCCCACAACTCCTCGACCACCCGACGCTCACCCCTTCACCCGTCGACGCCTAAATCGCCTCGCGAGCGCTCCTAATCGCCTCGCGAGCCGCTATTGACTAAGGTTGAGCACGTCAATGGCTAGGCAACGAGAGGAAGCAACGCATGGGCGGGGTAATTTTTGGTGTCGTGCTGGCGGTGGCTGGCGCGATTCTCACCTGGGCGTGGGACGGCCAGATTCCTGGCATCGACGACGACGTGTTGGGCATCATCTTGATGCTGGCGGGAGTGGCAGTCGTGGTGTTGTCGCTCATCGTTTCCGCGCAGCGCAATCGACACGTCACCGAGACCCGCTACTCCGATAACAGCGGCACTCCACCACAGCGTCAGGTACGTCGCGAGGACTACTGACCCGACACGCACCCGGTTGAGTCCACCCGCACGCTAGGTTGACTCCAAAGACGAGCACGTCTTCGGGTTTGTGGGTGCCAGGCAAGGACACCCCAGGCTCGGCGGCCAACTGGAGAGATGATGGACAGCGCAATTCGACCACGCGAGATCCAAGCACGGATCCGCTCCGGGGAATCCTTGGCTGACGTGGCCGAAAGAGCTGGCGTCCCGCCAGAGCGAATCGAGGTGTACGCCACCCCCGTCTACGCCGAGCGCGGCCACATCGCCGCCTTGGCCATGCGCGCCTCCGCCCGGCGACGCGGCGACGCGACGGTGCACCGAACCCTGAGCGCCATCTTGGGTGAACGCTTGCGGGCGCGCGGAGTCGACCTCGAATCGGTCGATTGGGACGCCTGGAAGCTGCCCGACCGCCGATGGCGCGTGGAGGCGCGGTATGCGGGTGAGTCGCCCTCCTGCGGTGCGCAAACCGTGGTGGCCCTGTTCACCTTCGACCCGGCCGGTCGATTCTCCTTGGCCGCGAACGACGAGGCGCGCTGGCTCCTGGGCGAGCTCTCCACCACCCGGGCGGATGAACGCCGCGTCCGAGACGAGGACGGGGAACCGACCGTCGACCTCGACGACGAGTTCGCCCTGGTCCGCGCCCTCGGTCGCAATTCCCGGGACCAACAGGGCAAGACCGCAGCCCGCGAGGACGAGGCGCTAGACCAGCAGCAACGATCCGCCGAACCTGAACCTAACCGCGAGCACGAGGCCGCGTCGGACGGGTCCGCGGCGTCCGATACCTCGGCAGCTCCTGGTAGTTCTGCAGCTTCGGGGCCACGCCAGGCCGAGCCGGAGCCGACGCCCGGCGCCAGCACCCCCGCTGACGTCTACGACGTGCTGCCGACGCCGGAATCGGAGCTGGACGCGCTGTATGAGATGTTGGGCGGCTTCAACGAGGATTCGGTGAACATCTACGCCGGGCTCACCGAGCCGGTGACGGAGCCGGCCCCCGAACCCGTCGCGCAGCCGGAGCCCGCCAAATCTGACCCCGAACCCGAAGCCGACGAGCTCGAACAGCCCTCGCTGATCGAGGACGATGCCAGCCCCGCCCCGGCGAGGAAGCCGCGGGCCAACAAGAAGCGGGCCTCCATTCCCAGCTGGGACGAGATCATGTTCGGCGGCCCGAAGCCCTAGGAGCGCGGTATCAAACGCCGATCTAGTCGGTGCTGGCGGGTTCGGCACCGATAGCGATCGCACGGTCGGGCTCGGTGATCCAGTCCGACCACGACCCCGGATACAACGCGAGGCCGCGCACCCCGGCGATTTCCGCCGCGAGCACCGTCTGGGAGGCGGTGATGCCGGATCCGCAGTAGACGATGTCGCCCTCGCGGAGATCGGCGAATCGCTCGGCCAGTTCTGCCGGGGGGCGGAAATGGCCGTCGGCGGTGAAGTTGTCCGTGCTGGGCAGGTTGACGGCTCCCGGGATGTGTCCGGCCACGGCGTCGATCGGCTCCGATTCTCCTCGGTAGCGCTCCGGGGTCCGCACGTCGACGAGCCGACGCCCCGTCTCGCGATCTCGCACCTGCGCCGCGTTCACGACGCTTCGATGGCCGGGACGCGCGGTGAAGTCCCCGGGCTCGGGCAACCGATCCGGTCCCCGCTCCATGTCGTGGCCGGCCGCCGTCCAGGCCCGGAGACCGCCGTCGAGGACGCGCACCTCGGCCAACTCGGCGTCGGTGAGCAGCCACCACAGCCGACTGGCCGCCAACGCGTTATCCGCGTCGGCGATGACGACGACGGAGCCGCGTGAGACCCCCGCCGTCCGCATCGCCGCGGTGAACCCTGCCGCGCTGGGCAGGGGATGCCTGCCCGCCCGGCCGGGCATCGCCGCGCCAGCGAGGTCGTGCTCCAGATCCACCCAGTGGCTGCCCGGAACGTGGCCGCTTTCGTAGACCGCCCGGCCGTCGTCGCGGCCCAGGTTGAAACGCACGTCGAGTACCACGAGCTTCGGATTCTTGGTGGCGATCAGTTCGGCCAACTCGTCGGCCTGGATGAGGGGATGCATGGCGCTGAACTCCTGACAGGGTCGGTGGTTAGTGGGGTGCTGGTCGGTCGTCAGGCTCGTCGCCGCTCTCGAAGAGCAACGGGTCCGGCCCGACCGTGGTTCGCGCCACCCGGTGGGTCACCCGTTGGCGGTGGTGTCGGCGGCACAACACCTCGTAGGCAAAGGTTGTCGGTGCGTTCGGGTGCTGCCCGTCGGCGGTGTCACCCACCATCACCTGATCCCCTTCGGTGACCATCGCGCCGTCGGCGGTGCGCGCGTTGTGGGTGGCGACCCGGCCGCACCAGCACAGCGGGCGGACCGGTAGCGTCTCGAGACGGTCGACCAGCTCGACCAGGCGCGCCGAGCCGGGAAAAAGCACCGTTCGAAAGTCGGACATGATGCCGAAGGCGAACACCTCGATGCTCAGGTCGTCGACGATCCGCGCCAGCTGGTCGATCTGGCCGGGTCGGTAGAACTGGGCCTCGTCGCAGATCAGGTAGTCCACCCGCCGCCCGGCGGTGAGCTGATGGATGACGTCGTCCCAGATGTCGAGCTCCGGCGTCACCTCGATGGCACGTTCGCTCAATCCGAGCCGCGATGACACAACCGCGTCACCGGCTCGGTCCAGACTCGTGTAGAGCCGGCCCAGCCGCCCACCGCGGCGGTGGGTGTAATCCATTTGCAGCGCGAGGGTGGATTTGCCGCAATCCATCGGACCGGTGAAGAACTGCAGTTGGGCCATCTCAGTCCGTCCTCAATCCAACAGTAAGGGAACATACATCTCGGCGGCGGTCAGCGAACCGTGCATGCCCACCAGGCTCAGCTCGCCCGGCCACTTCCGGCTCATCACCGCCCAGTCGGTGCGCATGGCTACCAAGACATCACCGAAGCGCTTCGCCACCGTCTCGTCCATCGGGCCAAACCACCCCTGCGCCACGGCTTCGTCCCGGGTGCGCACCCACGCCCGCTCCCCCAGCAGCTGAGCCCACCGCTGTGCCACACCCGCCACCGACTTGGCCGGTGAGTAGAGCTGGCGCAGGCGGCCCTCGCCGGCGATGTCGCGCACCCCCGCCATGAGCTCCGGTTCGTCTTCGATGACGAGCCGCTTCGCGGGGTCGATGTCGAGCATCCCGTGATCTGCGGTGACGATGAGACGTACGTCGTCGTCGAGGCGCTCGCGCAGCCGCGCACAGAAGTCGTCGATGCGGTGCAGGTGGGACAGCCACTGCCACGAACCGCACCCCCGCTTGTGGCCGGTGTGATCGAGCTCCCGCTCGTAGGCGTAGACGACGCTGGCCCCCCCAGCCCTGGACCGGCGACAGATCAGCTCGATCCGGAGCTCTTCGTCGCGTTCGTCGAGGACCCCGAAGAATTCGGGACCGCGGAGCGCCGCCAGGGTCAGCCCGCTCCCGGCGAAGCGCGCCGGGGCCACGCTGGACACCGCCACCCCGGCATCGCGGAGCCGCTCGAAGTAGACGGGCTTGGGCTGAAACTCCAGCGGAGCCACGGCCGACTCCCAAAGCAGCGCGTTCAGGATCTCGCCGGTCTCAGGCACCCGGCAGGTGTAGCCCGCCATGCCGTGCTGGCCGGGTGGCAAGCCGGTGCCCAGGCTGGCCAGGCTGGTCACCGTCGTGCTGGGCACACCCGAGGTCATCCGGCTCCCCCGGCCCAGTAGCCCGCCCAGGTAGGGGACGTCTTCGCGATGGCGCTGCAACAGATCCCAGCCGAGCCCGTCGACGAGCAACACCACGTAGCGCCGGCTCTCGCGCAACCCGATGACGTCGGCGCCCGGCAGCCCCAGCTTCGCGCCGACGCTCGGCAGCAGGTTCGCCAGCGAAGCGGAGGAGTAGGCGGGAATGACCATGGCCGGATCGACCGGCGGAACCGGCGGCCTCGGTTCGGCGTTCACCGCTGGTCGGAGCCCCCGCGTTGACCGGTCACCAGCTGCAGCTCGGTGCCGAAGGCCACCAAGCGACGCACGCTCGCCTCGCCGTCGGCGGCGGTGCTCATCCGCACGGTGAGGTCGTCGGCGACGAGGTTGCCGGCCAGGCCGTGATCGGCCACACACTCGGGGTCGGCGCACGCGGCGGGTTCGAGCTCGATCCGCCGCATCGCTCCCCAGCCGACGCTGAGCCAGGTTTCGGGCAGCACCGGGTTCTCACTGTCGTAGCTGGCGGGGTTGGCGATGACGCGGGTGACCGCGACGGTGTTGACGCGATTGAGCCCGATCGATTCGGTCGAGCTCACGGCCTGCAGGTCTCCACCGCCGCCAGATTCCGGGGAGGCGGGGCCCTCGTCGGTGTGTCCCACGATCAACCGGCTCGGCGTCAACGCCAAGATGGTGAGGTGCCGGTGGATTTCTTCCAGGCTGAACGTCGGTTCGTGGTGCACCAGGAAGTGCCGCAGGGGCTCATTCCCAACCGTGGCGGCGATGGCGTCCTCGACGAGGGCCGGGAAATAGCCGCAGGCCTCGATGGCCGAGTGCAGATCCGCGGCGACTTCAGATGGAGAGCTGATCTTCATCGGGTCATCGTTTCACGGATCGCACGCGTCGTCGCCCGCTCAGCCCAGCTCGCGGGATTGGGAGTCGCGGTGCTCGGCCAACGGCAAGACGTGCACCTGGGCTCCCAGCACCCAGATCGACTCGCTACTGGCCACGCACGGGGTGAGATGGAGCGAGGCCACCCGCGCCAGGCCGTCGGCGAGTTGAGCAACCTTGTTGATCAACTCCTCGATCTGGGACACATCGACCGCTTGCTGACCGGTCCGCCCGAACAGCAACGGCGCCGCCCGGAGCTCGCGCACCATGGCCGCGGCGTCGGTGGAGGTCAGCGGCGGGACGCGGTAGCTCAGATCCCCCGCCAGCTCGCTGAGGGCACCGTCGAGGCCCACCGAGATCACCGGCCCGAAGGCGGGATCTTCGACGGCGCCGAGCTGGAGTGAGACACCCGTGGGAGCCATGGCCTGGATCACCGGGCCGGCCACCGGCTGATCCTCGCGCCCACCCAGACCCAAGGATTCCACCAACCGGCCGAGATCGGCCCAGGCGTCGGTCAGTTCCTCCTCGGTCTCCAGGTTGCGAAACACGCTGGCCAGATCCGGTCGACCGCGCACCGAGGCCGCCGTGGCCTTGAGCACCACGTTCCAGCCCACGGTCGTCGCGGCCGCGATCGCCTCCTCTAGAGTCGTGACCCAGTAGCGCGGCACCATCGTGATACCGAAGCAGCTCAGCAGGTCGGCGGTCTCGGTTTCGTTCAGGACACGACCGGCAGGGGTCTCGGCGAGCGCCGTCGCGACGATTTGTCTGGCTCGGGCCAGGTCGACCTCCAGCTCGGGCACCGCCCCGGGATCGCGTTCCAACCAATGCGCGTAGGCGGTCACGGCGGCCAGCGCCTGTACCGCATCGCCGTAGCTGTCGAACAGCGGCAGCTGACCCGGCCCGTCGACGGGTTGGCTGGCGTCCTCCAGCGCGGCGAAATCGATGAAGACCGCGATGAGCGGCTTGGCCGAGGTCTGGGCGATCGCGCGCAACTTGGAGTTGACGTGCTGCGCTTGTGGCGCAAACACCCCCACGGTGACGCACAGCACGGAGTCGCAGGAATCGTCGGCCAAGGCCTCGCGCACCCGGCTCGCCAGCTCCTCGGCATGAGCCTGCGAGGTCAGGACGCGCGGGGTCTGGGGTAGCAGCCCGTGTCGGCGCAGGTTGCTGCTCACTTGCCGCGAGAGGGCGCCGGAGTTGCTCACCAAACCGACCCGGGGGCCGCTAGGCAGCGGTTGGCGCGCCAAAATCTTGGCGGTGTCGAACATCGTGCTCCGCCGCTCGGCTACGATCACACCGGATTGCCGAAACAGCGCGTCGATAGCCTCCGGCGGAGCGGGATGCAGCCCCGGGACCACGCCCGCGTGATCCGCTAGCTCGGCGCGGCTCGGCGCGAAGACCACGACGGGTTTCTGACGCGCCAGCCGGCGGATGATGCGGGTGAACTTGCGCGGGTTGCCGATGCGGTCCAGCGAGAGCAGGCACACCGCGGTTTGCTCGTCATCCTCCCAGAACTGCATGACGTCGTTGCCGGTGACGTCGGCGAGCGTGCCGGTCGACACGAACTGGGAGACGCCCACGTGCGTGCGCAGCGCGGTCGCGAGCTGCATGACCCCGACCGCGGCGGACTGGCAGAAGATGCCCACCCGACCCGGGCGGGGCAGCGGCGCGGGGCTGGCGTTCAGCGACATTCCCGCCTCGAGGTTGATCAGACCGAGGGCGTCGGGGCCCAGCGCGCGCAGCCCGTAGGAGCGCGCCAGCCCCACCAATCGCCGGGCGTCTGCCTCGCTGGCCCCATCGCCCGCCAAGACCAGGATCCCGTGGGCCAACTTGTTGGCGACATCGATCACGATGCCCGCCAGCTCGTCGAATTCGACCGCGACGACGGCGAGATCGATCTCACCCTCGACGGCGGCGATCGTGTCTGCGTACTCGACGCCGCGGTTCTGCTCTGCGTCGGGCTGCTCGCCGGCGCCGACGCCGACCATAATCAGCTCACCGCTGAAGCCACCGCTCACCAGGGAATCCGAGATCCGCCGGATCCGCTCCTCCGGCCCGTACAGCAGCACCCGTTTGGGCGTCAACAGCCGCCGGATCGAGCTGGCCTCGGCCCGGTGTTCCCGGCGTAGCATCACCCCGACGGAGGTGTCGGTGGGCAGGATGGGGAACTCCACCAAGACGATGCCGTCTTCGTACTGTTTGGCGACCTTGAAGCCGGCGTCGGAGAACACCTGGGCCATCTTGCGGTTCTGGGGCAGCACATCGGCCAGGAAGCGGGTGATACCGCGCTCCCGGGCGGCCTGGGCGAGGTGTTCCAGCAGCAGCTGGCCGGCCCCCCGGCCCTGCTGGGAGTCCTCCACCAAGAAGGCGACCTCGGCCTCGTCGTCCTCCGCTCGGTCGTAGCGCCCGACGGCGACCATCCGGCCCGCGATAGTGAGGATCAGGGCCACGCGGTCGACATAATCCACCTCGGTGAAGCGCGCGAGATCTCGGTCGCTGAGCCGGGGATAGGGGGCGAAGAAGCGCAGGAACTTCGACTCGGGGGAGACCCGGGTGTAGAACTCCACCAGCAGTTCCCGGTCGCTGGGCGTGATGGGCCGCAGGCGCGCCGTGCCGCCGTCGGACATGAGAACGTCGGCCTCCCACGCCTTCGGGTAACCCGGCGGAAGCTCTGGTTCGCTCACGGCGCCAGCCTAGTTGTTGCCGGGGGCGCCGAGGAGAGCCCGGCCACCGCGACGATCCCGAGCTGCGCCATGGCACGATGGAGCATGAGCATCTCCCAGGCTGGACCTCCGGCGCTGCGTGCGGCCCGAGACCTGTTGTTGCGCCACCGAGAGGATTACCCGAGCGCGGTCGCCTCCTTTCGGTGGCCCGAGCTGGACACCTTCAACTTCGTCACCGACTGGTTCGACGGCCTGGCCGCCGAACAGCCCGACGCCACCGCGCTGTGGCTCGTCGACGCTCCCGACAGCCCCGGTGTGCGAGTTTCCTTCTCCGAGCTCGCCGCCCGTTCGACCGCCGCCGCGCACTGGCTGCGGGAGCGGGGAATCGGCCGCGGGGATCGGCTCCTGCTCGCGCTCGGCAACTGCCTGCCGCTATGGGACATCATGCTGGGCGCCATCCGTCTCGGTGCGGTGACCATTCCGGCGACCCCCCAGCTGGCCCCCAGCGACATCGCGGATCGGGTCGAGCGTGGCCGGGTCAGGCTGCTGATCGCCCACGCCGAGGACGCGGACAAGTTCGCGGGGGTGAGCCCCGAGTTCGGCAAGGCCGCGGTCTTCGCCGACGAGGCGGCCGATCCGGTGCCGCCCGAGGGTTGGGTGAGCTACGACATCGCGCCCTTCGCCGAGCGGCCGGCGGATTTTCCGGGCGTCTCGAGGGCCAGCGACCAGCTGCTGCTCTACTTCACCTCCGGCACGACCGCCAAGCCCAAGCTCGTCGAGCACACCGCCACCTCGTACCCGATCGGACACCTCTCGACGATGTACTGGCTGGGTGTGCAACCCGGCGACGTGCATCTCAACATCTCCTCTCCCGGCTGGGCCAAGCACGCCTGGTCGAACCTGTTCGGCCCCTGGCTGGCCGGGGCTACGGTGCTCGTCTTCACCTACCCCCGCTTCGATGCCGCGAGCCTGCTACGGGTGCTCTCGAAGGCGGAGGTGACGACGTTCTGTGCGCCCCCGACGGTGTGGCGGATGCTCGTCCAGGCCGACCTCGGCGCCACGAAGGTGAGCCTGCGCGAATGCCTCTCCGCCGGGGAGCCGTTGAATCCCGAGGTGATCTCCACGGTCCGGCGCGCCTGGGGTCTGAGCATCCGCGACGGCTACGGCCAGACCGAGATGACGTGCTCGGTGGGCAACACCCCCGGCAGTGCCATCAAGGACGGTTCGATGGGGCGCCCGATGCCCGGTTATCCCGTGGTGCTCATCGACCCGGGCACGGGCCAACTCAGCGAGACCGACGGCGAGTTGTGCCTGCGGCTGAACCCGGCTCCCCTACCGCTCATGTCCGGTTACAAGGACGACGCCGACACCTTCGACACCGAGCTGATCGCCGATTCCACCCACGACGGTTACTTCCACACCGGTGATGTCGTGAGCCGCGACGACGAGGGTTACCTCACCTTCGTCGGCCGAGCAGATGATGTGTTCAAGGCCAGCGACTACCGGATCTCGCCGTTCGAGCTGGAGTCCGTCCTCATCGAACATCCCGGCGTGGCCGAGGTCGCGGTCGTCCCCTCCCCCGATCCGCTGCGGTTGGCCGTCCCCAAGGCCTACGTCGTCCTGGCCGGCGGGTACGAGCCGACCGAGGACACCGCCCGCGAGCTGCTGGCCTACTCTCGCGAGCACCTGGCTCCGTACAAGCGCATCAAGCGGCTCCAGTTCGGTGAGCTCCCCAAGACGATCTCGGGCAAGATCCGGCGGGTCGAGCTGCGCGCCCAAGAGGATCGACCCGACGCCGTCGACGGCGGTGAGACCCGCGCCGGCCGGCTCGACGGGGAGTTCTGGGCGAGCGATTTCGGCCTCTGACGCGCGGTGCGGTGTGACCCCCAATCCGGCCAAACCGTGACCGTCTCGACACCCGTTATCGGTTAAGGTCGAGACCATGGCCTCCCGCCCCTTCTTCGCCGCCCGGCTCGAGCAGCGGTTCAACACGTTCTTGAACAAGCTGCTCTCGGGCAGATACAGCTGGCGGGAGGCGGCCTACGGTTACGTCGGCTACGGCAGCAACGATTTCGTCCGGGTGCTGGGCCGAGTGGTGCTGAGCCCGCAACCCTCGCGGCTGGAGAGCCAGTTCCTCACCAAGCTGATCGCCCGCCGCGGATGGCGCAACTTCTTCAACGTGCCGCTGGTCAACGGCGAGGCCGTCGTGACCGTGGACGGCCACGACTACCCGGTGACCGCCGATCGCGGCGGCTACCTCGACGTCCGCATCGAAAATCACGGCCTCGACGTCGGCTGGCGCCAGGTCCAGATCCGGCCCAAGAACGGCGAATCTCTGACCGTCGATGTGAACATCATCGCCGCCGACCAGCACTTCGGGCTCGTGTCCGACATCGACGACACCATCATCACCACGTCCCTGCCGCGGCCCTTCATCGCGGCCTGGAACACGTTCGTCTTGGAGGAGACGGCCCGCACGGCGGTGCCCGGCATGTCCGAGCTCTACCGTAACCTGCAGGGTCAGTTCGAGGGAGCGCCCGTCTTCTACGTCTCCACCGGGGCCTGGAATACCGCCCCGACCCTGGGCCGCTTCCTGCGCCATCACCGCTACCCCGTCGGCCCGATGCTGCTCACCGATTGGGGCCCCACCAACACCGGTTGGTTCCGCAGCGGCCAAGACCACAAGCGGGTGGCGCTGGAGCAGCTCGCCCGGGACTTTCCGCGAATCTGCTGGATGCTCGTCGGCGACGACGGCCAGCACGATCCGACGATCTACACCACGTTCGCCCAGAACCATCCCGACCGCGTCGCGATGATCGCCATCCGTCAGCTCACCCCCACCGAGCAGGTGCTGGCCCATGGCAGCCCGCTCAGCCTCAACGACGAGGCGATCACGAATCCCGAGCTACAACCGGTGCCGGTTCTCAGCGCCCCCGAGGGTTACAGCCTGGGCGACATCATTCAGCCCCGCCTCGACGCCTACGCCGCGCGGCACGAGCCGGGCCCGTAGCTCAGCGCCCGAGTAACTCCGACCCGGTGGGCGTGCCTTGAGCCACATCGGCGCCCGCACCGGCGACACTCAACTAGCCACCGCGCGGTGGTGAGATCACCTTTGAGTCACTTGGGAGCAACAGCAGAGCATGGCGCGACGCAAAACAACGCCTGTCGAGGACGAGGAGATCGTCGAGCGCATCCTCGACGTCGACGTGTCCGCGGAGATGCAGTCCAGCTTCTTGGAGTACGCGTACTCGGTCATCTACGCCCGCGCGCTGCCCGATGCCCGCGACGGCCTCAAGCCCGTGCAGCGCCGCATCCTCTACGCCATGGACGACATGGGGTTGCGCCCGGACCGCAGCCACGTGAAGTGCGCCCGCGTCGTCGGTCAGGTCATGGGCCTGTATCACCCGCACGGTGATAGCGCGATCTATGACGCCCTCGTGCGCACCGCCCAGCCCTGGACGATGCGGTTGCGCCTGGTGGACGGGCACGGCAACTTCGGCTCGCCGGATTCTGGCCCCGCCGCGATGCGTTATACCGAATGCCGGATGGCCCCCGCGGCGCTCGCCATGACGGCCGAGCTGGACCAGAACACCGTCGACTTCCGCGCCAACTACGACGGCAAGGAATCCGAGCCCAGCGTCTTGCCGGCGGCCTTTCCGAACCTGCTGGTCAACGGCACGACGGGCATCGCCGTGGGCATGGCGACCAATATCGCCCCGCACAACCTCGTCGAGGTGGTCCAGGCGCTCAAGCACCTGCTGAACCACCCCAAAGCCACCCTCGACACCCTGATGCGCTTCATCCCGGGCCCGGATCTGCCCACCGGCGGCAAGATCATCGGCCTCGACGGCGTCGCCGACGCTTACGCGGGAGGCAAGGGCTCGTTCAAGATCCGTGCCACCGCGCGCATCGAGCAGACCTCGCCGCGCCGCAAGGGCATCGTCATCACCGAACTGCCCTACACGGTGGGCCCGGAGAAGGTGATCGAGCAGATCAAGAATCTCGTGCAGTCCAAGAAGCTGCAGGGCATTGCGGACGTCAAGGACCTCACCGATCTGGCCCACGGCACCCGGCTGGTCATCGAGGCCAAGAACGGCTTCCACCCCGAGGCCCTGCTGGAGCAGCTGTACAGGCTGACCAAGCTCGAGGACTCCTTCTCCATCAACGCCGTCGCCCTGGTCGAGGGCCAACCGCGAACCCTCACCCTGCACGAGATGTTGACCGTTTACCTCGAGCACCGCCTCGACGTCACGCTGCGTCGTACCGTGTTCGACCGCGACAAGGCGGTGGATCGCCTGCACCTGGTGGACGGCCTGCTGATCGCCATCCTCGACATCGACGACGTCATCGCGATCATCCGCGGCGCCGACGACGTCGCCGCCGCGCGGGCGAAGCTCACCGAGGTGTTCGATCTCACCGAGGTCCAGACCAACTACATCTTGGACATGCAGCTGCGTCGGCTCACCAAGTTCTCCCGCCTCGAGCTGGAATCCGAGCGCGAGGCGCTGCTGAAGCGGATCGCCGAGCTGAACGAGATCGTCGACTCCGAGGCCAGGCTCCGCCAGCTGGTGGCCGCCGAGCTGTCCGAGGTGGCCAAGAAGTTCGGCACCCCCCGGCGAACGGTCCTGCTGGCCTCGTCGGGGGTCGCGACCTCGGCCGCCCCGCTCGAGGTAGCCGACGACCCTTGCTGGGCGCTCTTGTCCTCCACCGGCCTGTTGGCCCGCACGAGCACTGACGAGCCGCTCTCGACCGGCGGCGGGCGCAGCAACCACGACGTCATCGTCTCCACCATCGCCGCCACCGCCCGCGGCGATTTCGGCGTCGTCACCAGCGCCGGCCGCCTGATCCGGGTCAACGCGCTCGATCTGCCGACGGTGCCCAACACCGCGAACGCCCCCAACCTGCAGGGCGGGGTCCAGGCCAGCGAACTGATGTCGCTGGAGAAGGACGAGCGGATCCTCTGCCTCACCACGCTCGCGCCCGATTCGCTCGGGCTCGCGGTCGGCACCGCCGGGGGTGTGGTGAAACGGGTCAATCCCGAGCAGGTCAACAAGGACTCCTGGGAGATCATCCGCCTCGATGACCGCGACGAGCTGGTCGGGGCGGTCGAGCTCGACTCCGACGACGTGGACGCCATGGACGTCGCCTTCGTCACCTCCGACGCCCAGTTGCTGCACTTCCCGGCCGCCGGGGTTCGTCCCCAGGGCCGGGCCGGCGGCGGCATCGCCGGGGTCAAGCTGGCGCCCAAGCAACGCGCCATCTGGTTCGGCGTCACCCCGGCCGAGGCCGTCGTGGTGACCGTCTCGGGATCCTCGTCCGCGCTGCCCGGCACCGACTCCGGCTCGGTGAAGCTGACCCCACTCGCGGAATACCCGGCCAAGGGCCGCGGCACCGGTGGCGTGCGCTGTCACCGCTTCCTCGCCGGGGAGGACGTCTTGTCGCTCGGCTGGGTCGGCCCCGATCCCGCCGCGGCCGCCGCCAGCGGCGCCCCCGTCGACCTTCCCCCGGCCACCGGTCGACGCGACGGCTCCGGCACCCCCGCCCGGCAGCCCATCGCCGCCGTCGGCTCGCGGACGTAAGCGCGACACGTTCCTCATAATCCCTGCTGCACACCTCCTTTGCCCTCGACTACACCCACCTTGTACTACACGGAGACCGCTCCGAGCGGCTTAAGCTTCCCCGCCGACGAGAAACCGGATTCGCCGGACTTTGCCTACTTCAGGCCGGTTGAAACCGGGGAACCCTCTCCCGCCGTTATCCTTGGTCGGTGAGCTTCGATGATCTCCTCCAGGCCAACCTCCACTACGCCGATCAGTTCCGCGACGGAGGTTTCGACGGCATCGCCAACGCGGGGGTCGCCATCGTCACCTGCATGGACTCGCGAATCGAACCGCTATCGATGTTGGGATTACGGATCGGCGACGCCAAGATCCTGCGCAGCCCAGGCGGGCGGGTCACCACCGACGTCCTGACCGGCTGCATTCTCAGCGTCCACCTGTTACAGGTGAGCCGGATCATGGTCGTTCCGCACACCCGCTGCGCGATGGGCAGCGGCGACGACGCGAGCCTGGCCGCCAAGGTGAAGGGGGCCACGGGCACCGACATCTCGGGCATGGTCTTGGGTTCCACTCCGGACCAAACGGCCGGCCTCCACTACGACGTGGAACTTCTGCGCACCCATCCCCTCATGGGGCATCGCGCCGAGGTCGGGGGTTTCCTCTACGATGTCGACACCGGCCAGCTCACCCAACATCTCTGAATCTCCGACAAGTTGCGCCTAGGCGTCGATGCGTTCGGCGTCCAGCCGGTAGGCCCCGTCGACGATGAACTCCTTGCGCGGGGCGACGTCGTTGCCCATGAGGATCTCGAAGGTCTTCTCGGCGGCCTCGACCTCGTCGAACGTGATGCGCCGCAGCAGCCGGTGCCGCGGGTTCATCGTGGTCTCGGCGAGCTGATCGGCGTCCATCTCGCCTAGGCCCTTGTAGCGCTGCGGCTCCTTGAAGTTCTGCCCGCGCTTGGTCAACTCGGCCGCCTTGCGCTGATATTCGGCGTCGGAGTAGGTGTAGATGTACTTGCCGTAGCCCTTCTTCGGGTTGATCAACTCGAAGCGGTGCAGCGGCGGCACGGCCGTGTACATCCGCCCCTGTTCCACCAAAGGACGCATGTAGCGGAAGAACAACGTGGCCAGCAGGCAGCGGATGTGGGCGCCGTCGGAATCGGCGTCGGCCATGAAGATGATCTTGCCGTAACGGGCGGCGTCGATGTCGAAGCTGCGGCCGCTGCCGGCGCCCACCACCTGGATGATCGAGGCGCACTCGGCGTTCTTGAGCATGTCTCCCACCGAGGCCCGCTGCACGTTGAGGATCTTGCCGCGGATCGGCAGCAGCGCCTGGAACTCCGAATCCCTGGCCAGCTTGGCGGTGCCCATGGCCGAATCGCCCTCGACGATGAACAGCTCGGTGCGCTCCCCGTCGGTGCTGCGGCAGTCCGCCAACTTCGTCGGCAGGGACGAGGATTCCAGGGCGTTCTTGCGGCGCGTCGCCTCCTTGTGGGCGCGGGCCTGCACGCGGGTTCGCGAGGCGGAGACCACCTTCTCCAGCACGGTGCGGGCCTGGGCCTTCACGCCGGCCTTGGGCGAGGTGAGGAAGGCGGCGAGCTCCCGCTCCACCACCTTGGCCACGATGCGTGAGGCCACCGGGGTGCCCAGCACCTCCTTGGTCTGTCCCTCGAACTGGGGTTCGGCGAGCCGCACGGTCACCACGGAGGTCAGGCCCTCGAGAGCGTCCTCCTTGCTGACCTCTTCACTGTTTTTCAGCAGCCTCGTTCCTTCGAGCACCTTGCTGATCGTCTTGGTCAGCGCCCGCTCGTACCCGGAGACGTGGGTGCCGCCCTTCGGGGTGGCGATGATGTTCACGAAGCTGCGGGTGGTGACGTCGTAGCCGGTCCCCCAGCGCAGGGCGATGTCGATGCCGATATGACGCTCGACGTCGGCGGGGGTCAGCGATCCCTCGTCGTCGAGCATCGGCACGGTTTCGGTGAACCAGTCCTCGCCGGTGAGCCGGATGACGTCGGTCAGCGGCGGATCGGGGGCGAGGTACTCGCAGAACTCGGAGATGCCGCCGTCGTGGAGGTGGGTCTCCGCCGACACCTCGGCGGTGCGCTCGTCGCGGATGGTCAGCCCGAGCCCGGGCACGAGGAAGCTGGTCTGGCGGGCCCGGGAGTTGAGCGCGGATAGGTCGAGGCCGGCGTCGGCGGTGAAGATCTGGCGGTCGGGCCAAAACGTGACCCGGGTGCCCGTCTTGCCTCGCTTGGCCCGACCGAGCTTGGCCAGCTGCCCTCCGGGGGTGAACTTGGCCTTCGGCCCGGGACCGTCGAACGTGCCCGGGACGCCGTGGCGAAACGACATCCCCCACGTCGCGGAGGCCCGATCGACCTCGACGTCGAGGCGCGCCGAGAGCGCGTTGACCACCGACGCCCCCACGCCGTGCAGGCCACCCGTGGCGTTGTAGGAGCCAGCGCCGAACTTACCGCCGGCGTGCAGCTTGGTGAACACGACTTCGACGCCGCTCAGGCCCGTACGCGGTTCCACGTCGACGGGGATGCCGCGGGCCTGATCGCTCACGTGCACGCCTCCGTCGGCGCGCAGAATCACATCGATGTGGGTGCCGTGGCCGTTCAGCGCCTCGTCGACGGCGTTGTCGATGATCTCCCACAAGCAGTGCATGAGCCCGCGGGTATCGGTGGAGCCGATGTACATCGCCGGTCGCTTCCGCACCGCCTCCAGCCCCTCGAGGACGAGCAGGTGCCGCGCCTCGTAGTCGCGGCTCTCGGCGGGCTTGGCCGGTGTCGTGGCGGCTCGGGCGGATCTGGCGTTGGTGGGGGTGGTATCGGTGGGCACGAGTGCGAGGTTACCCCTGGAATGCTTACGATTCGGGAACAAACTCCGCACACCGGTGCGACTTCAGCGCATTTGCTCTCTTCCCCGGGTGAGGAGCGGGTACGCTCGTGCTTACTCGGGAACAAAAGCCGAAGCCAGCAGGTTGAAGGTGATGTACCCACCAGAGATAGAGAGGCCTACCCGTGACCACTTCCGTGATCGACGAAGCCGCGTTGACCGCAGCCGACCGCTGCGACCGCTGCGGCGCTCAGGCCTACCTGCGAGTCACCCTCGCCAACGGCCACGACCTTCTGTTCTGCGCTCACCACGCGCGGGCCCACGAGGATCGCCTCAAGCAGGTTGCCCTCAAGATCCAGGACGAGACCAGCAAGCTCGTCTAACCCATATTCCCTAGTCTTCGACCGTGCAGTAGGGGTCCACCTTCCTCGGGTGGGCCCCTATTTTGCGCCTTGGCCTTCGTCAGGTGCAGGTCTGGGCGCGGGAGGCTTTGCCATACTGGGCGTATGGCCGAGTCGTCGAGCACCGCGCGCACCGATCCGTCGGGTGGCATCGTGTTATCTCACCCCGTCAGCACGAAGGTGATCCACCTGCTGGGCATCGGTTGCTGCCTGGTCTTGGTCCTCGCGCCGAGTATCGGGATAGGTGAGCTGTTGCCCTTCCCGGTCATGCAGATCGGCGCCCTCATCATCGCTCTTCTGGGGTTGACCGTGGCCCCCGGGTTGCTCCGCTCCCCCGTCCTGCGTATCGACCGTACCGGTATCGAGCTCTCGTCTCCTGAGTTATCGGCGACGTGGGAGGAAATCGTCGTCGCGGGCGTGATCATCGTGCGCCACACGCGCCGCTCGATGGCGGCCGGCGCTCCCCGAGTGCAGGCGCGCTTGGAGCTCATCGCTCGTGATTCGGATCGCTTTCGACAAGCTCATCCGCAGGCGGGCAGGCTGAGTTCGCGACGCCAGCCCAGCACCTACCGCATCAACCTGCGGGACAGGCTCGATCTCGCCGCGTCCGTCGATAGCGCGCTGGTCAGGTCCGCGCCCCGCGAGGTCTACCAGACCTTCAGCGAGCAGTAGTTGCGAACGGTAGTTACGCCGAAGCGCCTACGGGGGCGCTCCCCCACCGCTCGGCAATGCCGCGCATCGACGCCATCGTGTCCTGGGAGCAATGGGTGGTCGCGGTGAGCATCAACTCCTGGACACCGGTGCGCTCCACCAGATCGCGCAGCCCCTCGACCACCTCGTCGGTCTCGCCAACGAATTTCGTGGCCGGCAGCTGCCGTAAGATCTGCTCCTCGGTCTCGCTGAACCCGCGCTGGTTGGCCTCCGCCGGGCTGACGATCGGCTGCAGGTTGCCCGAGCGCAGGCCGAGGGCCATCACCTTTCCCGGGGCGGCCAGGTAGCGCGCGTGCTCGGCGCTGTCGCTCGCGATGGCGGACGTGCACAGCATGGCGTAGGGCTTTGCCAGGCTCGCGGAGGGTTGGAAACGGCTCCGGTAGGCGTCCATCACCTCGACCTCGTCCATGGCGCCGAAGTGGTGGGCGTAGCAGTAGCGCAGGCCGAGCAGGCCGGCCAACTGCGCCGAGTAGCCGCTGGAACCCAGGAGCCACAGATCCGGGTGACCGGTCGCGTTCGGGGTCGCGGACAGGTGCCGGGCAAGGGAGGCCTCGAGCCGATCATCGCCCGACCACGCCAGCAACTCCAACACCTCCCGCGGAAAGGCGTCAACGCCTTGTCCCGCGGCCCCGTGTCCCGCCGCGCCGCGGCGCAGAGCCTGCGCGGTGCGCTGATCGGTGCCCGGAGCACGCCCAAGGCCCAGATCGACCCGCCCGGGATAGAGGGCCTCCAGCATGGCGAACTGCTCGGCCACGACGTAGGGGGCATGGTTGGGCAGCATCACCCCGCCAGATCCAACGCGGATCGAGCTCGTCGCCGCCCCGATGGCCGCCAGCAGTACGGGCGGGCTCGTCGAGGCGACGGCTGGCATGTTGTGGTGCTCGGCCACCCAAAAGCGCGCAAAGCCCGCCGCCTCGGCGCCTTGCGCCGTGGCGAGGGTGCGTTGCAGGGCGTCGGCCGAGGTTTCTCCAGCCGACACCACGGCTAGATCGAGGATAGATAGCGCAATACTCACGTCTGGTTCAACGCCCCCGATCTGCCCCGCTATTCCGGGTGTCCGAACGGGGGAGTCAGAGCCGGAAGGATTGGGTGGCCAACCGGCGCTGTAACGCCTCGGCGATCCACGGCCGGGGGCGTAGGGACTCCCGGGCGGCGTCTAGCTCGGAGCGGGGAATCTTCAACCAACCCAGGAGGCGGGCGGCGTCGAGTAGCTGAGCCGTCATCCGGTCCCGCGGAGTCTGCTCTCCCGCGATGAGCACGGCCCGCAGGCCAGGGGCGATATCCCGGGCCGAGTCGTCAACACCGTCGGATCCGCCATCGCGTTGGGAGGTTAGCCGCCAACGGGCAAACCAACCCTTCTCCTGCTCCACCAGCGCACGGTCGGCCAACCGCCGGTACACCGCGTTCAGCGTGGTCTTGCCTCCGCTGGCGGCCAGCACCTGGTTGGTGGCGATCGGCAGGCCATCGATTTTGGCTTGGATGTCTTCCAGGAAGGCCGAGGAGGCCGCGTCCACCGTCTGCACCACGCCGTCGACCACGTCGATCTCGCCGCCGACGACGAGTTCGCCGATGGCCCCCGCCGCCAGCACCGTGCGCAGCCGGCTTTCGCTGATCGCCCAACCACCGCCGGGCTTGATCGCCAGGACGGCCAGTTGCTCGGCCACAGTGAACTCCACGCCGCTCAGCCTAGCTCGCGGTCGGGATTTTGGCCCGACCCGGCCGCCATGACAGCGTTGGGCGGTGAGCACCCTCAGCGGACGCCGCTTTGCCGCCGTCATCTTCGATCTGGATCAGACCCTCATCGATTCCGCCCCCGCGCTCGCGGCGGCCTATACGGCCTGGGCGGTTCGCTTCAACCTGACCGCGGAGGATCTACAGGGAATGGAGGGTACCCCGGCGGAAGATATCGTCGGGGCCTTGATCCCGGGTCCGGAGATGGCTGCGGCTCTCGCATCGGTGCACGAGCTGGAAGAGACGACCATGGAGGGGATCACTGCCCTGCCCGGCGCCGCCCGCGCGTTGGCGATCCTGCCCAAGGACCGCGTGGCCATCGCCACGTCGGGAAGCCACCGCGTCGCCACCCGGCGCATCGCGGCGGCGCGCCTGGACCGCCCCGGCACCTTCATCACCTTCGACGACGTCGAAAACGGGAAGCCCTCCCCTGACCCTTTCCTGCTCGCTGCGCAGCGCCTCGGCGTCGATCCGTCCGACTGTCTGGTCGTCGAGGACGCCCCCAAGGGCTTGCTCGGCGCCCGCCGGGCCGGCTGCGCCACCCTCGCTGTCGCCACGTCGCTACCGGCTGAGCGGCTGGACGCCGATCTGGTGGTCGACACCCTCGACGACGTCGACTGGATCGTCGAGCCCGCCGGCATCGGTGTCACCGTTACCCTCCGCCGAGATCGCGTCGCATAGTCAATCGCGGCATCCCGCTCGCCGTGGCGCCCGTGGTGCCGATCACGCTGAACCCGCACCTGTCGAACATCGATTTGGTGCCCACGAAGGCCATGGTGAGATCCATTCGGGACTCGGGATCCACCGGGTGCGCCTCCACCGCTGGGGCTCCGTTCGCGGCCGCGTAGTCCACCGCTCCCCGGATCAGGTGCTCAGTGACGCCCCGCCTGCGGTGTCCGCTGCGGACCACCACACAGACGATGCTCCACACGGGCACCTCGTCGACGGGCCTGATCACCTTCGAGCGGACGAGCCGGGTGATCTCCGAGCGGGGACCGATGTTGCACCAGCCGACCGCCGTGCCGTCAAGGTAGGTGACCACGCCGGGAGGATGCTCCCGCTCGCACAGGCTGCGCATCGCCTGCTCGCGGTTACCGCCCCCGAGTTCGTCGATCTCGGCCGCCGACAGGCGGTGAGACAGACACCAGCAATGCGTCCTTCGCCGATTTTTGTTGATCACATCAGCGAAATCCTCGAACCGGTCCGGAGTGACCGGGTGCGTCTCCCAAGCCATGATCCGAGTCTGCCATGGCAGAAATTGTCGGAGGTGCCTGATTGACTAGATTCATGGAGGGAACGATTCGCGGGATCGCCGACGAGCTGCTGGAAGCCGTCGCGACGATATCTCGTGCGGAGGTACGCAAGGTGCACCTGGTCGCCGACCTGGTCGACGCCTCCGGCACGCTCGGCCCGGTCCAGTTGACCGGTGGGGAGCGGTTGGTCGACTCGGGCGCAGACGGTACCCCGAAGTTCGCCGAGTTCCTCACCCCGAGCTGGCGGCCATGCTGAAGGTCGGGGAAGCGACGGCGTGGGCGCTGATCCGCGACGTGCTGAATCTGCGCCACCGCCACCCCCGGTTGTTGGCGGCCATGGGCCGCGGCGAGGTCGCGGTGTGGCAGGCCCGCAAGATCGCCGCCCGCTGCGCCGAAGCCGGCCTCGGTCTGGAAGCGGCCGTGGTGGTGGACCGGCGGCTGGAATCGGCGTGGGGCCGACTGCCGTGGCAGCGGATCCTGCGCCGCACCGAGGGGTTGATCGTGGCCGCCGATCAGGCCTTAGCGGCCCAACGCGCGGCCGAACGCAAAGCCGACCGGTTCGTCGCCATCCGCCACGACGGGGACGGCTCCTCCACCCTGGTGGCGCGGATGAACACCGCCGACGCCCTCAGCCTGAAGAACGCGATCGATTCCATCGCCCACGCCATGGTCCTCGAAGGCCGGCCGGAGTCGTTGCCGCAGCTGCGCTCCGAGGCCTTGGGCGAGCTGGCCCGGCCCACCGAGCGCGGCACCCTGCCTCGGCCCGAGGCCACCGTGGTGGTCCACGTGGACCGCGAATCCCTCGGCCGTGGAGGGGATCTGAAGACTGGGGCCGGCTCGGGGCGCGGGGTGGCCCGCGAATCCCTCGGCGGTGGAGACGATGTCGAGACGGGGCTCGGCTCGGGGCGCGTCTCGGGGAAAGGGGTGGCCCGCGAGGACGCCATCGGGCCGCTGCTGCTGGACCAGGTCCGCGATCTGTTGGCCCATGACAGGGTCCGGCTCTTGCCGGTGCTCGACCTCGCCGGCGACCCGGCCGCCGACGCCTACGAAATCCCCGACCGGATCCGCACCCAACTCCACATCCGCGAACCGTTCTCGGTGTTCCCCTTCTCCACCACCCGCTCGGTCCACGCCGACCTCGACCACACCACCCCCTACCGAGCCAGCGGCCCACCGGGCCAAACTCGGCCGTCCAACCTGGGTCCCCTTGGACGGCGGGAACACCGGGCCAAAACTCACGGGAGATGGCAACTCAGCCAACCCGAACCAGGAACCTACCGCTGGCGCTCCGGCCTTGGCTTCGAATACGAGGTCACCAACGGCTACACGCACACCACGACTGGACAAGTCGCCCTGCCCAGTTGCGCCCTCGTCGACGAGTCGCTGCCCGATGACGTGCTCGAACAGCTGGCCATCGGCCTAGACGACGTAGCCGAAGAGGATTGGCGCTGCTCTGCATAGACCGTCTTCTGTCGCCACTTGCTTCGGCGTATCAGATCCTCGCCTGATGCCCCAGTGATGTGGCGGTAAGACAGCGAGCTACTCTTTCGGCATGAAAGTGGTCGTAGGGGTCACCGACAATAGTTGGGCGACGTTTCTGCGCGACCGGCCATACCTTTCAGAGGCCAACTTTTGGACCCCCTCAGCCACCAGCTTTAGGGCCCTAAACCCTGGCGAACCGTTCCTATTCAAAACTCACTGGCCCCAGAATCAGCTTGTGGGCGGCGGTTTTTTCGCCCGGATTCACCCAGCTCAGCATTGCTGAAGCTTGGGAATTGTTCGGCGAAGGAAACGGAGCCGCGACCATTGAAGAGATGCGCGCCGCGGTCGGCCGCTACTACAAGACGGAAGCTGCGATCACCAACACGATCGGCTGTGTACTGCTCCGCGGCATCTTCTTCACCGGGTCGACGGAAGTCGTCGAGGCCCCATCGGATTTTTCAAAGCACATCGTTCGCTACAAGGGCTACGAACTGACTGATTCACCCGAGATCGAACAACGTCTCGATCTCATGTTCCAGCGTGCGGATATCCGCTTCTCTGACTCCTATGGATCCACGGATCTGGGATCCACAAGAGGTCTACCCGCGCTCACCCTCCCCCGACTCGGCCAACAGGCGTTCAAGGGGCTGGTGTTGACCTCATACTTCCGGCGGTGCGCGATCACTGGCACCAGGATCGAGCCGACCCTCGAAGCGGCCCACATCCGACCAGTTGCGCTTGAAGGCCATCATCGGGTCGACAACGGTCTGCTTCTCAGATCCGACGTTCACACCCTATTCGACCGAGGATATCTCGGCTTGGACGATGGTTATCGGCTCCAGGTCAGCCGTCGGCTGCGCGCGGATTGGGGCAACGGACAGGAATTCTACGACCGGGCTGGCTCCGTGATCGCAGTGCCAGCAGCGCCCAGAGACCGACCGGCCAAGGAAGCAGTGGTGTGGCACATGGACAGCATCTTTTTGAGCTGACTGACGGGCGCCCACAAGACGTGGCTAAACCAGGCCGGTGCTGCAATCTCAGTCGAGGTAGTCCCGCAGGACCTGGGAGCGAGACGGGTGACGCAGCTTGGACATGGTCTTGGACTCGATCTGGCGGATCCGCTCGCGGGTGACCCCGTAAACCTTGCCGATCTCGTCGAGCGTCTTGGGCTGGCCGTCGGTGAGGCCGAAGCGCATGGAGACCACACCGGCCTCGCGCTCGCTGAGGGTATCCAGGACATCGTGCAACTGCTCCTGCAGCAGCGTGAAGCTCACCGCGTCGGCGGGCACGACGGCCTCGGAGTCTTCGATGAGGTCGCCGAACTCGGAATCGCCATCTTCGCCGAGCGGAGTGTGCAGAGAGATCGGCTCGCGGCCGTACTTCTGCACCTCGACGACCTTCTCGGGGGTCATGTCGAGTTCCTTGGCCAGCTCTTCGGGCGTGGGTTCGCGGCCGAGATCCTGCAGCATCTGACGCTGCACGCGGGCCAGCTTGTTGATCACCTCGACCATGTGGACCGGGATGCGGATGGTGCGGGCCTGATCGGCCATGGCGCGGGTGATGGCCTGCTTGATCCACCAGGTCGCGTAGGTGGAGAACTTGTAACCCTTGGTGTAGTCGAACTTCTCGACCGCACGGATCAGGCCGAGGTTGCCCTCTTGGATGAGGTCGAGGAACAACATGCCGCGGCCGGTGTAGCGCTTGGCCAACGACACCACGAGCCGAAGGTTTGCCTCCAGCAGATGATTCTTGGCGCGGCGACCGTCCTCGATGATCCACCCGAAATCGTCGGTGTCCTTGGGCCGCACCTTGATGGCCTTGTCCGTGATCTTCTCATCGGCGAACAGCCCGGCCTCGATGCGCTTGGCCAGCTCGACCTCCTGCTCGGCGTTCAGCAGCGCCACCTTGCCGATCTGCTTCAGGTAGTCCTTGACGGGGTCCGCGGTAGCGCCCGCCGCCATGACCTGCTGCTCGGGTTCGTCGGCGTCGTCCGCGTCGGAAAGGGAGAAGCCTTCGTCTTCCTTCAGCTTCTCTTCGGTCTTGGCTACCGTGGCCGGAACGAACTTCGACTCATCGACATCGTCCAGGCTGCGCTTCTTGCCGCCGACGGTGAGCACCAGCTGATCGCCGTCGAGCTCGGCCTTCATTTCCGCACCGACCGGAATCTTCGAAAGCGACTCCACGGCCTGGCTGACCGTAGCCGAATCGAGATCGTTGGGCTTGGCGGCGGCCTTCTTCGCTGCGGTTTTGCGGGGCGCCCTCTTGGCGGGGGCCTTGGCCGCCGGCTCGGCGTCAGCAGGCGCAGCCTTCTTGGCGGGGGCGCGCTTGGCCGGGGTCTTCTTAGCCGGAGGCTTGCGGGTGGCGGCTGATTTGGCCGCGGGGCGCGAAGCAGGCTCTTGATCTGGCACATTCGTCGTCACCTCGCTCACCTCGGCAGCTTTCGCGGCCACCGTAGCGGCGGGAACCTTCTTGGGACGGTGTGAGGGCGAAGACACAAACAACCTCTCGGCAGAACAGCCAAATTACGACGGTGAACAGTTTTAGGGCATACCAACCAGCCTTGCTGTCAATGGCGAGCCACTGTCAGTCATTCTGGCACGCCGTTCCAAACGAGGCGAACCCGCCATCCATTCTTGAGGTGGAGGGGGCGCACGACTACTCGCCGGATTCGGCCTTCACGGCGACGACGGGGCAGGGAGCGTCCAACAGGATCCGTTGGGCGTTGCTGCCCAGCAGAAGTTTGCCGACCGGGGAGCGCCGACGCAGCCCGATGATGATGAACTCGACGTTATCCGAGTTCACCCGATCCATCAGGGCGTCGGGTAGGGCCTGCAGCTCACCCGTGCGGTGGATCGTGTAAGCGACACCGGTGGGTGCGAGCAAGGCCTCGACGACGTCGTGATCGTGCTCCTCGGCGACGACGACGGTGATGTCGAGATGGCGCAATCGCGCCTCTGAGACGGCAGTATCGAGGGCGACCCTGCCCTCCGGTTTGTCAACGAATCCGACCGCTATGGCCATCTGTCATCCCCCACGTGTGAATCGGTTCGTTCGTGTGCATGTGTTCCAGATATTCACCGAGCATTCCACGCAACGCCTCTGGGCGCGAGTCTCCGGCCTTCTCGCGGGCCTCGACGTGGTTGACCTGCCAGGTGGCGCCGTTGATGCCGAGCACGCAACGTTGCTCGATGATGCCGAGCAGTCGGGAGATCTCGCCCTCGCCCACCCCCTGCTCGGTGAGCCCCGCAGCGGCGATCGGCAACAGTCGGCGCAGCACGAGTTCGTTCGCGGGTACCAGCCCCGTTCCCGGCCAGTACACCTGCGCCGAGATTCCGTCTCGCGTGCAGGTGTTGAAGTTCTCCTCCGCGGCAAGGAAGCTCATGTCGCGCCAGACCGGCCGCGGCTGGGAGGCCAACCCGCGTACCAACCCGGCGAAGAAGGCGGTGTTGGCCATCGTGTCGGCGATCGTCGGACCGGCCGGCAACACCCGGTTCTCGACGCGCAGGTGAGGTTGACCGCCGGCCACGTCGTAGATCGGGCGATTCCAACGGTAGACGGTGCCGTTGTGCATCATCATCTCCGGGAGCCGCGGCGTCTTGCCCGCATCCAGCAGCGCCATGGGATCCTCGTCGCTGACCACGGGCAAGAGGGCGGAGTAGTAGCGCGCATTCTCCTCGAACAGATCGAAGATCGAGCCACTCCAGCGTTCCCCAAACCAGACCCGGGGGCGAACC
>JBBSOW010000013.1:0-51260 GCA_038259365.1 Propionibacteriales bacterium
AGCCAGCGCATGGTCCGGCCGTGCGGTTGGGTGCGGGCGAGGGGACGACCGTCCACGGCGAGGACGAACTCCGGCCCCTCTCGCTCGGACTCCGGGAGCAGCGCGGCCACCCCGGGGGTCACGTCGACGCCCTCGTTCGAGATCCAGGTGAGGTCCAGGCTCGAAACCGTCCGCACGAATCGCTCGCGCGCCAGTTGATCCAGATAGGCCAGCACGGCGGTGTGGAAGACGACCACGCTAGCCCCTTGCGGGGCCTGGCTTACCAATCCGGGCAATTCCACGACCAGGTCGCCGCGGACCCGATGGACCGGCTCGGCCGCCGCGATCTTCAGGGCGTCGGCGAGCCGCCGCTCGCGTTCGGGCTGGCCGGGCCAGATCAGCGAACGAAGCCAGCGGGCGTCCTCGGGAGAGCTGGGATCCAGCGGGTTGAGGTCGACCCCGGCTCGCCAGACGACGTCGATCGCGGACGGGGCCGCAAGATCGCCCGAGGTGACCTCGCACTCGAACCGCCATCCAACCGTCGGCGGTCCCGCCAGCACCTCGCGAGCATTGGAACGGTAACGGTAGGCGTAGCGGTCGGGGAACAGGCACAGCCCGGCCGACATGCCGACCTCGATCAGCGCCAGCGGCTGGGGGAGCGCGGCGAGGAACGGCAACAACACCGCACAGCGGCCCGGCTCGTTGGTCTGGGTGGCGTGGGTGAGCACGACCGTCTCGATCTCGTCCCAGCACGCGCGCAGCCAGCCGAGGAAGGCGGAGCCACCAGCGGTGGGCCCGTTCAGGTAGCGCACGGCGCCGAGGAACAGGTTGGGTTGCCGCTTGGTTCCGGGCAGACGCTCGAGGAGGGAAAGGGCCTCCGGCTCTTCCGCGATCCAGGTACACAAGGCGCCCCAGATCGGCGAGGTCGGCCCCGACTCGTCGGCGAACCACCGGTACAGCTCGGCGAGGTCACCGGTCGCGTAGTACTGCATGGTCCTCATCCAGACAGCATGCCAAAGGGTCCAGGGAGGAGGAAGAAGCCTCACCAGATGGTGACGCGTTCCTCGGGGTCGAGCCACAGGTCATCGTCTGGACCGACCTCGAAGGCGTGCACGAACTCGTCGAGATTCTTCAGGATCTGGTTGCAGCGAAACTCCGGCGGCGAGTGCGGATCGGTAGCCAACCGTTGACGGACGGTCTCAAAGCGCGCCTTCTGCTGCCAGACTGCCGCCCAGCCGAGGAAGAGCCGTTGGGCGGGGGTGTAGCCGTCGATCTCGGTGGTCGCGGCGGCGGTATCGGCGACGGCAAGCCGCCACGCCTTGAACGCGATCGACAACCCGCCCAGGTCGCCGATGTTCTCCCCGATCGTGAGCTCACCGTTGACGTGCTGCCCGGGGGTCTGCGCTGGCTCAAGCCGGTCGTACTGCTCGACGAGCTTGCTCGTGCGCTCCTCGAAGGCGGTGCGATCCGCATCGGTCCACCAGTCCCGCAGCCGGCCGTCGCCGTCGCAGGTGGAACCTTGATCGTCGAACCCATGACCGATCTCGTGGCCGATCACCGCGCCGATGCCGCCGTAATTGATCGCGTCGTCGGCGTTCACGTTGAAGAACGGCGGCTGGCAGATCGCGGCCGGGAACACGATCTCGTTGCGCAGCGGGTGATAGTAGGCGTTCACCGTCTGCGGGGTCATGAACCATTCGTGGGCCAACACCGGGTTGCCGATCTTGGCGAACTCGTAGTCCAGTTCGAAGGCGGTCGCCCGCTCGACGTTGCCCTGGAGGTCGCCGGGCCGGATGTCCAACGCCGAGTAATCCCGCCACTGGTCGGGGTAGCCGATCTTCGGGGTGAACTTGGCGAGCTTATTGAGCGCCTCGGCCTTGGTCTCCTCGCTCATCCACTCCAGGTCGATGATGGATAACCGGTAGGCCTCGATGAGGTTGGCCACCAACTCATCCATCTGCTGTTTCGCCGCCACCGGAAAGTGTCGCTCGACGTAGACCTTGCCGACCGCCTCACCCAGCACCGACTCCACGAGGCTGACGCCGCGCTTCCACCGCTCCTTGAGCTTCGGGGTGCCCGAGAGCGTGGTGCCGTAGAAGCCGAAGCGCTCATCGACGAAGGCCGAGGCCAGCATCGGCGACATGCCGGAGATGGTGTGCCAACGCGCCCACGCCTTCCAGGCCGCCAGGTCATCCTCGGTCAGCAGCGCAGCCACGTCGGAAAGATAGCTGGGTTGGGTATCGATGACGACGAGATCCTCGGTCTCGATCCCCGCCCCCGCCAAAATCGCCGCCAGCGGTAGGGTGCCGGCTCCGTAGTCGCCCAGCGGGGTCGGGTTGTACATCTTGCGCATGTCTCGGGTCGCGACCTTGTCCCAGTGGCAGGCCGCGATCCGGGTTTCCAGGGCCATGACTGCGGCGGCCTGATCGGCGGCCCGATCGAGGCCAGACAGCGCCAGGGTCCGCTCGATGTGGGCCACGTAGGCGGCGCGGATGTCGGCGTACTCCTCGGTCCGGTAGTACTCCTCGTCGGGCAGGCCGAGACCCGATTGGCCGACGAAGAGCGCGTAGTTGTTCGGATCCCCGGGATCGGCGTCGACCCCGGCGCCGACGACGCTGGTCAGGCCTCGACGGATCATTCGGGCGAAGTGCCCGACCAGATCGCTGACCGAGGAGATCGCCTCGATGTCGGCGAGCGGCCGTCGCAAGGGCGACGCCCCGGCCGCCTCGAGCGCCGCGGCGTCCATGAAACAGGCGTACAGGTTAGCGATGCGCGCCTTGTCGTCGGCCTCAGGATCGGCGCTGACGCGGTCACGGTTCTCGCCGAGATCGGTGATGATGTCGCGGACGGCGATCTCGGCCCGATCGCGCAACTCCATGAAGGCCCCGGTCAACGGCTTGTCCTCGGGGATCCGCGCGCTAGCCAGCCAAGCCCCGTTGACGAAGCGGTACAGATCGTCTTGGGGTCGAACGCTTTCGTCGAAATGGTCGAGCTCGAGGGCGGGGGCAGTGGATTTGGTCACCAGGTGAGACTAGTAGCCAAATCGGCCCGATGCCGACTCGGGGACCGGCCAACGCGAGCAGTCGGCCACCAGGATGTGGTGACCGACTCTCGGCCGAGCTGGTTGGAGGCGGCGGCCTTCGACCTACTCCAAGGTCGCGTTCGGGTCGTCCTTGGTGAGATCGACGACGAACTTGGTGTAGTCGTAGGTGTTGCCCTTGCTCTTGCCGGATCGGCCATCCTGGGTGATCGTGGCCTCGTACCGAAACGTCAGCGACGCGCTCGCCGTGGCGAGTGAGGGATCGTCATAGTCCAGGCGCGGATCCATGCCGCTAAAGGGGTTGCCCGAGACCTTCCATTTTATGCTGCCCTTCTTGTACTTCGCCCCCGACTTGGGCGCCCCGACCGTATTGGGGCAACCCGAGGGGGCCAGCTTCTTCTGCTTCAGACACTTATCCAACGCCTGCTTGCTGGCGGCGATGAAGGCCTTCTTGCCCTCGGGGGTGATCTCGAGCCTCAGCTCGGCGGTGGATGCGTAATCGGAAGGAGACTGGATCAGCAACTCCGAGTCGCCGTAATCGAGATTCTTCAGTCCCGAGGCGAAGGCGTAATTGCCTGGAAAGAGGGACAACTCGGTTTCGTCGTCGCTGATCTCGACGCCGTTGATGCTCAGCGGCACGTCGGTGTTCTTGATCCTCGACACGTCCACATCGACTACCGCGTCGGTGATCTTGTAGGTGTCGTCGTCTTGCTTACTGACGTTGAATTTCTCGCTGACCTTCTTGCTGCCCATCCTGTAGGTGGCCGGCACCTGGTAGGCGTACTGATCGGTCACCTCTGGAACGTTGATCTCGGTGATGGGCGCGGCGTCAGTGGAGGCCCGGAGGACCTCGGCGGTGAGCAGGCTCGTTTCAGCGGGCTGCTCTTGGGCGAACCCCAAGGCCGCCTCGGGGTTGTTCGCCGCGAGCGCCTCGAGGTAGCCCTTCACCGCGTCCGAGGCGTTCCTGGCGGCCGGCTCCACGGGAGCCTGGCTTGTGCTGCCGCCATCGGTTTTAGCCGGCTCTCCAGCGACCGGAGCATCGTCCCCGCCGCGCAGCACGACGAACCCGACGATGAGTGCGAGCGCCACGATGCCGGCGAGGACGGAGCCCAAGACGATGAACAGCTTCTTGTTGCCGCCCGAACTCTGACCCTGCGGCCCACCGGCTCCGCCAGGACCAGATGGCCCACCGGGTCCACGCGGCGGTTGGCCGGGGCCCCCTCGACCGTAAGGGTCGCCGGGGCCTGGCTGGCCGTACTGCTGGCCGCCGTACTGCTGGCCGCCGTACTGCTGGCCGCCGGGCTGGCCGTAACCGCCGCCGGGCTGTTGGCCCTGGGGCTGTTGGGGGCGTCCGGGCTGACCGTACTGCCCGCCGTGTTGCGGGCCGCCCTGTTGGGGCCCGCCGGGATGAGAGAAGCCGGGGCCACCCTGCTGCCCGAAGCCGCCTTGTCCGGGGCCACCTTGTCCGCCCGCCGGGGGAGTGCCCCGCGGGTTCTGCGACCCAGGTGGTGGTGGATTGTTTCCGGTCATCGTCTTCTGCCCCAATCAGAGTATTTGTGCCCTCCCCCGGGGCGCCTGGACCTGCCGGCGGAGGTCCCCCTCCACCTGACATTGCAGGTCACTATACGGCTCTCAGGCGGGCATACGAACCTGTTTCGGTTTTCGACGGATCCGGCGCAATCCGTCGACGGTGATGATAATCAGGGCGATCCACACCAGCGCGAATCCGGCCCACCGACCTCCCGACATCACCTCGCGGAAATACAACACACCGAGCAGGAACTGGATGGTCGGGGCGACGTACTGCAACAACCCCATTGTGCTGAGCGGGATCTTGGGTGCTGCGTAGGCGAACAGCAGCAGCGGGCCCACCGACACCACCCCCGTGGTGATCAACAGCAGATCGTGCGGGAGGCCGAGCCGGGCGAACGTGCCAGCACCCTGGCTGGACTGCCACAGCAGGTAACCCAACGCGGGGATCAGCAAGAAGGTCGATTCGACGGTGAGCGAGGAGATGGCCGGTACCCGCACGGTCTTCTTGATGATGCCGTACGTGGCGAACGAGGTGGCCAACGTCAACGCCACCCAGGGGAGCCGCCCGTATTCGACGGTCAAGGTGATAACGGCCGTGAACGCGATGCCGACGGCCACCCACTGGGCGATGCTGAGCCGCTCGCGCAGCGCGACGACCCCGGCCAGGATCGAGAGGATCGGGTTGATGTAGTAACCGAGCGCCGCCTCGACGACCCGCCCGTTGGTAACGGCCCAGATGTAGGTGCCCCAGTTGACCGCGATCACCACCGACGCCACACCCAACAAAAGCAGGGCGCGCCGATCGCGGATCGCGTGCCACCAGCGGATGCGCAACACCGCACTCAACGCCAGGGCCACCAACAGGGACCACACGATGCGGTGGCCCAACAACTCGACCGCTCCGGCGGGCTCCACGAGAGGCCAAAACAGGGGAAACAAGCCCCACAGCGCGTAGGCGCTCAGGCCGCCGACCACGCCTTTGGTGGCGTCGGTGGTGGCCGTCGACGCCGCGTTGGGATCGCTCACTCAGGCCGGCTCAGGTGACGATCCACGTGTCCGCACCGTTGACGAGGCCCTGGAGCGCCTCATCGTCGGCGGTCTCGTCCAAGCTCTCCCCACCCAGCGCTTGGGTGATCTGCTCGCGGGCGAGGTCGTCGTAGGTGGGGCGTTCGACGTCGCGAAAGATGCCCACCGGGGTGCGGTGCAGGTATCCGGCGTCGGTGAGGCGGGAGAGCCGGAAGGCCCAGGATGGGTCGACGCGGTGGGCGTCGTGGACGAGCACCCGATCCAGGCCAACCTCGGCCACCTCTTCGACCGTCAGTTCCCCGCTGACCGGATCCTGCACGACGGCGCGGGAACCGTCCGCGCCGAACAGGATCGGCTGGCCGTGCTCGAGCTTGATCAGCGCGTTGGCGCTCTCTGGACCCTTGAGGGCATCGAAGGCGCCGTCGTTGAAGATCGGGCAGTTCTGGTAGATCTCGACGAACGACGCACCGCGATGCTGGGCGGCGGCCTTGAGCACGCTCGTGAGGTGTTTACGGTCCGAATCGACGGTCCGGGCGACGAACGAAGCCTCGGCCCCGAGCGCCAGGGAGACGGGGTTGAACGGCGCGTCCAACGAGCCCGACGGGGTGGACTTGGTGACCTTGCCGACCTCCGAGGTCGGCGAATACTGACCCTTGGTCAGGCCGTAGATCCGGTTGTTGAACAACAGGATCGTGAAGTTCACGTTGCGCCGAAGGGCGTGGATGAGGTGATTGCCGCCGATGCTGAGCGCGTCGCCGTCGCCGGTGACGACCCAGACGCCGATGTCCGCGCGGGCGGTCGCGACGCCGGTGGCGATCGCGGGGGCGCGCCCGTGGATGGAGTGCATCCCGTAGGAATCGACATAGTAGGGAAATCGTGAGGAGCAGCCGATGCCCGAGATGATGACGGTGTTCTCGCGCTTGATCCCCAGTTCTGGCATGAACCCCTGGAAGGCCGAGAGCACCGCGTAGTCGCCGCAGCCGGGACACCAGCGCACCTCCTGATCGCTGGTGAAGTCCTTGCGCTTCAGCGGCTCAATCGACAGCGGCACCCCGGCCAGGCCTCGGTAACCCGCTGGCACGATGTTGGTATCCAGACTCACTGGGTGTTCTCCCTACCTTGCTCTGCGTGGTGCTCGAGCCCGTCGGGCCCGGTGGCTTCGTCGGGGGTGGAGGTGTGTTCGTCGGTGTCGAATCGCCGCTCGTGCTCATCGGAGTTGACCTCGGCCTCGTTATGTTCAGCTGTGAGGCTAGCCTCGGCGCGAGCCGCCGAATGATTCTCGAGCTCGTAGATGAGATCCTCCGCGAGTTCGGACAGCGAGATCGGCAATCCGCGGACCCGGCCGTAGCTGTGCACGTCGACGAGATACTTGGCCCGCAACAGCATCGCCAACTGCCCGAGGTTCATCTCGGGCAGGACGACCTTATCGTAGCCGCGCAACACCTCGCCGAGGTTGGCCGGGAACGGGTTGAGGTGGCGCAGATGCGTCTGCGCGACCTGATGACCGGCGGCTCGAACGCGGCGGACGGCGGCGGTGATGGGGCCGTAGCTCGAACCCCATCCCAGGACGAGCAGCCGGGCGCCTTCGCCGGTCTGTGCGCCGGGATCGTCGACGGTGAGGTCGGGGATGTCGCGCACGATGCCATCGATCTTGGCCTGCCGGGTGAGCACCATCTCCTCGTGGTTGGCCGGATCGTAGGAGACGTTGCCGGTGTCGCGGGCCTTCTCGATGCCGCCGATGCGGTGCTCCAGCCCTGCCGTTCCCGGGATGGCCCACGGACGGGCGAGGGTCTCGGCGTCGCGCCGATAAGGGTAGAACACCTCCGCGCCGGAGTCGTTCACTCCGTTTGCGGCGGTGGCGAAACCGGGGTCGATGCTCTCGATCGCGGCGACATCCGGCACCAGCCACGGCTCGGCACCGTTGGCGAGGTAGCCGTCGCTCAACACATAGACCGGGGTGCGGTACTTGACCGCCATTCGGACAGCCTCGATCGCGGTGTCGAAGCAGTCGGCGGGGGACTGCGCGGCCAGGACGGGCACGGGGGCCTCCCCGTTGCGGCCGAACATCACCTGCAGCAGGTCGGCCTGCTCGGTCTTGGTGGGCATCCCGGTGCTGGGGCCGGCGCGTTGGATGTCGCAGATCACGAGCGGCAGCTCCGTCATCACGCCGAGGCCGACGGTCTCGGCCTTGAGGGCGATGCCCGGCCCGGAGCTCGACGTCACGCCCAGGTGTCCGGAGAAGCTCGCGCCCAATGCGGCGCCGATGGCGGCGATCTCGTCCTCGGCTTGGAAGCTGGTGACACCGAACCGCTTGTGCTTGCTCAACTCGTGCAGCACATCGGAGGCCGGGGTGATGGGGTAGGCGCCCAGGAACAGCGGCAGCTTGGCCTTGCGGGAACCCACGATGAGCCCGTAGGCCAGCGCGAGGTTGCCCGAGATCTGGCGGTACTCCCCGGTCGGCATGGCCGCGGGGGCCACCTCGTAGCGCACCGCGAAGGTCTCGGTGGTCTCGCCGAAGGCGTAGCCGGTCTTGAACGCGGTCAGGTTGGCGTCGCGGATGTCGGCCTTGGCGGCGAACTTCTTGGCCAGGAACGCGAGCGTGCCCTCGGTGGGGCGGTTGTACAGCCAGCTCAGCAGCCCGAGCGCGAACATGTTCTTGGCCCGCGAGGCGTCCTTGCGCGAGAGACCGAAGTCCTTGACCGCGCCCACGGTGAGGCCGGTGAGGTCGAGGGCGTGGAGCTGGTAGTCGGCCAGCGAATCGTCGCCAAGGGGGTCGCCGTCGTAGCCCACCTTGGTGAGGTTGCGCTTGGTGAACTCGGCGGTGTCGGCGATGATCAGGCCGCCGCGCGGCAGGTCGGCGAGGTTGGCCTTGAGCGCGGCCGGATTCATCGCGACGAGCACATCGGGGCGATCGCCGGGGGTGAAGATGTCGAAGCTCGCGAGATGCACCTGGAAGCTGGACACCCCCGGCAGGGTGCCCGCCGGCGCGCGGATCTCGGCCGGGAAGTTGGGCAGGGTGGAGATGTCGTTTCCGAAGCTGGCGGAATCGGCGGTAAAACGATCGCCGGTCAACTGCATGCCGTCGCCGGAATCGCCGGCGAATCGGATCACGACTCGGTCAAGGCTCTGGACAGTCACCTGCCCATGTTAGTCCTGCCTAACTAGCGAGTCATGTTGATCTCGTCACACGCCGGTACGGCAGGGGTCAGGGTCGCGGGTTGGCTTTGGACACCGGAGTGCTCGCTGAGTTGACGCCTGGGCGCCGGGTCGAGTCCACGACCGGCGTTGGGGCGAGTCCATGACTGGGCGCTGGGTCGAGTCCACGACTGCACACCGACCTCGGCTCCTGCCAGTGGCGGAGCCTCGTAGGGCTGCGCCCTCCGGGTTCCGCCTTTACGCCACCACACCATGAGCCGGGGTCGGCACTCCGCTGTGTGTGCCCAGGGTGGGGTTCGCCGGTGGCATGGTTCGCATCCGCTCGATGTTGCGCCAACCGCTCGGTGCCTCGTGCCAGTCGCTCGCCCTCGTGCGGATCCGCTCGGCTGGCACCGCGAGCGCTTACGTAAAGGCGGCCGTGGCTTGGCCCGCGTGACGGTCGCTTCAGCAGGGACTCGTCTCCGCTCGATAGTGACCGGTGGATTGGCTTCGCCAACGTGCTGGAGAGCCCCAGCGCTCGGTATCGCGTCAGTCCGCTCGGGTTCGTGCAGCGAGCTCACGATATTGCCGGGCTGGCTCGGGTTGGCGCTTCGGGCTCGATCTAGGAATGTAGCCGGAAGCGCTATATCGAGCGCGCTCGCCGACCGGCCAAAGCCCCATGCCGCGCGGTCTCGCGCTGAGATTCCCCATGCCGCGCGGTCTCGCGCTGAGATTCCCCATGCCGCGCGGTCTCGCGCTGATGGGTGGGCTCGAGCCCGAGGCATGACCCGGCTGGCGCGTCCCCGGAGCAGGCTGAGAGGGGATTGTGTGGCGAGAGGTGAAACTCGCGCTAAGAGTCGTCGAGAGAGAGTTGAAAGGCCGCGAATCTTGCGGCAGGCTAGTCCCATGACAACGATGAGCATCCCGAAACAGCGACGCTTCTCCGCCGAGGTGGACACCGTCGAACTCGCCCCCACCCGCGTCCACGAGGTCCTCAAGCGCAACATTCTCGCCGACGGCTTCGACATGGTGCTGGATCTCGACGCCTCGCGGGGGTCCCGGCTCGTCGACGCCCGCGACGGGTCGAGCTATCTGGACATGTTCACGTTCTTCGCCTCCAACGCGCTGGGGATGAACCATCCCTCGCTGAGCGAGAACGAGGAATTCCTCCAAGAACTGCTGACCGCCGCGCTCAACAAGCCGAGTAACTCGGACGTCTACTCCGAGCCGATGGCCCGCTTCATCGACACCTTTGACCGGGTGCTCGGCGACGACAAGTTGCCGCACCGGTTCTTCATCGAGGGCGGGGCGGCTGCCGTCGAAAACGCCCTCAAGGTGGCGTTCGATTACAAGAGCCGGCGTAACGAGTCAAAGGGCCTCGATCCCGCCCTCGGCACCAAGGTCATGCACCTACGTCATGCGTTCCACGGCCGCAGCGGCTACACCATGTCGCTCACCAACACCGACCCGAACAAGGTGGCCCGCTTCCCCAAGTTCGATTGGCCGCGGATCGATAGCCCCGCCGCGTTCGACGACGTCGACATCGAGGCGGCGGAGGCCGCGTCGCTGCAACAGGCCCGTGCGGCGTTCGAGGCCTACGGCGACGACATCGCCTGCTTCATCGCCGAGCCCATCATGGGCGAAGGCGGCGATCGCCACCTACGCGCCGAGTTCCTGCTCGCCATGCAGGAGTTGTGCCACGAGCACGACGCGCTGTTCATCCTCGACGAGGTGCAGACCGGCTGCGGTCTCACCGGGTCCGCCTGGGCCTACCAGCAGCTCGGCCTTAGCCCCGACGTCGTCGCCTTCGGCAAGAAGCTACAGGTGTGTGGGGTGATGGCCGGCGGCATCCTCGATCGCTGCGAAGACAACGTGTTCCACGTCGGCTCGCGGATCAACTCCACTTGGGGCGGCAACCTGACCGACATGGTCCGGTCCCGGCGCATCCTCGAGGTGATCGAGGCCGAAGGCCTGATCCAGCGCGCGGCCGAACAGGGCGAGGTGTTGCTGGACATGCTCACCAAGCTCGCCGCCGACCACCCCGAACTCAGCCGGGTGCGCGGGCGTGGCCTGATGTGCGCCTTCACCGTCGAATCCGCCGAGCTGCGAGACGCCATCCTCGCCGAAGCCCACGAGGCGCACGTATTGGTGTTGGGTTGCGGCCCCGACAGCGTCCGTTTCCGTCCCGCCCTCACCGTCTCGGCCGAGGAACTGGCGGAGGGGGTGGAGGTCATCGATCGCATCCTGAATAGGCTGACGTCACGATGACGAACACGGTTTCCCAGACCCAGTTGCGCGCCCGCTTCGCCCGAGCCCTCTCAGAGCTGTACGGGCGCGAGGTGCCCGCCTACACCGCCTTGGTGGAGGTCGCCAGCCAGGTGAACCAACGCGCGCTCGACGCCGATCCCGCGGCCGCTCAGCGGCTCGGCAGCATCGAACGCGTGACCGCTGAGCGCCACGGCGCGATCCGGCTCGGTTCGCCCCTGGAGATGGCGCAGGTGGCCCAGGTGTTCGCCGGGTTCGGCATGCAGGCAGTCGGGTTCTACGACCTGCGCGAGGCCTCGGCCAGCTCGATCCCGGTCACCTCGACGGCCTTCCGCCCCACCGATCCGGCCGAGCTGGCGCAGAACCCGTTCCGGGTGTTCACCTCGATGCTGATGGTCGACGACGAGCGGTTCTTCGACGCCGAGCAGCGCACCGAGTTGCACCGGCGCATCGACGATCGCCGGATCTTTTCCGCCGAGTTGCTGGCGTTGGCCGAGCGGGCCGAAGCTGGCGGCGGGCTCGACGAGGAAGACGCCGACGACTTCGTGGGTCGGGCGGCCGAGGTGTTCGCCCTGTCCGGCGATCCGGTGGACAGGGAGTGGTATTCCGCGCTGGAGAAGGTTTCGGCGGTAGCCGCCGACATCGGCGGGGTCAGCTCCACCCACATCAACCACCTCACGCCCCGGGTGTTGGACATCGACGCGCTCTACGCCGCCATGACCGAGCGCGGCATCACGATGATCGATAAGATCCAGGGCCCGCCCCGCTGGCCGGGGCCCGATGTGCTGTTGCGCCAAACCTCCTTTCGCGCGCTCGCCGAGCCCCGCACCTTCCGCGAGGCCGACGGCCGCCTGACCCAAGGTGACCTGCGCGTGCGCTTCGGCGAGGTGGAGCAGCGCGGTATCGCCCTCACTCGCGCTGGCCGCGCCGTCTACGACGAGGCGATGGCCGCGATCTCTGGGGGTGCCGCCGACCCGGAGACGGTCTGGGCGCGGCATTTCCCCTCCGACGAACAGGGCCTGGACGAGGCTGGATACGCCTTCTTCCGCTATCGCGTGGCCCATGGCGAGGCGATCCGCGAGCCCATCGTGTACGAGGACTTCCTGCCGCAGTCGGCGGCGGGCATCTTCGCCTCCAATCTCTCCGAGGCCGGCAGCCGCGACGATTCCCGCGCCGGATCGACCGCCGACATGGAGAGCATGAGCGAGGTGATCGGGCGCAAGGTCTTCGACCCCTTCGAGCTTTACGCCGACATCTCCGCCGACTCCCTGCAGGTGTGCGCCGAACAGCTCGGCTACCGCCCCGACGAAATCAAGACGATGACCTCGATGAAAGGCCAGCCCGCATGAGCCAGCAGACACTGCACAGCGATATCCAGACCACCGAGCCCCAGGAGGGCAGCCTCGCCGCGCAGGCCCGGGCGGCGTTGGAGGCGTGTGGCGCCAACGTCACCCCGGCGGGGGAGGGAACCCGCGTCGTCTCGCGCAGCCCGATCACGGGCGAGGTGCTGGCCGAACTGACCGCGACGCCGCCGGAGCAGGTAGGCGACATCATCGCCGCGGCCGAGCGCGCGTTCGAGGATTGGCGGTTGGTGCCGGCCCCCGCCAGGGGAGCGGTCATCAAGCGGTTGGCCGAGCTGCTCACCGAGCACAAGCCCGACCTGGCCCTGCTGGTGACCCTCGAGGCGGGCAAGATCCCTTCGGAGTCCGCCGGAGAGGTCCAAGAGATGATCGACATCTGCGATCTCGCCGTGGGCCTGTCGCGTCAGTTGTTCGGCAAGACGATGCCCTCGGAGCGGCCCCTGCACCGGTTGCAGGAGAGCTGGCACCCGATCGGCGTCGTGGGCGTCATCTCGGCCTTCAACTTCCCCGTGGCCGTTTGGTCGTGGAACACGGCCATCGCGCTCGTCTGCGGGAACACCGCGGTGTGGAAGCCCTCGGAGAAGACCCCGCTCACCGCCCTGGCCAGCCACGCGTTGCTGCAACGGGCGCTGACCGAGCACGGCCACGATCCGGCCGTCAGCGGCCTGCTGCTCGGTGCTGGCGAGGTGGGCCAGGAGCTCGTCGACGACGCCCGCGTCGCGCTGGTCTCGGCCACCGGGTCGACCCGCATGGGCCAGATCGTCGGCCCGCGGGTCGCCGCCCGGTTCGGGCGGACGCTCCTGGAGTTGGGCGGCAACAACGCCGCCGTCGTCACGGACTCGGCAGATCTGGAGTTGGCAACCCGGGCCATCGTGTTCGGGGCTGCCGGCACCGCCGGCCAGCGCTGCACCACCCAGCGCCGCCTCATCGTGCACGCCGACGTGGCCGACGCGCTCGTCGAGCGCATCCGCAGCGCCTACGCCAAGCTGCCGATCGGCGATCCCCGCGACACCGACAACCTTGTCGGCCCGTTGGTCGACGCCGACGCCTTCGAGAACCAACAGCGGGCCCTGGCCGAGGTGGTCGAGCAGGGGGGAGAGGTGCTCGTCGGCGGCGGCCGCCGGCTGGCCGAGCAGTGGCCCGACGCCTACTACGTCGAACCCGCGCTGGTCACGATGCCGGAGCAGAGCGAGGTCGTGCGCCACGAGACCTTCGCACCCATTCTGTACGTGCTCACCTACACCGAGTTCGCCGAGGCCATCGCGCTGCACAACGGCGTCCCCCAGGGATTGTCTTCGGCGATCTTCACCTCCGATCAGGCCGAGGCCGAGCGCTTCCTGGCCGCCGACGGCGCCGATTGCGGCATCGTCAACGTCAACGCGGGCACCTCCGGCGCGGAGATCGGCGGCGCGTTCGGCGGCGAGAAACAGACCGGCGGCGGCCGCGAATCCGGCTCGGACGCGTGGCGGGCCTACATGCGCCGCACCACGACGACGATCAATTATTCCGGTGAGAGCGCGCTCGCCCAAGGGGTCAACTTCCTCTAGGAGGGATCAGTCTTCTAGAAGGATCAGTGTTCGACGATGAGCCAACGCACCTGATAGGGCGCCATCGCCATGTGCTGCTCCACGGCCTCGCCGCTCAGCAGATCACGTAGTGGACGCCACTGGCCGAAGTCGGCCACCTCGACCGAGACGGCGAAGTCGGCCACGTTGGCGAGCACGAGGAGGTTCCCGCGGGGTCCGCTGCGCTGGATGGCGAGCACGCGATCGTTGCCGATCCACAGCGCCTCGGAGGTGCATTGGGCGTGAAGTTCGGGGGTCCGGGCCCGCATTGCGCACATGTGGGCGATCCGAGAGAAGATGCGGCCCTCGATGGTGGCCGGATCGTGGCGGCGCTCGGCCGCCTCCCAGTCCATCGGGGGACGGTGCATCCACCGGTTGTCTTGGCCGAGATCGGGATCGTCGAGATAGGTGTGGTCGTTCAGCATGCCGATCTCGTCGCCGGCGTAGATAAGCGGGAGACCGCCAAAGCTCAGCACCAAGGCGTGCAACAAGACGATGCGGTCGATGGCCTTGTCGAGATCGGAGTGTTCGGGCGCCTCGGGCACGAACCGTGGCTTCGCGTCGAGGTCGGCAACGGGTGCGTCCGCAACCGGTGCGTCCGCGCCGGGGACGTCGACGTCTATCGCCGCGGCCAACGCACGCTGTCGCAGGGCCCGCTCCAGGCCCGCGAGGGAGGCGAGCGAGCCGCTGATCCGGCGGTCTCCAGTGCGCGGGTTGGCCTGGAACACCTCCCCGACCGCCCAGCTGCCGGGAAACGTGCCCGAGTAGAAGTCGCTCAAGAAGGACCGATGATCGAAGCCGTTGAGGCCGAGCTGGGCGGCGTCGGAGTCCGAGATCGCCCAGCCGATGTCGTCGTGCAACCGGGCGTAGGTGAGCCACGCGGTGCCGCTCGGGATGACGGGCATGTTGCGCAGCGCGGTGGTGCTCAAGGCGGTGTTCCCCTCGGCCAGCATGCTCCACATCATCACCATGAAGACGTTGTGATAGGCGAGATCGCACTCCTTGTTGGCGGCGAGACCGCGTCCCAGGTAGGGCACGAGGTCTTGCGGGGCGACGATGGCCTCGGCCAACAGGATGACCGCGGGGCAGACGAGCCGGCTCAACGCGCGGAAGACCTGCAGGATCAGGTGCGCCTCGGGCTGGTTCTGGCAATTCGTTCCTAGCCGCTTCCACATGAACGCGACCGCGTCGAGGCGCACGACCTCCACGCCCGCGTTCGCGAGGAAACAGATCACCTCGAACATCTCCCGCAGGACCGCGGGGTTGGCGTAGTTCAAATCCCACTGGTAGGCGTTGAACGTCGTCCACACCCACCTGCCGAATTCGGGCACCCAGGTGAAGTTGCCGGGCGCGAAATCGGGGAACACCTCGGGCAGGTTCTGCTCCCAGCGGTCCGGTTCCGTGCGGTCGGGGTAGCAGTGGTAGTAGTCGGCGTAACGCTGCTCGCCGGCCATGGCGCGCTGGGCCCAGGGATGCTCCTGCGCGGTGTGGTTGGACACCATGTCGACGACGAGGGAGATCTCGCGTCCGCGCAGGGCGGAGGCAACCGCACGCAGGTCCTCCATCGTCCCGAGCTTGGGATCGACCTCGCGGTAGTCCATCACGGCGTATCCGCCGTCGTTCGGCCCGGGCCGAGGTTTGAGCAGCGGCATGAGGTGGAGGTAGCGAACGCCCAGCTCCTCGAGGTAGCCCAACCGTTTCGGCAACGCTGACAGCGTTCCGCTGAAACGGTCGGTGTAACAGACGTAGCCGACCATGTCCTGGCGCTGGAACCAGTCCGGGGTACTGAGCCGGCGCTGATCCAGCATGCGGAGTTCGACGGGACGCTCGGCGTACTGCTGGCGGGCGGTCTCGATCAGCCCGTCGAGGACCTGCTGGTAATCCGGGCGGTGTCCGTACAGGCCGCGCAGCGGGCGCTCCACGTCCTCTCGGAGGGCGGCGACGCGCTCGTCGAAGACGGCTCGGACCTCCTCGTGGAGGGCGCCGAACTGGCCCTGCGCGGGCTCGTCGTTGGCACCCTGGGCGGCGTCGGCACGGGAGTTCATTAGCTCATGTTGCCACGTCGACGCGGAAGTCCGGCGGGTCGATGCCAAAACGATACGGGCGCCCGGAGGCCAGAAACCCTTGGCGCGACGGGCAGGGATTTAGCAAACCTCTCCGCAGTCTATTAATCTGGTCCCAGGTTCATGCGGCAGGCGCACGAACTCTGAAGCTATTTGCGCAAGGGCAGGCCGGAACGTCCCGCGCGCCACAGGCTCTCGCACGATGCGTTGCTTACGCGGCAACCGGCGGCGACACGCGATACCGAGGGGGACCCAGCTACGTGGTGAGCGGACTACGACCATTGACCGATACACCTGTGTCCACTCGCGCTGCAGCGTCGCCCCGTCCCTTCCCTGGCCCCGGCTTTCGCGGCGTGCTTGGTGGTTTCGTCGACTTATGGGCCGCCAACGGTGTGCGTCGAGGATTACTGGGCGGGCTCCTGATCGTCGTCGGAGCGCTAACCCCGGCCTACCTGCCCGAGGCCAGCCCGCTGCACGAGGTGTGGGGGGTGTCGTTCTTCTCGAGCCTGTCCGGCCGAAGCCTGGGCACCATCGCGTTGATGCTCGGCGTCGGACTCATGCTCGATGCCTGGTTCCGGCTTCGCCCGCGGGTCTCCCGGCAGCCGGTCAACCTGGCGGCCGTCCTGGCCATCTGGAGTTTGCCCTTCCTAGCGGCCCCACCGATCTTCTCGGCCGACGCGTACGCCTACGCGGCGGAGGGATGGCTCATGCACAACGGGCTCAACCCCTACGAGGTCGGCGTCGGCGCCATTCCCGGCAGCTTCGCCGATCAGACCGTCCTGGTGTGGCGCTGGACCCCGGCCCCCTACGGCCCCCTGGATCTCCAGCTGAACCACCTGATCGTCGACATCACCGGCCACCACCCTTACCTCTCGGTCATCGCCATGCGGATCCCGGTCCTCCTCAGCGTCGTGGCGATGGCCTACCTGCTGCCGAAGCTGGCCCGCAAGCTCGGCGCCGATCCCGCAAACACCTTGTGGCTGGCGCTGCTGAACCCGCTCGCCGTCGTCCACTTCGTCGGCGGCGTGCACAACGACGCCATCATGGTCGGGCTCGTCGTCGTCGCGCTTTACCTGGCCTCGAAGGGGCGCTGGGTTATCGCCACGCTGGTGGTGGCCGCCGCGGCGGCGGTGAAGATCCCCGCCATCGTCGCCATGCTGGCCGTCGTCGTGCTCGCCGATCCGGTGCTCTCGCGGATTAACTCCCTCAGCCTGCCCGACCGGATGCGCCCGGTGTTGGCCGAGCGGGCCAGGCAGTGGCGGATGATCAAGCGCTGCCTCGTCGCGGGGCCGGTTTTCCTGGCCAGCTTCTTGGCCATCAACGCCTCGACGGGGCTGGGCTTCGGGTGGATCGCGGGCATGAACGTGCCCGGGATGGTCCGCACGATGTCGCCCTCGACCATAATCGGCGACACGATCGGGCTCTTCTTCACCGAGCTGGGCATGTACGACCTGGCCTTCGGTTCGCTGCGAATCGTGCGGACGCTGTTCATGCTGGGCTGCGTCGCGCTGATCCTGTGGCTGTCGCTGCGGATCGCGCACCGTCGACCCATCGCGGCGCTCAGCTGGTCGATGCTCGCGGTGGCGTTCTGCGGGCCGGTCCTGCACGGCTGGTACGTCTTCTGGGGCGGCGCGCTGCTGGGTCTCACCAACCCGAGCGTCCGCGTGCAACGGCTCGCGATCTGGCTGTCCTCGGGCCTGCTGGCCTACATCGCGATGAACGCGGCGTGGAAGAACGGCATCACCCTCATCGGGGCCGCGGCGCTCGGGCTGATCGCCTGGCGGGTCTGGTTGCACGATCGCGACGAGAAGGCCGCCTTCGATCCGAGCCTGGCGCCCGTGTGGAACACCGTCCCGGTTCGTACCGGCCGCTGATCTGTCAGGCGAAGATCGCCTGCACCTCGCTCTGGGCCACCTCGGCCAGGCTCGCATGCTGCCACCGCGGGGTGAGGTCCTTGTCGACCAGCTGGGCTCGAACACCCTCGGCGAAGTCGGGGTGGGTCGCCATCCTCGGCGCGATGATCGCGTCCTCTTCCAGGGTCTCGGTGACGCCGCTGGCCCGTTGGGCTCGGCGCAACGCCACCAGGGCGACGCTCACCGCCCACGGGCTGCGGGCCCGAATGGCCTCGGCGGCCGCACCCGCGGCCGGGGTGTCCTCGGCCAGCAGCCGCTCCAGGACGACGGACGCGTCGTCGCCTGCGTAGCAGCGATCGATCCACTCCCGCTCGCCGAGCAGCGAAGACTCCGGGCGGGCATCGCCGAAGTAACCCTCGGGAAGACCGCCGCCGCTCAGCAACTCGACGAGCGCGTCCAGCCGGGCGCTGTTCACCAGTAGATCGGCAAACCCGACGGCGACGGCGTCGGCTCCGCCGATGCTGGCTCCGGTCATGGTGAGGTGGGCGCCGACCTCCCCGGGGGCCCGGCCGAGCAGCCAGCGCATGCCGACGTCGGGCAGGAAGCCGATGGTGGTCTCGGGCATGGCGATCCGGGAACGCTCGGTCACCAAGCGGTGCGAGCCGTGTGCGGAGACGCCGAGCCCGCCACCCATCACGATCCCGTCCATCCAGGCGACGAAGGGCTTGGGAAAGTCGACGATCGTCTGGTTCATCGCGTACTCGTCGGGCAGGAAGCCCGCGGCGGGGGAGCCCGGATCGGCCAACGCCTCCCGGACCGCGCGCACGTCACCGCCGGCGCACAGCCCCCGTTCACCCGCCCCGGTCAGCAGGACCGAACGCACCCGATCGTCACCGGACCAGGCGTCGAGCTGGTCTTTGACCGCGTGCACCATGGCCACGTTGAGGGCGTTGATGGCGCGGGGTCGGTTGAGCACCAGGTGTCCCGCCGCGCCTCGGATGGCCGCTAGGACCTCCCCGTTCTCGCCGAGGGGTCGGAAGTCGGGCTCGCTGGGTTGGCTCATGGATGCATCCTGCCAGCTTGGCTCGGCATCGTTCACCGAGTGCGCGGTTTGTCGGGCCTGAGCAACGGCTCAGACCCGGTAGTCCACGAGGACGGGGCAGTGGTCACTCATCCGGACGGCGTGGCTGTCGGCGCGGTGGCTGCCGCCGGCGCTGGCCGCAGCGGCCAGCCGGGGGCTCGCGAGGTGGTAGTCGATCCGCCAGCCGACGTCGTCGACGAAGGACTGCCCCGCCAACTCCACCACGAGTAGGGGCCAGGCCGGTCGGGGTGCAGTTCGCGGACCACGTCGTGCAGGGTGCGCGGGCCGAGGACGGATGAGAACCACGCCCGCTCCTCGGGTAGGAAACCCTCACTCTTGCGATTGGCCTTCCAGTTCTTCAGGTCCGCCTCGGCGTGGGCGATGTTGAAGTCGCCCAGGACGAGAGACTCCCGGCCCTCGCGCTGAGCGCGGCGTCGCGACGCGGTGAGTACCCGGGCGAGCCTGGCCAGGAATCGCATCTTGCGCTCGTACTTGGACCTCGCGGCCGCGTCGCCGTCCGGGGTGGCCCCCTTGGGTAGGTAGAGCGAGCCGACGGTGATCCCGGGGTGGTCCTCGCCGGGGGGGCAGCAGCGCCACGATGTCGGGCTGAGCTTCGCCCAACCAGTCCATGAAGCCTCGGCGCACACAGGCGCGGATTCCGTTCACGTTGATCGTGGCGATGCGTAACACCGCGCCAGCCTAACTGGGGCTCGTCCCGCAACTCCATGGCCTGCTGCGCGACGCCCCACCGGCGCCGCGTTGTGTTGCCGGCGCTCGGTAGACAACTGCGGCATGCCGTCTCGCCCCCGCCTTGCGAGCCATCCCGCGGCTGCGCCGCTCGTGACGGCCGAGAATTGCGGGACACGCCCCAATCGACGCAATCGCTCGCGCTAGGTTCGACCCATGGACGTCGACGAACTGTGGGGGCTGATCGAGCACGCCAGCACGCAGGGGCGGGTCCTGCAGGACGCCGACGAGGTCGCCTCGAGGTTGGTCGAGCGATTGGCGGAGATGCCGGCTGAGAGGATCGTGTCGGCCGATGAGCAGTTGCGAACCCTGGCCGCCCGCGCCTACGGCTGGGAGCTGTGGGGGGCGGCCTACGTCATCAACGGCGGGTGCTCCGACGACGGGTTCGAGTACTTCCGAGCCTGGCTCATCGCTCAAGGGGAGCGGGTGTACAACGACGCGCTCACCGATCCGGATTCGCTGGCCAGCCTGTTCAGCCCGGGCCAGCGCGTGGAGGCCGAATCCGAGGCCATGCTGGGGGCAACGTGGGAGGCCTACCGTATCCGCACGGACTCGGACCTGCCCCGAGGGGTGACGGTCAACGAGCCCGCCCTCGGCGAGGGATGGAATCTCGAAGACCGCCGCGAGATGGCGTCGAGGTACCCGAAGCTGACCGAGCGATTTCACGCTGGGTAGTCCGCTCCGGGCCCGTCGCCTCCTGCCAATCGATCAGCCGTCGAGCAGGCCCTTCTCGGTCAGCCAGTCCTTGGCGGCGGTCTCCGAGGAGGCCTTCTCCTCACCTTCGACCCGCTCGCGCAGATCGATGAGATCCTCGGTGGTCAGCTGCGCCGAGACCGCGTTCAGGGCCTCCGCGAGCTTGTCGCTGTAGACCGATTCGGCCACCAGCGGGACGATGTTCTGCGCGGAGATCATGTTCTTCGGATCGTCGAGCACCTTCAGCTTCTCCGCGACCAGCGCCGGGGAGGTGGTGTAGATGTCGGCCACCTGGACCGAATCGTCGACCAGTGCCTTCACCGTGTCCGGGCCGCCGAAGTCCTCGATCGGGGTGAACTTGACGTCGCCCTGCTTCTTCCCGACGCCGTAGACGTCCTTCAGCCCGGGGATGCCGTAGCCGAGTTGACCGAACTGGGGGTTGGCGCCGAGCTCGAACGGCACGATCTTGCTCAGATCGCCGATGGACTCGAGCCCCTCCTTCTCGGCCATCTTCTGCGTCACCACGTAGGCGTCCTTGTCCTCGGCGGGCGCGGATTCCAAAACGCGCAGCTTGTCTTTTTTGATCGCATCACCCAACGCACCGTCGACCTCTTCGGTTGTCCGCTCGGTGTACTCGGTGTCGTAGTAGGCCAACAGGTTGCCGTTGTATTCCGGGATGACGTTGATGGAGCCGTCGCGCAGCGCCGGAATGGTCGTCTGGCGCGGGCCGATGTTGAACTTCTTGGTAACGTCCACCCCCTTGGCAACGAGGGCCTGGGCGTAGATCTCGCCGAGGATTTCGCTCTCGGGGTAGGCGAACGAACCGACGATGACCTTGCCGGCGTCTTCGCTGGAGACATCGGCCGGGCCGGTGGGATCGGCGTTGGCACACGCCGAAGCTAGCGATACAGACCCGAGCGCTATCGTCACCACGGCCGCTCGAAACAGGCGTGAGGCGTTGAACATGAGAAACTTCCCTTCGGTTTGGCGCGCTGAAATGCGCGTTTCAGGTCGCAGTGACCGCTTTATCCTTTTTCGATCCGACGGCTTTGGCGTCGGCCAGTCCCTTGGTGGCGGTCGCCTTCTGGGCCACCGCGAACAGGGCATCGACGACGAGCGCCAGGGCGGTGACCAACAGGGCGCCGCCCAGGATCAGGTCGTAGTCGTTCAGCCCGATTCCGGAGGTGATGATGCGGCCCAGGCCGCCGAGGCCCGCGTAGGAGGCGATCGTCACCGTCGCGATCACCTGGAGCGTGGCCGCGCGGACGCCGCCGATGATGAGGGGCAGCGCCAGCGGGATCTCCACCTGAAATAGAATCTGGCGCTCGGTCATCCCGTTGGCGCGGGCGGCGTCGATGGTTGCTCTATCCACCGATTCCAGCCCGGAGTAGGCCCCGGCGAGCATCGACGGGATCGCCAAGATGATGAAGGCAATCACCGAGCCGACGATGGGAGCGGTGTCGTAGGAGAGGAAGTAGCCGAAAACCATCAACAGGAAGAACAGGACCCCCAGCGTCGGCAGGGCACGCATCGAGCCGGTGAAGCCGATGACGAACTGGCGGCCCTTACCGGTATGGCCGATGTAGAAACCCAGCGGTAGGGCGATCAGGGCGGCGATGACGGCCGAAATACCGGTGTAGATGAGGTGTTCGATCAGTCGGTCCTGGATGGGCAAGGGGCTGCGGCTGCCCGGCTGCCAGTTGGCGGGGTCGACGAGCCATCTCAAGGCCGCGAGGAAGAGATTCATGACTGCACCGCTCCGATCGCTGCTGGTTCGGTATCGCGCTCGTCGTCGGACGGGTCGGTCTCGCCGTCGGCCGTCACGGACTTTCCGGCGGAGAACCTAGACCGCAGCCGAGCTATCCGACCGCCACCCGGGCCGGCGTTCCAGGGCATCAGCAACCGCCCGAGCGCGACGATGATCAGATCGAACACCAGGGCGATCACCAGGCTCATCACGATCCCGGCGACGACTTCCCCCAGGATCCCGCGCTGCTTGCCGTTCTGGAACAGATAGCCCAGGTTGCGCGAGCCGATGATCACGCCCACCGAAACCAGGGCGATGGTACTGACCGAGACCACGCGGATCCCGGCGAGCAACACGGGCCCGGCGAGCGGCAGCTCGACGCGGAAGAAGCGGGCCGCGGGGGAATAACCCATCGCGTTGGCCGCGTCAATGGTGGGGCCGGACACCGAGCTGAGAGCATCGGCCGCCGAGCGCGTCATGATCGCCACCCCGTAGATGCTCAAGGCGACGACGAGGTTGGCGTCGTCAACCACCTTGGTCGCGATCACTGCGGGCAGGATCACGAACAGCGGGAGCGAAGGAATGGTGTAGAGCAGGCTCCCGCCGGTGATCACGATCGACCGCAGGATGTGGTTGCGATTGGCCAACCAGCCGAGCGGGATCGAGAGGAAGAAGCTGGCCAGGATGGGGATGATCGAGAGCTGGATGTGGTTCAGGGTGAGTTCCCAGACCGTATCGAAGTTCCCGAGAAACCAGCTCATCCGACGGGGGCTTCTTCGGAGTTGGCGGCGTTCGATTGGTCGAGCACCCCGACCGGGCGGCCGTCGGAGTCCAGGACGAGGGTCGCCCCGCTGCCGTCTCCGCCGCGCTGGTCCAGGCGAAGACTCCGTTGGCCCTTGTCGGCCCCGATGAAGGTACGGACGAAGTCGTCGGCCGGATTCTCCAGGATCTCGGCCGGCGTGCCGGCCTGGGCGATGATTCCGCCCTTGGAGAAGATCACCACCTGGTCGGCCAGGATGAACGCCTCGTCGATGTCGTGGGTGACGAAGACGATCGTCTTGCCGAGCTCCCGCTGGAGGCGGTTCAGTTCGTTTTGCAGATCCGTGCGCACGATGGGGTCGACGGCGCCGAAGGGCTCGTCCATGAGCAGGATGTTGGGATCGCTGGCGAGCGCGCGGGCCACGCCGACCCGCTGCTGCTGGCCGCCCGAGAGTTGACGGGGGTAGCGATCGGCCATCGAGCGGTCGAGCCCCACCTTGTCCATCAGCTCCAGCGCCGCCGAGCGCGCCTCGGCCTTGGGGACGCCGTTGAGGATCGGTACGGTCGCCACGTTGTCGACCACCCTGCGGTGGGGCAACAGGCCCGAGGCCTGCAGGACGTAGCCGATGCTGCGGCGAAGCTTGACCTTGTCTTGGGTGGCGACGTCGTCGTCGTCGATCAGCACCTGTCCAGAGGTCGGCTCGATCATCCTGTTGATCATCCGCAGGATGGTGGTCTTGCCGCAACCCGAGGATCCCACCAGCACGGTGGTCTTGCGGGAGGGGAGAACGAAATTGAAGTCATCGACGGCGACAGTGTCGTCCGGAAACCGTTTGGTCACCGAGCGGAATTCGATCATGTGAGGTCTCGATCCGTTGTGAGAATCAACAGTTTAACCAACGGCTTCGAATTCCTCGCGCTGGGCGGGTTGATGCCTGGCGCACCCTTGGTTGCGGGTTCGCGTCGCGGCCGGTCGTCTATCTCGTCGGCGCTCGCCGGGTCTTGCCCCTAGAGATTCATGACGCTCGCTTCGCGCAGGTCACCGAGACCGCCTCGGGCGCCCCCATGACGATCGTCATTGGTCTTGCGTCCGAGGTCATGTTATGGGTGTAGGGCATGGGAGAGTCGCTGATGTGGCCATCCGTCAACGAGGCCGGCGTCCTTGGCTGGTTCACCAAGGCGGCGTCGTCCGAGCTCGATCGACGGCTACGCGCGGACAACCGCAACAGCGCCGGGATCAGCGGTAGTTGGTGTACTGAACGGCAAAATCGTAGTCCTGCGCTTTGATGAGAGACTGGACCTGTTGGAGGTGATCGCGAGACTTCGAGGAAACCCGCAACTCGTCGCCCTGGATCTGGGCCTTCACGCCCTTGGGGCCCTCGTCGCGGATGAGCTTGGAGATCTTCTTGGCGTTCTCCTGGCTGATGCCCTCTTCGGTGCTCGCCGTGATCTTCCACTGCTTGCCGGACAGGCGCGGTTCGCCGGCGTCGAGAGCCTTCAGGCTGACACCGCGCTTGATGAGCTTGGACTGGAAGACATCCAGAATCGCCTTCACGCGTTCCTCGGCGTTGGCCTCCATCTCGATGAGGTCTCCAGACCACTTGATGGAGGCGTCGGTGTTTTTGAAATCGAAGCGCTGATGGACCTCCTTTGCCGCCTGGTTGAGGGCGTTGTCGACCTCCTGGCGATCCACCTTGCTGACGATGTCGAACGAGCTATCCGAGGCCATGGGGAATTCCTTATCCGTTGCTGTCTTGTCGCTAGTTGTCGGGGGCGAGGGTCGGAGTCAATCTTGCCAGTCGTCGCCGGTGCGGCGGGGCCGGGTTTCTCGATTGCTCCGCGGGCCATGGGCAGGGTAATATCTGTTCCCGCCGAGTCATCGGCACGGCAGGTTGCCCGAGCGGCCAAAGGGAACGGTCTGTAAAACCGTCGGCTTAAGCCTACGTTGGTTCGAACCCAACACCTGCCACCAGCATCGCCCCCAACCTCGCTCCGGTTGGGGGCACCGTTTGGTCCCGAGATGCTTGGCTTGGGCCTCTCGTCCGTTGACGGTGCAAGGCGATGAGTGTCCAACCGGAAAGATCCCCTTCCTCTTTGGTCTCGCACCTGCAACTACGATGCCGTCCGCGGGCAGCGCGGGCTGCGCCGTTCGCAGATGCTCGCCTCCCGAACCAGTCCAGCGGTGGGTCGTGGATCAACCTCGATGATGGGGTCAGTTGGTCGCACTCAATACGGGGTCGACGTCCTGCCCCGACAGATTGGCGTCCCCGCTTAGGAGTGTGTAGATTTGTCCGTCGGCTGGCCCCTATAGCTCAGAAGGTAGAGCGTCTCCATGGTAAGGAGAAGGTCTGCGGTTCGAATCCGCATGGGGGCTCTGAAGTTCGGAACGAAATGGTGCCACCGCGCACCGGCCAACTTGTTGGTTATCCGGGCGGGGCGGGATAGCTCAGGCGGTAGAGCAAGCGGCTCATAATCGCTGTGTCGCGGGTTCGAGTCCCGCTCTCGCTACCAATACCGACTCAACGCGCTGGGAAGAAGAAGGAGACACCATGGCCAAGGCATCTGATGTTCGGCCGAAGATCACGCTGGCTTGCACCGAATGCAAGGAGCGCAACTACATCACCAAGAAGAACCGGCGTAACGATCCGGATCGGCTTGAGTTGAAGAAGTTCTGCCCCAAGTGCCACACGCACACCGCTCACCGCGAGACCCGCTGATCCTAGGATCGACCCCGCAAGCCGCCCGGATCTTCCCGGGCGGCTTGTTTTCGCTCCTCCGCGTCCGGCTCTGTTGCTCCGGCCCAACACCGGGCCATACGGTGAGAACATGCCGATATCCCCCGAACACGCCGGGCGCAGCTATCCCGCCACCGAGCCGTATCAGGTGAGCCGCGCGAAGATCGCCGAGTTTGCGGCCGCCCTGGGCGACGACAACCCCGCGTATGGAACGTCGACAGGGGAACCCGCCGAACCGATCGCACCGCCCACTTTCGCGGCCGTGATCGCTTTCCGCGCCTGGGATGCGATGTTTGCCGACCCCGAGTTGGGGTTGGCGCTGCACCGCACGATCCACACCGAGCAGGGTTTCACCTGGGTCCGACCGCTCCGCGCCGGCGACGAGGTCACCGCGACGCTCACCATCGACAAGGTCCGCACCCGGGGTGGCAGCGACATGATCCACTCCTCGATCCTGCTGCAGAGCGTTGCCGCAGAGCCGATCTGCACCGCGACCGGAACCTTCCTGCACGCTCACTCCACGCCTGCCGCCGCAGGGAAAACCGATGTCTGATCCGATATCGGCACGCGTGGACATCGCCGCGCTGGAGCCCGGCGACGTTGTCGCCGAGGCGACGTTGACCTTCACTCGCGCCGACCTGGTGCGGTACGCCGGCGCCTCCACTGATTTCAATCCCATCCACTACTCCGACGCCTTCGCCACCGGCATCGGCCTGCCCGGCGTGGTCGCGCACGGCATGTTGACGATGGGGGCCGCCCTGACGGTGGTGACCGACTGGATCGGAGATCCCGCCCGGGTGCACAGCTACCGCACGAAGTTCACTCGCACCGTCCCGGTGCCGGAGGGCGACGAGGGCGCTGAGGTGCAGGTTCGCGCCATCGTCGTCGATGTCGTCGAGGCCGTGGCGACGTTATCCCTGGAGGTCACCCGCGCCGAAGAAAAGGTGCTTGGCATGGCCCGTGTCGAGGTCGATCTTGGCTGAGCCGGCAACCGGATTCCGCCTCGCCGAGCACACCACCCTCCGGGTCGGCGGAGCGGCACGAGAGTATCGGCGGGCCGAGTCCGAGGCCGCCCTGATCGAGGCAGTGGCGAACCTGGATTCGGCGGGCGTGCCGCTGCTGATCCTCGGTGGCGGATCGAACCTGCTCGTCGACGACGCGGGCGCGCCCGGTGCCGTCGTCGAGGTCGCCAACCGGGGAATCATCGCGAACGGTGAATCCTGCTCGCTGGACTCTCCGGTGGAGGATGCACCCTACTGTGGCGGGGTCAGCGTCACCGCCCAAGCTGGAGAGCCGTGGGACGAGTTCGTCGCGCTGGCCGTCGCCTCGGAGTGGATCGGGGTGGAGGCCCTCTCCGGCATCCCGGGTCTCATCGGCGCCAGCCCCATCCAAAACGTGGGCGCCTACGGGGCCGAGGTGGCCGACACGATCGCCTCGGTGCGCACCTGGGACCGCCAGCGCCACCAGATCACCACCTTCGCCGCCGCGGATTGTCGGTTCGCCTATCGCCATTCCCGGTTCAAGGCCGAGCCGGACCGCTATGTCGTTCTCGCGGTCACCTTCCAGTTCCGGCAAGGCAACCTCTCGGCTCCCGTGCGCTACGCCGAACTGGCCCGATCCCTGGGCGTGGAGATCGGCCGGCGCGCGCTCGCGCGCGATGTGCGTGAGGCGGTTCTCCGGCTCCGGGCGGGCAAGGGCATGGTGCTCGACGACGAGGACCACGACACCTGGTCGGCTGGCTCCTTCTTCACCAACCCGATCCTCTCGGTGGAGCAGGCGGCGGAGCTGCCCGAGCGCGCTCCGCGTTACGTTCAGTCAGACGGCACGGTGAAGACCAGCGCCGCCTGGCTGATCGACAACGCCGGCTTCGCCAAGGGCTACGGCTCGGGGGCGGCCACCTTGTCCACCAAGCACACCCTGGCGCTCACCAACCGCGGGCAGGCCAAGGCCGCGGACGTGCTGGCGCTGGCCCGCGAGCTCCGTGCCGGTGTTCAACACCGCTTCGGCATCGAACTGGTGGCCGAGCCGGTGCTGGTGGGTTGCGAGCTGTAAACCCCAGGGGTCGAAGCCGATACAATTCTCAGCTGGTCGATTCCGGCCGCGGCTCACGAGCCCACCCGTCACCACAGCCCCGTCACGAAAGTAGGCATGCCACATGAGCGTGGATCATTTTTCCGTCTGGGCGCCCCGCGCCGAGAGGCTGACCCTGGTGGCCGACGGCGAGCACTACGAGATGGGCAAGGACGTCGAGGACTGGTGGCGGGCGATGCTGACGCCGCCGCCCGAGGAGATCGACTACGGCTACCTCATCGATGACGCCGAGGATCCCATCCCCGATCCGCGGTCGCGGCGCCAGCCCTACGGGGTGCACGGTCTATCCCGGTTGTTTCATCCCGAGACCCACGCGTGGGGCGACGGGGCCTGGACCGGCAAGCAGCTGGCGGGCTCGATCATCTACGAGATGCACGTGGGGACCTTCACCGAGGGCGGCACCCTGACCTCGGCGATCGAGCGTCTGGACCACCTCGTCGGGCTCGGCGTCGACTTCGTGGAGCTGCTGCCGGTCAACGGATTCAACGGTGATCACGGGTGGGGTTACGACGGGGTGCTGTGGTTCACCGTGCACGAGGCCTACGGGGGGCCTGCGGCCTACCAGGAGTTCGTCGATCAGTGCCATCAACGCGGGCTGGGCGTCCTCCAGGACGTCGTCTACAACCATCTCGGCCCCAGCGGCAACATCCTGCCCCAACTGGGGCCATACCAGCACGAGGGCGCGGCCAACTCCTGGGGAGAATCGCTCAACCTCGACGGCGAGGACTCCGACGAGGTCCGTCGCTACATCATCGATAACGCCCTCATGTGGCTCAACGACTACCACGTCGACGGGCTGCGGCTGGACGCCGTGCACGCGCTGGTGGATTCCCGCGCCATCGATATCTTGGAAGAAATCGCCACCGAGGTCGACGCCCTCAGCGCGCACCTGCGTCGGCCCTTGAGCCTGATCGCCGAATCCGACCTGAACAACCCGCGGTTGATCACCCCCCGCGAGGGCGGCGGTTACGGCTTGGCGGCCCAGTGGAGCGACGACTTCCACCACGCAGTCTTGGCCAACCTCGCCGGAGAGGATTCGGGCTACTACGCCGATTTCGCCTCCCTCGAGGCGCTCGGCAAGGTCCTGGAGAACGGGTTCTTCCACGACGGCACGGTCTCCACCTTCCGCGGCCGCCGGCACGGCCGCAGCCTGGACCGCACCCGCACCGCCGCGTGGCGGCTCGTGGTGTGCTCGGACAATCACGACCAGATCGGCAACCGGGCCGACGGCGCGCGGCTGCGCTCCAGCCTCACCGACGATCAACTCGTCATCGCGGCCGCGCTCACGCTGCTGGGCCCCGGCACGCCGATGATCTTCATGGGCGAGGAGTGGGGGGCCTCGACGCCGTGGATGTTCTTCACCTCCCACCCCGAGCCAGAACTGGGTGAGGCGGTTTCCCGGGGACGCCTGGAGGAGTTCGCCAAGATGGATTGGGACACCTCCCAGGTACCCGATCCGCAGGCCGCATCGACGTTCACCGGTTCGATCCTGAAGTGGGGCGAGATCGATCAGGTCCCCTATTCCACGCTGCTATCGGCCTACCGCACCCTGATCGAGGTGCGCCGCCGATACGAGGAGTTCACCGACCCGAGGATGGACTGGGTCAGCGTTGACTACCACGAAGACGAATCCTGGTTCATGGTGCAGCGCAACGACAGGGCAATCGTGGCGGTCAACTTCGCCTCCGAACCGGCCGTAATCGAGGTCTCGGGCGTGCAGCACCTCATCTACTCCAACGGATCGACCTCCGTCGAAGAATCCAAGGTCCGCCTAGGGGCCCACGCCACGGCGGTGTTCCTCGTCGATCCGTTCGATCCCGAGCGTCCCTGACTGGCTTGTCTCGCTCGGCTTGAGCGTGAAGAGTTCGACGGAGGCGCACCGACCGCGTACACTCATGTCCTTGTGGGAACGCTTTACATTGCTGCGCCCAAACGCGGCGCTGTAAGCGGCTCCCGGAAGGGCAATAGCTCAACTGGCAGAGCATCGGTCTCCAAAACCGAAGGTTGGGGGTTCAAGTCCCTCTTGCCCTGCGAGGGAACACGCGGCACCGCCGTTCGTTCTCGTGGATGCGTCGCTGGCTAGCAAAGCTCTGGCCGGCGTGGCAATGACCAACTAGGTAAGCGACCCGAAGGATTGTTGTGGCTGATAAGTTCGTGGATCCGACTGACCCGTCGGATCCGTCAGTCACCCCCGAGCCAGACCAGACCGGCTCGGAGCCCAGCGGTGCGGAGCTCATCTCGTCCGGAGACAACACCGGCTCCTCGCATCCCGAGGTCAGCAAGGACGAACTGGCCCCGATCGAGGAGGATCAAGTCGCCGACATCGTGGGCGATGATTCACTCGATCTCGACGAGGCCGGTCGCGAACCAGAGCACGCCGTTTTGGGCTCCAAACGCCCCGTGCGCAAGTCTGCGGTGAATGCCGAGGCCGAGACGGCGCCGCCCAAGCGGCAAAGAAAACAGAGCGCGACGCCCAAGCAGCGGCGTGTTGATGAGGAAGAGCCGCGCACGTCGCCGCCGGAGTTCGTCCGACAATCGGTCGGCGAACTTCGCAAGGTGGTGTGGCCCACCGGTGAGCAGGTTCGCGGTTACTTCGTCGTGGTGTTGGTGTTCGTGTTGTTCATCATCGCCTTCGTCAGCGTGCTCGACCTCGTCTTCGGCTGGGCCCTTTTGCAGGTGTTCGGCTGATGACCCCCAACGACAACGGAGAACTCAACGTGTCCCAGCTTGAACCCGAGCAGACCCCCGAGTCTGATAACCCCAACGCCGAAACCGAGCAGCCCGAGGACGTCGTGATCGATCTCGGCGGCGCCGATTCTGAGCCCGCCCAGGAAGAGACCGACATCGATCTCGGAGCGGCGAGCGAAGAATCCGGTGAGGCTGGCGACGGCGGGCTCAACCTCGACTTCGGCGCCGAGGAGACCCAGGATGCTGAGGACGACGACATCGACCTCAACTTCGGCGAGGACGCGGAGGCCGAGGACGAGGAAGAAGAAGACGACGACTCCGAAAGCGACGACGCCGAAGCCGCCCTGGAGAACCTGCGGCAGGAACTGCGCACCAAGATCGGCGATTGGTATGTCGTACACACCTACTCCGGCATGGAGAATCGGGTCCAGCAGAACCTCGAGAACCGGGCGAACTCGCTCAACATGGAGGACTACATCTTCGAGGTGGTCGTCCCCACCGAAGACGTCATCGAGATCCGTAACGGCGCCAAGAAGCAGGTCCGTCGCACCGTCTTGCCCGGCTACGTGCTCGTTCGGATGGAACTGACCGACGAGTCCTGGTCCACGGTTCGCCATACTCCGTCGGTGACCGGTTTCGTGGGTCACGCCACCTCGCCGATCCCGCTCAGCGTCGAAGAGGTTGAGAAGATGTTGGCGCCCGCCGTCATCTCGGCCGCCAACGCCGCCTCCAATGCGCCCGCGAAGAAGAAGCGGGTGGAAGTGGCCGACTTCGTCGTGGGTGACTCGGTCATGGTCGTCGACGGCCCGTTCGCCGGGGTTCACGCCAGCATCACCGAGATCAACGTGAACAGCCAGCGGCTCAAGGCCTCGGTGGAGATCCTCGGCCGGGAAACCCCGGTCGACCTGACCTTTCCCCAAATCCAGAAGGTCTAACCCAGTTTTGGTTTGCGGCGTGAGCCCAAGCCTGAGTTCGGCCAGCCAGACCGAACTAACCCGAGTCCGAATCCCATCCGATTCGGCCAAACAAGCAAGGACCCGTTATGCCTCCCAAGAAGAAGGTAGCGGCGCTGGTCAAGGTTGCCTTGAACGCCGGCTCCGCTACACCCGCACCACCGGTCGGTACGGCCCTCGGCCCGCACGGCGTCAACATCATGGAGTTCTGCAAGCAGTACAACGCTGCTACCGAGGCCATGCGTGGAAACGTCATCCCGGTCGAGATCACGATCTTCGAAGACCGCTCGTTCACGTTCATCACCAAGACCCCGCCGGCCGCTGAGCTGATCAAGAAGGCCGCTGGCCTGAAGAAGGGCTCTGGCGTTCCGCACAAGGAGAAGGTCGCTAAGTTGACCAAAGACCAGTTGCGCGAGATCGCCAATACCAAGCTCCCCGACCTCAACGCCAATGACGTCGAATCGGCGATGAAGATCGTGGAAGGCACCGCCCGCTCGATGGGTGTCACCGTCGAACGCTGACCTCTGCCCAGAGCAGACGTCCACGACGTGGGAGGGCTGAGCGCAGCCCGCACCACAACTGACCAAACAGTGGCTCCGCCACAGGGATTGGGAGTGACTCCGTCACGCCGAAGACCAACAGTGGCTCCGCCACAGGGATTGGGAGTGACTCCGTCACGCCGAAGACCAACAGTGGCTCCGCCACAACGGATTAGGAGTGATTTCGTCACGACAGTGCCTCCGGCACAGGGAATACGAGTGACTCCGTCACGCTCCAACTATCAAAGGACAGCAAATGAAGCGCAGCAAGGCTTACAACTCCGCGGCAGCCAACCGCGACGACGACAAGTTCTACGCACCGCTCGAAGCCCTCGAGCTGGTGAAGAAGAACGCGTCGGCGAAGTTCGACGAGACGGTCGAGGTCTCGCTACGGCTCGGCGTCGATCCGCGTAAGGCGGATCAGATGGTCCGCGGCACGGTGAACCTGCCCAACGGCACCGGCAAGACGGCACGGGTCCTCGTCTTCGCCACTGGTGACAAGGCGGCAGCCGCCGAGGCCGCAGGCGCGGACGAGGTGGGCTCGGATGAGCTCATCGACAAGGTCTCCAAGGGATACCTCGATTTCGACGCCGTGGTGGCCACTCCCGACCTCATGGGCAAGGTCGGTCGCCTGGGTCGCGTGCTGGGCCCCCGCGGTTTGATGCCCAACCCCAAGACCGGCACCGTGACACCCGACGTCGCCAAGGCTGTCACCGAGATCAAGGGTGGCAAGATCGAGTTCCGCGTTGATCGCCACGCCAACCTCAACTACATCGTCGGCAAGGCGTCCTTCAGCGTGGACAAGCTGGCGGAGAACTACTACGCCGCCCTGGACGAGGTCCTGCGGCACAAGCCCTCCAGCTCCAAGGGCCGCTACCTGCGCAAGGCCACCCTGTCCTCGACGATGGGCCCAGGCGTCGCGCTCGACGTGGCCAACGTCAAGCCCGACACCGAATGATCGTGCTGGTGGGTGATTGAGCCTCGAGGCCGATACCCACCACGACGAACGGCCCAGCTCCCCCCGAGGGAGCTGGGCCGTTCTGCTTTTGGGTGCGAATCAGGCGGGACGAACCGCGCCTGCGTACGGCATGTACTTCATCTTCATCTTGTTGACCGGCTTGCCCGGGCGCGAAGCGTGGATGATGTAGCCCTTGCCGACGTAGATGCCGATGTGGCTGCGCCCGCTGTAGAAGGTCACCAGATCGCCGGGGCGAAGGTTGGACTTGCTGACCTTTTTCAGTGCGCGGTACTGCGCCTGCGAGGTGCGCGGGATCTTGACTCCGGCAGCCTTCCAGGCGCCACCTGTCAGGCCCGAGCAATCCCAGGAGTTGGGGCCGGTAGCGCCGTAGCGGTAACGATCACCGAGCTGCTTGTACGCGAACGCCACTGCCTTGTTCGCCCTCGACGAGCTGCTCTTCTTGCTCGTCTTCTTCTTGCTCGTCTTCTTCTTGGCGGCCTTCTTCTTGGTGGCCTTGCCGACCTTGCCGTCTTGGAGAGCAGACCAGGTGGCGGAGTTGGCGGTCCCGGTGGCCTTCAGGCCGACCGACCGCTGATAGGACTTCACCGCGTTACGGGTCATCGGGCCGAACCAACCCGTATCGGGAACCTTGTGTCCCGAGGCCGCGAGGGCGCGCTGCAGGCGGATGACGTGGCTGCCCCGGTTGCCGTATCGCAGGTACTTTTTCGAGCCGCGGGAGATCAGGGCGGTCCAGGTTTGGCGGGCGACCTTGCCGGTCTTGGAGATCTTGTGCTTGCCCTGGAACTTCTTGATCTGCTTGACGTCGTAGGAGCTGATCTTGCCGTTGCGGCTGGGGCGCTCGCCGGCGGACTTCAGCAGGCACTCGACGGTGCGAGCCTTGGTCCCCTTCGAGCCCTTCTGCACCGTGGTGAACGAGGACAGGTTGGTGTTGCAACCTGCCGCCTCCGCGGTCCCGGGGCCGGTGATGGCCACCGTGGCTCCAAGAGCGAGGCTGGCCGTGACGGCTGCCACGGACCTAGTGATTGTGCGCATACGCGTGGGTATCCCCTCAGCTATTTGACCGACCCCCGAATGGCGGCGCCGATTGGCGCTCAAGTCAGTCTCTTAGTGGACCGGTTTGCGACCGGCTCGCGCACGTTACCTCGCCGTGATGTGTTAACGCAATTCTCAGGCTTAATTCAGCTTGTCGGGGGGACGCGTCGGCACCTCGACCCGCGCACCGTCGTTCAACCGCCACCGACCGTTTCACCCACGGTCACCGGCGCCCAGGGTTATCTCGCCCCGTCCCCCCTTGGACGGGTCCGAGGTTGGCGCCCAAGCACCCGTCGGTGGTGTGGATTTGGGCCGGACCGCCGAGGCGGGCTACGCTGGGCACGCCGAAAACCGCAGGTGATGCAAGACGTCGAAGATCTGGCAACAGATGGCCCGCGCAGGTGGAAACGATAGATCAGGTCATGCTGCTCTGTGCCACCGTGCACGGGGCATTTTTTGTGTCGCGACCCCCCACGTCCATCGCACCCCTGCAGTTGAGGACCGCTCTTCAATAGGGCGGCCAAATGTATGAAGTGGGAAGGAGACCCATGGCGAAGGCTGACAAGGTTGCCGCTGTTGCCGAGCTGAAGGAAAAGTTCATCAACTCGCACGCGACCGTGCTGACCGACTATCGAGGTCTCTCCGTAGCCGCGCTGAAGGAACTGCGCCGCTCGCTTGGAGACGACGCCACCTATGTCGTGACGAAGAACACTCTGACCACGATCGCCGCCCGGGATGCCGGGGTACAGGGGATCGACGAACTACTCGTCGGCCCCACGGCTATCGCCTTCATCAACGGTGACGTAGCCACCGTTGCGAAGGGTCTGCGCGACTTCGCCAAGACGCACCCGCTTCTGGTGATCAAGGGCGGTGTCTTGGATGGTGAATTCCTCGACGCCGATCGGGTCAAGAAATTGGCCGATCTCGAGTCCCGCGAGGTTCTCCTCGCCAAGCTCGCCGGCGGTATGCAGGGAACCCTGCAGAACGCCGTGTCGCTGTTCGCAGCCCCGTTGGCGCAAGCCGCTCGGGCGCTGGGCGCGCTGCAGACCGCAGCAGAGGCGAATCCCGACCTGATTGCAGGGGCTGGCGCCGCTGCAGAGACCCAGAAGCAAGAAGACAGCTCCTCAACGGCTTCCGCTGAGGAGAGCACCCCCGCGGCCGAGGTCGTCGGGGACACCGGTGCAGCCCAGGCTGCACCGGATACTGACGCAGCCGCTGCTGCAGAGGTTTCAACCACCGCGGCCGACGCTGCAGACGACAAGTAAGGAGACGCCCCATGGCAAAGCTCAGCACCGAAGAGCTCCTTGACGCGTTCAAGGAAATGACCCTGATCGAGCTCAGCGAGTTCGTGAAGACGTTCGAAGATACGTTCAACGTGACCGCGGCTGCTCCCGTTGCCGCCGCCGCTGCTCCCGCCGCCGGCGGAGCCGAGGCTGAGGAAGAGGAGGGCAGCGACGAGGTCGATGTCGTCCTCGATTCCATCGGCGAGAAGAAGATCCAGGTCATCAAGGAGGTGCGTGCCCTCACCAGCCTGGGCCTCAAGGAGGCCAAGGATCTCGTCGAGAGCGCCCCGAAGGCGATCTTGGAAGCCGTCAAGAAGGAAGACGCCGAGAAGGCCAAGGCCCAACTCGAGGGCGCTGGCGCGACCGTCACCCTCAAGTGATCGGTTAGTCCTCGAGCAAGACATGAGCGGTGAACCCCCACTGGGGGTTCACCGCTTTTGCTGTGTCGAGTGGAATCAGCTCAGTACCACATGCCTTCGCCGAAGGAGATCTTGGCCTTCTTCGAATGGCCGTACCACATGCCCTCGCCGTACCACATGCCCTCACCGGCCTGCGTGACCTTGTTGGCTCCGTACCACATTCCTTCGCCCGCTTGAGCGGACGTGCCCGCCCCCAAACCGAGCGTGGCGCCCGCGGCCAGCGTCAGCCCCGTGACGGCGCCGGCGATGATGCGACGTGTATTTTTGTTGTTCATGTTGTCCTCCATGATTCGACGGATGCGTGCCCCGCTAGTAAAGCATCGATTTGTTTACTATGCTGTCAACACTTGTCAAGCCTGCCCGGTTCTGACGGATAGTTCCACCCCAAACAGCGAGTACTTAAAATCTTTGGGACGGAGTCGCCCCGGGCGCGCCGCAGGGTGAAGTTCCAAGGGTCCACTGGCGTACGTTGGGAGCAAGTGAATGACGACGACGAGCGAGCAAGCTCAAGGATCACGCGTTGATTTTGGTCATCGACTACGAGGCTGGCGACGGCGCAGGGGGCTTTCGCAGGCGGACCTGGGTGGGGAGAGGTTTTCCGGGAGCTATATATCCCACGTGGAAAGCGGTCGTCGCCGCGCCACGTCGGACATGATTGCCTTCTTTGCGCAGAAGCTGGATTTGGAACCTTCCGTTCTCGACGGGGCCGCGGGCCTGTTCGATAACCTGATCGACGGCGCAGTCTTGCGCGTGACGAGTCTGACGGTGCAGTTGGCTCACGCTCAGCATAATCACGACTTCGCTCGCGCCGCGGATCTGGCGGCGCAGGCCGCCGATGCCGCCCACGAGGCCGGTCTGCCCGAGCGTTGGTGGCTCGCGGTGCAGCAGCAGGCGATCGCCCGGTTCGAAGACGGCGATTACCACACCGCCCTCAAGTTGAGCGCGCAGTTGATTGCCCACCAGGTGGCGCAGGGCTCGACGGCCTTGAAATTGGAGGCGAAGATGCTCGCGGCCCGCAGCGCGCGCGCCGCCGGCCAGCTAACCCCGGCCGAGGAGTTCGCTCGCGGGGCGACCGAGATCGCCGATTCGGGGGGATGGCACGAGTATCGCGCCGAGGCACTCACCGTGCTCGTCGGCGTCTTGATGGATCAGGGTCGAACATCCGAGGCCGTCGAGGTCAGCGAGCAGTTGCGCGAAGTCCGTGATCTGGTCGGTTCCGATCAGATGCGCGGCATCTGTTACTGGATTGGCGGGAACCTGATGCTGTTGGCCGGCGATAGGCAAGGGGTGGCCGACCATGACGTCGCGGGGCGACTCCTGCGTCCCGAGGTCGACCTTCGCATGTGGGGTCGATTCCACAAGGCTTCGGCGCAGGGGCGGCTGGCCGGAGGTATTGCCGAAGGGGTCGCCGATCACATCGAGAAGGCGCGCCAGGCGATCTTGCTGGTGGGCAACGACAGTGACCGAACCGAGCTCCGACTCGTCGAGGCAAGGCTGGCCCTCAGTGAGGATCGGCTGACCGAGGCGGAAAACCTTGTGCGTTACTGCCTGGGCGATGACCAGTTGGCTTCGGCGCCCCACTCTCGCGCCGAATCCGAGGTCACCCTCGCCGACGTGTTGGAAGCGCAGCACCGCTGGGCGGAAGCCAAGCAGTCGCTGTGTCAAGCTGCTCTGCACTTCGAGGAAGCGGGCGCGCTGCGCAGATCGTTGGCGATGTGGCGGCGGCATGCGCAGGTCGAGGATTTGGAGGCAGGGTAGGAAACTCCCGGGCGACCCGATCGACCAGATGTGTCAACATTGTTGACAACTAGGGCGAGATGGGGTTGACTAGAGGTAACGGGGCTTGGCCGCCTCGGGCTTGATGTCCTTCGTGAAAAGGCCACATCGCTGTTGGGCAGTTCTCGGTACCCCGAAGCCAGAGAACTGCCCAACAGTCACGTCTAGGCCCAACAGTCACGTCTAGGCCCAACAGTCACGTCTACGAGGGGCAGCCGCCGACGCAGGGCAACAATGCGGGACACCGATGATGATGTCTCGGAGTGTCTCCTTGTCAACGGGTCCCGCGCGAGTAGGGTCTTGTTCACATTGCGACCCCAGATCGAACGTCTTGCCGCGTAGTCTTCGGCCCCGGGGCGAGAGCTATGCTTGCGCCCTGAGTTTACAACTTCGCCCCGACGTATTACAGTGATGGTTTGCCCCTTGCATCTCAACGACCCGTTTTGACACGGGCTGTTCAGCGTGCTCAGAACCGTTTGCGAGTTCTTGGAAGGACCAAACTGTTGGCCGCCTCGCGCACCGCCTTGAAAAAGAATAATGTCATCTCCCGGACCGGTCGGATCTCTTTCGCCAAGATCCCCGAACCTCTCGAGGTTCCCGACCTGCTGGACCTACAGATCGATTCGTTCGACTGGCTGATCGGTAACGACGTTTGGCGCCAGCGCGTCGATGTCGCGCTCTCCGAGGGTCGTACCGACATCAACACCAAGTCCGGCTTGGAGGAGATCTTCGAAGAGATCTCGCCGATCGAGGATTTCTCATCGACCATGTCGCTGTCGTTCCGCGATCATCGGTTCGAGGATCCCAAGTTCTCGGTAGCCGAGTGCAAGGAGCGCGACGTCACCTACGCGGCGCCGCTTTTCGTCACCGCCGAGTTCATGAACAACGACACCGGTGAGATCAAGAGCCAGACCGTATTCATCGGTGACTTCCCGCTGATGACTCCACAGGGCACCTTTGTCATCAACGGCACCGAGCGTGTCGTGGTATCCCAGCTGGTCCGTTCCCCAGGCGTCTACTTCGACCAGTCCCCGGACAAGACGTCCGACAAGGACATCTTCACCTGTAAGGTGATCCCCTCGCGCGGTGCGTGGCTGGAGTTCGAGGTCGACAAGAGAGACATGGTGGGCGTCCGCCTGGACCGCAAGCGCAAGCAGAATGTCACCGTCTTACTCAAGGCCCTCGGTTGGTCCGACGAGAAGATCCTGGAAGAGTTCGGGGAGTACGAGTCGATGCGGCTCACCCTCGAGAAGGATCACACCAGCACCCAGGACGAGGCGCTGCTGGACATCTACCGCAAGCTGCGCCCGGGCGAACCGCCGACCCGCGAGGCCGCGCAGACGCTCTTGGAGAACTACTACTTCAACCCGAAGCGTTACGACCTGGCCAAGGTTGGTCGTTACAAGATCAACAAGAAGCTCGGCCTGGATGCGCCCTTCGATTTTCAGGTTCTCTCGGTGGAGGACGTCGTATCGGCGATCCGCTACATCGTGGCCCTGCACGAGGGCCGCGAGACTCTCTCCGGTGACGTCATCGTCGAAGAGGACGACATCGATCACTTCGGCAACCGTCGCCTGCGCACCGTCGGCGAGCTGATTCAAAACCAGCTCCGCACCGGTCTCGGCCGGATGGAGCGGGTCGTTCGCGATCGGATGACGACCCAGGACATCGAGGCCATCACGCCCCAAACCCTGATCAACATCCGTCCCGTCACCGCCGCTTTGAAGGAGTTCTTCGGAACCTCCCAGCTCTCGCAGTTCATGGACCAGACGAACCCGGTTGCCGGCCTGACGCACAAGCGTCGCCTATCGGCGCTGGGCCCAGGCGGTCTGTCACGCGATCGCGCGGGCATGGAAGTCCGTGACGTGCACCCTTCCCACTACGGCCGCATGTGCCCGATCGAAACCCCGGAAGGGCCCAACATCGGCCTCATCGGCTCGTTGGCCTCCTTTGCCCGGGTGAACGCGTTCGGATTCGTCGAAACCCCCTACCGCAGGGTCATCGACGCTGTCGTCACCGACGACATCGAGTACCTGACCGCAGACGAGGAAGATCGCTACAACATCGCGCAGGCGAACGCCAAGCTCAACGATGACGGCAGCTTCACCGAGGAGCGCGTCTTGGTGCGCGTCAAGCACGGCGACGTGGATTCTGTCCCCGGCGCCGACGTCGCCTACATGGACGTGTCGCCGCGCCAGATGGTCTCGGTCGCTACCGCACTCATCCCGTTCCTCGAGCACGACGACGCCTCCCGGGCGTTGATGGGCTCGAACATGCAGCGCCAGGCCGTCCCACTGGTCCGTTCCGAGGCTCCCTTCGTGGGCACCGGAATGGAGTTCCGGGGCGCCGTCGACGCCGGCGACGTGATGGTGACGACCAAGGCGGGCGTGGTCTCTTCGGTGACCGCAGACCTGATCGACATCACCTGCGACGACGGCAGCTACGAGACCCACAAGCTGCAAAAGTTCAGCCGCTCCAACCAGGGCACCTGCATCAACCAGCGTCCGCTGGTGGTGGACGGGCAGCGCGTCGAGGCGGGCGACCCGCTCGCCGACGGCCCCTGCACCGATGGTGGCGAGATGGCGCTGGGCCGCAACCTGTTGGTCGCCTTCATGCCGTGGGAGGGTCACAACTACGAGGACGCCATCATCTTGAGCCAGCGACTGGTGCAAGACGACGTGCTCACCTCGATCCACATCGAAGAGCACGAGGTCGACGCTCGCGACACCAAGCTCGGTGCCGAGGAGATCACCCGTGACATCCCCAACGTCAGCGAGGAAATGCTGGCCAACCTGGACGAGCGCGGCATCATCCGCATCGGCGCCGAGGTGGGCACCGGTGACATCCTCGTCGGGAAGGTCACGCCCAAGGGCGAGACCGAACTCACCCCGGAGGAGCGCCTGTTGCGCGCCATCTTCGGGGAGAAGGCTCGCGAAGTTCGCGACACCTCGATGAAGGTGCCGCACGGTGAGTCCGGCACGGTCATCGGCGTGCGCGTCTTCGATCACGACGAGGGCGACGATCTACCTCCTGGTGTGAACCAGTTGGTCCGCGTCTATGTCGCGCAGAAGCGCAAGATTCAAGACGGCGACAAGCTGGCCGGGCGCCACGGCAACAAGGGCGTCATCTCCAAGATCCTGCCCGTCGAAGACATGCCGTTCATGGAAGACGGCACGCCGGTCGACATCGTGCTCAACCCGCTGGGTGTGCCGAGCCGGATGAACATCGGTCAGGTGCTGGAAACCCACCTCGGATGGGTGGCCAAGACCGGCTGGGATCTCACCGGGGTCGAAGGCCCGTGGGTCGATCGGCTGCGTAGCGTCGGCCTGGAGAAGGTCGAGGGTGGGCAGAACCTGGCCACCCCCGTCTTCGACGGCGCCACCGAGGAGGAGCTCACCGGCTTGATGGAGCACGGGCTGGTCAACCGCGACGGCGAGAAGCTCGTCGACGGCACCGGCAAGGCGAGCCTGTTCGACGGCCGCTCCGGTGAGCCCTACCCCGAGCCTGTGGGGGTCGGCTACATCTACATGCTGAAGCTGCACCACCTCGTGGACGATAAGATTCACGCCCGCTCGACGGGTCCGTACTCGATGATCACCCAGCAGCCGTTGGGCGGCAAGGCGCAGTTCGGTGGCCAACGCTTCGGTGAGATGGAGGTGTGGGCGCTGGAGGCCTACGGCGCCGCCTGGGCGCTGCAGGAGCTGCTCACCATCAAGTCCGACGACGTCTCCGGCCGAGTCAAGGTCTACGAGGCCATCGTCAAGGGCGAGAACATCCCCGAGCCCGGCATCCCCGAGTCCTTCAAGGTGCTCGTGAAGGAGATGAAGTCGTTGTGTCTCAACGTCGAAGTTCTCTCCTCCGACGGCACCCTGGTCGAGTTGCGCGACAGCGACGAGGACAACTACCGGGCCAGTGACGAGTTCGGCATCGACCTGTCTCGCCGTCCCGGCGAGTCCTTCGCCGGCGTCGAGGAACTTTAACCCGACCCGCGGGGGCTCCGCCCCCACGCACCCCTGGCAAAGCCCGCGGGAGTCCCCCTAAGTGCCCCTAGCCACGAGGGTCTTTGGGGGATCACGGGGGTCGTGCCCCCCGTGGGTAAGGCTGAGTTAGCTCAGTCAAAAGCATCAGAACTGGCAGTAACCAAAGAGAAGAGATAAAAAACGTGCTCGACGTGAACTTCTTCGATGAGTTGAGGATCGGTCTTGCGACCGCGAACGAGATCCGGGGCTGGTCCCACGGTGAGGTCAAGAAGCCGGAGACCATCAACTACCGCACCCTCAAGCCCGAGCGGGACGGCCTGTTCTGCGAGAAGATCTTTGGTCCCACCCGGGATTGGGAGTGCTCCTGCGGCAAGTACAAGCGTGTCCGCTTCAAGGGCATCATCTGCGAGCGCTGTGGCGTTGAGGTAACTCGTTCAAACGTGCGTCGCGACCGGATGGGCCACATTGAGCTGGCCGCCCCCGTGACCCACATCTGGTACTTCAAGGGCGTACCGTCCCGGCTGGGTTACCTGCTGGACATCGCGCCGAAGGACCTCGAGAAGGTCATCTACTTCGCCGCCTACATGATCACCATGGTCGACGAGGACGCCCGCCACAAGGACCTGACCTCGCTCGAGGGCAAGGTGAGCGTGGAGCGCAAGCAGCTGGAAGGCCGCCGCGACTCCGATCTCGAGGCGCGGATGAAGAAGCTCGAAACCGACACCGCCACCCTGGAGTCCGAGGGCGCGAAGGCCGATCAGCGTCGCAAGGTGCGCGACCTGGCCGAGCGCGAGATGAAGCAGCTGCGGGATCGTGCGCAGCGCGACATCGACCGGCTGGATGCGGTGTGGGATCGCTTCAAGAGCCTCAAGGTGCAAGACCTCGAGGGCGATGAGATCTTGTACCGCGAAATGAGGTCTCGCTTCGGCAAGTACTTCGCCGGCTCCATGGGCGCGGACGCGATCAAGAAGCGCCTCGAGACCTTCGACCTCAAGGCCGAGGCCGCCAGCCTGCGTAACACCATCCAGACCGGCAAGGGCCAGCGCAAGACCCGCGCCCTGAAGCGGCTGAACGTCGTCTCGGCGTTCCTCAAGACCGAGCACGCGCCCACCGGGATGGTGCTGGATTGCGTCCCGGTCATCCCGCCGGATCTGCGCCCGATGGTGCAGCTCGACGGTGGCCGCTTCGCCACCTCGGACCTCAACGACCTCTACCGCCGCGTCATCAACCGGAACAACCGGCTCAAGCGGCTGCTCGATCTCGGCGCCCCCGAGATCATCGTGAACAACGAGCGGCGGATGCTACAGGAGGCCGTCGATTCGCTGTTCGACAACGGCCGCCGTGGTCGCCCCGTCACCGGGCCGGGCAACCGTCCACTGAAGTCCATCTCGGACATGCTCAAGGGCAAGCAGGGACGGTTCCGCCAGAACCTGCTCGGCAAGCGCGTCGACTACTCCGGCCGCTCGGTCATCGTGGTGGGCCCGCAGCTGAAGCTGCACCAGTGTGGCCTGCCCAAAGCGATGGCGTTAGAGCTGTTCAAGCCCTTCGTGATGAAGCGCCTGGACGATCTCAACCACGCCCAGAACATCAAGTCGGCCAAGCGGATGGTGGAGCGGCAACGCCCCGTCGTCTGGGACGTGCTCGAGGAGGTCATCACCGAACATCCGGTGCTGCTGAACCGGGCGCCGACCCTGCACCGGCTCGGCATCCAGGCTTTCGAGCCGCAGCTGATCGAGGGCAAGGCGATCCAGATTCACCCGCTGGTCTGCACCGCGTTCAACGCCGACTTCGACGGTGACCAGATGGCCGTGCACCTTCCGCTGAGCGCGGAGGCGCAGGCTGAGGCCCGCATCCTGATGTTGTCCACCAACAACATCCTCAAGCCCGCCGACGGCCGCCCTGTCACCATGCCCACCCAGGACATGATCATCGGGCACTACCACCTGACCTCGGAGCGCCCCGGCAGCATCGGCGAGGGACGAGTGTTCAGCTCCGTCGCCGAAGCTCTGATGGCGTTCGACCGGCACGAGGTGGGTATCGGCGCGACGATCCGGATCCGGATCGAGAACCTGATCCCTCCCGTCGGCATGCAGGTGGGGGCCTCTGGCACCACGCTGCTGGAGACCACCTTGGGTCGGGCCCTGTTCAACGAGGCGCTCCCCGCCGACTACCCCTTCGTCAACGAGGAGGTCGGCAAGAAGCAGCTCGGCGTCATCGTCAACGATCTGGCCGAGCGATACCCCAAGATCGAGGTGGCGGTCACGCTGGACAACCTGAAGGACCTCGGCTTCAGCTGGGCCACCCGATCGGGCGTCACCGTCTCGATCAGCGACGTGGAGACCCCACCGAACAAGCCGGAGATCCTGGCCGGCTACGAGATCCGGGCCACCAAGATCGACACGCAGTACGAGCGCGGGTTGATCACCGAAGAGGAGCGCCGCCAAGAACTCAACGAGTTGTGGTCGGCCGCCACCGCGGAGCTCACCGCCGCGATGGAGAAGAACTTCACCAAGACCAACCCGATCTTCATGATGGTCAACTCCGGGGCGCGTGGAAACATGACCCAGATGCGTCAGATCGCGGCCATGCGTGGTCTGGTGGCCAACCCGAAGGGCGAGATCATTCCCCGCCCGATCAAGTCCAACTTCCGCGAGGGCCTGTCGGTCTTGGAGTACTTCATCTCGACTCACGGTGGCCGTAAGGGACAGGCTGACACCGCGCTGCGGACCGCCGACTCGGGTTACCTGACCCGGCGTCTGGTCGACGTCTCCCAAGACGTGATCATCCGTGAGGAGGACTGTGGCACCGAGCGCGGCCTGACCAAGGTCATCGCCAACGACGAGTCCGGCCGACTCGTGGAGGACGACAACGTCGAGGTGGCGGTCTACGCCCGCACCCTGGCCGTCGACGTGAACGACGACAACGGTCAGGTCCTCGTCGCCGCCGGCACCGACCTCGGCGACGTCAACATCGAGATGTTGGTGGCCTCGGGCGTTTCTTCGGTCAAGGTCCGCAGCGTCCTCACCTGTGAGGCCGCCACCGGCACCTGCGCCATGTGCTACGGCCGCTCGCTGGCCACCGGCAAGCTCGTCGACGTCGGCGAAGCCGTGGGCATCGTCGCGGCACAGTCCATCGGCGAGCCGGGCACCCAGCTCACGATGCGTACCTTCCACACCGGCGGTGTGGCCGGGGACGACATCACCCAGGGTCTGCCCCGCGTGGTCGAACTCTTCGAGGCCCGCCAACCCAAGGGCAAGGCGCCGATCGCCGACGTCGCCGGCCGGATCCGCATCGACGAGGGTGACCGCAGCCGCAAGCTGTTCGTCGTCCCCGACGACGGCTCCGAGGAGATCGAGATGGCCATCGGCCGGCGTGCCCGGCTGCAGGTGGAGGACGGCGATCACGTCGGAGTCGGCCAGCAGTTGAGTGCCGGTACGCGCGATCCGCAGGATGTCTTGCGGGTGCTGGGTGTGCGCAAGGTGCAAGAGCACCTCGTGGAGGAGGTCCAGCGGGTTTACCGCACGCAGGGCGCTCCCATCCACGACAAGCACATCGAGATCATCATCCGGCAGATGCTGCGTCGAATCACGGTGATCGAATCCGGCGACGCGAACCTGCTGCCGGGCGATCTGGTGGATCGGCAATCCTACGAGGCGGAGAACCGTCGTGTGGTATCCGAGGGTGGCACGCCGGCCTCCGGCCGTCCGGTCCTCATGGGCATCACGAAGGCCTCGCTGGCGACCGAATCGTGGCTATCGGCGGCCTCCTTCCAGGAGACCACCAAGGTGCTCACCGACGCCGCCATTCACGGCAAGTCCGACAGCCTCGTCGGTCTGAAGGAGAACGTGATCCTGGGCAAGCTCATTCCGGCCGGTACCGGCCTGGAGCGCTACCGCAACGTGCGCGTCGAGCCCACCGCCGAGGCCAAGGCCACGGCGTACTCGATGAGCTACGACCCCTACGATTACGACTTCGGCTCGGGATCTGGTGCTGCTGTTCCGCTCGAGGAGTACGACGTCGGCGGAGACTTCCGCTGAGGTAGCTAAGTGCTGTACAGCTAGACAGCGGGGATGGATCCAATCGGGTCCATCCCCGCTGCGGCGTCTTGGCATGTTGTCGGGTCGTCCACGACTGCGGTCTGACCTCGGCTCTTGCCTTCGGCTTGCTTCCGTGGCTGCGTGCGGATGTCGGCTCTTGTCCGGCGGCTTGCTTCCGTGACTGCGCGTCGGATGTCGGCTCTTGCCTTCGGCTTGCTTTCGTGACTGCGCGTCGGATGTCGGCTCCTGCCCGTGGCGGAGCCTCGTCGGGGCTGCGCCCGTCGAGTTCCGCCTCTGCGTCCACCACACCGTGAGCCGAGCTCGGCACTCTGTGGTTCTCTGCACCGCGTTTCAGTGCCTCTGGTCGGCTTCCACTTGACGCCCACACACCATGAGCCCAGCTCGGCACTCCGTGGTTCCCTGCACCGCGTTTCAGTGCCTGTGGTCGGCTTCCTGCGTTTCCGCTGACCCTCCTAGCTCACCGCCCGGCCAACGCGCTCGGTATGGTGCGGCGCGCTCAGGATATTGCTGGACTGGCTCGGGTTGGTGGTTCGCGCTCAAGTTAGGCATTGAGCCGCAAGCGCTATATCGAGCGTGCTGACTTGAGAAACCGAAACGGCAATCGGAACCCACCCGTCGGCGGAGGGGACGGGATCCGCCGAGGGACCGCACCAAACCAGGTTTCGACCAGCTTGGGGCCAGCTCGGGCGGTTTCAACCTCGGCGCCGAGGCGGTTTTCTGGCTATAGAGCCACCACGCCGCCGGAAAGCCGAGGTCGGAGCCGGCCACACTGCGGTCGGAACCTACGCGTCAGTGGGGTTCGTGGGTCGGTTTCACCGACCCTTGGCATGGTCATACCCGCTCGCAGCCCTGCGACGCGCTCTGGAGGTTGCGGCGTGCTCTGGAGGTTGTGCGCTCTGGAGGTTGCGGCGTGCTCTGGAGATTGCGGCGCTCAGGATATTGCGGCGCGCTCTGGAGATTGCGGCGCGCTCTGGAGATTGCGGCGCGCTCAGGATATTGCTGGGCTGGCTCGAGTTGGTGGTTCGCGCTCGAATTGTGCATTGAGCGCGAAGCGCTGTATCGAGCGCGGTAGTCAAGACGCAAGGTGTGGCGCGAGCGCGCTGGTTAAGCCCCAAGGTGTGGCGCGAGCGCGCTGGTTAAGACCCAAGGTTTGGCGCGAGCGCGCTGGTTAAGACCCAAGGTTTGGCGCGAGCGCGTCAAGACCCAAGGTTTGGCGCGAGCGCGCTGGTCAAGACTGACGGTTTGGCGCGAGGGCGCGAGCGCGTCAAGACCCAAGGTTTGGCGCGAGCGCGCTGGTCAAGACTGGCGCGAGGGCGCGAGGGCGCGAGGGCGTGAACGGCGTGAAGCTTGGCGGGTGGGATCAGACCCTGGTCAACGGATGGTGTGGTTCGGGCGGGAGCATGCGGCTGATCTCGTCTTGCGCGGTCACCGATCCGGAGCGGGACACGACGCCCATGACTCCCGCCAGGCGGATGACATGACCCCCCTCGCGGCGCACGAGGTGTTCGAGGAGCCTGTCTTGGAAGCCGTTGATCTGGCGGCAGGGGTTTCGCAAACCGGTGATGGTGACGACGGCGTCGGCCCCCAGTCGGAGACGGGTTCCCACCGGGAGGCCGAGCAGATCGATCCCGCGGGTGGTGATGTTTTCGCCCAGTTCTCCAGGCTCGATCCGCAAGCCCCGCCCCGCGAGCGTGTCGAAGAGTTCGGCGTGCAGGAGGTGGACCTGGCGCAGGTTGGGCTGGGAGGGGTCTTGGCGCACCCGTGAGCGGTGTTGGACGGTGACCCCGTAGTGGGCATCACCCGAGACCCCGAGGCCCTCGTGCAGCTCGATGGTGTCGACCTCGGGCTTGCTGAACTCGTGCCGTGCGCTGCGGTGGACGCCGACGACCCTGGGCTTACTCATACCCCACCGGGGAAGCCGAGTTGGCGCCACGCCTCGTAGACGACGACGCCGGCGGTGGTGGAGAGGTTGAGCGAACGGCGGCCCTCACGCATGGGCACCCGGACGCGGGCGGTGACTCGCGGATCGCCCAGGACGCCAGCGGCCAGGCCGGTGGGCTCGGGGCCCATCAGGAGTACGTCACCGGCTTGGTATTCGACGTCGGTGTAGCGCACGTCGCCGTGGGCGGTGAAGGCGAAGACGCGGGCTGGCAAGAGCGCGGCGTAGGCGGCCTCCAGATCCTGGTGCACGCTCAGGCTGGCCAGATCGTGATAGTCCAGGCCAGCCCGCTTGAGTTTGGCGTCGTCCAGCTCGAACCCGAGGGGACCGGCCAGGTGGAGCTCGCAGCCCGTCGTCGCGGACAATCGGATCGTCGATCCGGTGTTCTGCGGGATTCGCGGCTGGTGGAACAGCAGGCGTAGCGGTGGCGACACCCCTCTAGTGTGCCGCCTAGGTGGGCAGGCTTCGACGAGATGCGAAGTGCCGGGCGGTGCCATCCACCGGATCGACGAACGACAAGGTGGCGGCCAGGAGCTGCATCGGGTCGGTGAAGTCGTCGATGGAGACGGGGAGGACTCGTGGATACAGCGGGTCGCCGACGATCGGGATCCCAAGGGAGTTGAGGTGCAGCCGGAGCTGATGGGTCTTGCCCGTCGTCGGCGTTAGCGCGTAGTGACCGTGCTCGCCGGAGACCGAGAGCAGTTCCACTCGGGTCTCGGCGTTGGGCTCGGCTCCCGGCATTTCCCGGGCCTGGAGCGTGCCGCGTCCCTTGACGATGTGGCTGCGCACCGTGGTGGGCAGTTCCAAATCCGCACGCATGGGCGCGACGGCTCGGTAGCTCTTGGCCGGCTCGCGGCGCTGGAACATGGTTTGGTACGACGCGCGCCAGCGACGCTGGGTGGTGAACATGACGACCCCGGCGGTTTGGCGGTCGAGCCGGTGAGCGGGTGCCAGCTCGGGCAGGCCCAGATCCGCGCGGGCGCGGACCAGCAGGCTCTGCGTGACGTGCCTGCCGCGCGGGATGGTGCTGAGGAAATGGGGCTTGTCGAACACCACGATGCGCTCGTCTCGGTGCAGCACCCCGTAGTCGAAGGGAACCTCGGGCTCGTCTCGAAGCACGCGGTGGAACCAGATGAAGGTGTGGGGGCGGTAGCGCTCCGCTCCAGACATCGGGCGTCCCTCGGCGTCGACGAAGGAGCCGGCCGCCAACATCTCGGCTACGCCAGCTGTCCCGAGGGGGAGGAGCTTGGCGACAAGGAAGTCACCCAGGGTCGCCCACCCGGGGGACTCCCGTCCGCGGTCCGGCGTGCGTACCCAGGCGGCGTCGAGGCCGTGGCGGCGGGGAAGCGGGGAGCGGGGCGGCATGTCGGGTTCCAGTCTAGTGACCGCCCGGTTCGGAGACTCTCGATAAGCCGCGATGGGCGGACCTTGGGCCCGCCCGCCGGCCCCGTTGGCGCCGCAGATTGCGAGCATCTCGCCGCGGTAGCCCTCGGGGTCGACTCCGTCGAGCGCCTTGGCGCCGGTGTGGTGCTTCTTCGCCTCGACCGCCTTGAAGGCGCCCGCTTTGCCCTCCACGCTCGTCGGCTTCCTGTGGGATGTTCTGTGCATGTGCGGAAAGACGCGAAAGCAATAATTATGGGACGGGGCGGGGGGATCTGCCACCTCGGTTAGGGTGGTCCTATGACGCATCTGCGAGTTTCCGAAGTGGCCGACGTGATGAACGTCAGCTCCGACACCGTCCGGCGCTGGATCGACACGGCCAGGCTTCCCACGATCGACGGCAGTTCGCCGATACTCATCGATGGCGCGGCGCTGGCCGGTTTCGCCGTTCGGGTGGCCCACGACGAGCCCACCAGACAGCGCAGTAGCGCCCGTAACCAGTTCCGGGGCCTGGTGACCCGAGTCGTCAAGGACACCGTGATGGCGCAGGTTGAGTTGCAGTGCGGCGCTCAGCGCGTCGTGTCGCTCATGAGCGCGGAGGCCGTCGAGGCGCTCGGCCTGGAGCCGGGCGTCCGCGCAACGGCATCGGTGAAGGCCACGCAGGTAGTCCTCGGACTCGACGCGTGACATCGGACCTTTGGGGCCGAGCGAGCGTCATGCGCCGGGTGGCGGGCGTGTTGGCGGCACTGGCGCTATTGGGTTCGATCCCCGGCTGCGCGAGGGGGGAGGAGCACACCACAACGGTATTGGCGGCGGCCTCGCTCATCGACGTCTTCACCGAGCTCGGGGCCGAGTTCGAGCAAGACAACCCGGGACAGCGCGTGGAGTTCTCCTTCGGCTCCAGCGCTACGTTGGCCGTCCAGATCGCCGAGGGGGCTCCGGCGGACGTGTTCGCCGCGGCCGACGAGCGAGCGGTGGCGTTGTTGGGCACGCCCGCCGGAGACGGAGCGGCACCGATCTTTGCCACCAATCAACTTCAGATCGCGGTGCCGCGAGGCAACCCGGGCCAGGTGGCTGACCTGTCCGCCTTTGCCGATCCCCAGCTGCGCATTGCCTACTGCGCGGAGCAGGCCCCGTGCGGCAAGGCTGCCCTCGAGGTGTTCGAGGCGGGCAGGGTTGCCCCTCAGCCGGACAGCCTGGAACCCGACGTGCGCGCCACCCTCACCAAGGTTTCGACCGGTGAGGTGGACGCCGCCCTGGTGTACCGCACCGACGTGCTCGCGGCCGGAGGCGATGTACAAGGCATCGATTTTGCCGAGGCCGGCGTTGCCACGAACAAGTACCCGATCGTCGACCTGCAGACCGGGGAGACGCCGAACGCCTTCGTGGCGTACGTGCTCTCACCCCGGGGTCGGTCAGCGTTGTCCGACGCCGGCTTCGGCCCCGCGTAACCCGATGATGTCGGACGCGACGAGGCGTACGGCGCCGAGCCGGCGATCGAGAGTCGGTGGCCGCGATGCCGTTCCTCCCCAGCTCCTTATTCCGGCGGCGTGCGCCCTGGGGCTGCTCGTGTTGCCGCTCGTCGGCCTGCTCCTGCGCGCGCCGTGGTCGAGAACCTGGGAGATCCTGGCCAGCCCGGGGCTGCAGCAGGCCCTGGGGTTATCGATCTCGACGGCCCTGGTGGCGAGCCTGTGCTGCATCGTGCTGGGGGTTCCCCTGGGTTGGCTGTTGGCCCAGCCCTGGCTCCCCGGAGCCCGATTGCTGCGGGCGCTGGCGACGGTGCCGTTGGTGCTGCCACCGGTCGTCGGCGGGGTCGCCCTGTTCGCCCTCTTGGGGCGACGGGGCGCGCTCGGGGAGCCGGTATTCGAGCTCACGGGCTTGGCCCTGCCCTTCACCACGCCGGCGGTCATCGTCGCGCAGGTTTTCGTCGCGTTGCCCTTCCAGGTGTTGGCGGCCGAGGGCGCTTTCCGGGCCAGTGACGAGCGCTACGCCCAGGTGGCCGCGACGCTGGGGGCGAGCCCCTGGACGGCCTTTCGCCGGGTCACCCTGCCCATGGTGGCACCTTCGGTGCTCGCGGGGGCGGTGCTGAGCTGGGGCCGCGCCTTGGGTGAGTTCGGGGCGACGGTCACCTTCGCCGGCAACCTCCCCGGGCGAACCCAGACTCTGCCGCTGCAGGTGTACCTGTTGCTCCAAACTGATCCCGATGCCGCCATCATGGCCGCGGTCACGATGCTGTTCATCAGCGTCGCGCTGCTCGTGGCGTTGCGCGGGCGTTGGACGGTGACGCCGTGAGCGAGCGAGCCGGCGAAGACGGGTTGAGGGTGGATCTGTCGATGCTGCGCGGCGAGTTCGAGTTGAACGTCCGGCTCGACGTCCCCAGCGGGACCGTGCTCGGGGTCGTAGGACCCAACGGCGCGGGCAAGTCCACCCTGCTGGCTGGGCTGGCCGGGCTGCGGCCCGTCCAAGGCTCGCTCACGCTGGGTGGCAAAGACCTGACCCGGCTGGCCGCCGCGCAGCGCAAGGTCGCCATGGTCTTTCAGGACTACCTGTTATTCGACCAC
>JBBSOW010000014.1:0-49505 GCA_038259365.1 Propionibacteriales bacterium
CCGGACGGCCGGCGCGAAAACTCAAGGATCTGCCGCGCAGCCGATCCGAGGCCCTCGAAGCGCTGGTGGTCCTGGAGCGAGGCGGGGCCGTCTCACCCGCCACGACGGCCGAGCGGGTCTGGCCCCAGGTCACCATCGACCGGGCCACCCGCGCGCTGGAGGCCGGGCCCCCGCCCGGGCCGCTCAGGACGCTTCGCCGCCACGACGACGAACAGGGCAGTGACTATCTGCGCACCCTGGCCGCCTACCTGGAGCATCCCGCCGCTCCGCGAGCGGCGGCGGCGGCGATCCACGTGCACCCCAACACCCTTCGATACGGAATGCAGCGGATTGCCGAACTGGCCGACCTCGATCTGCGCGATGCCGACGTCAGGCTGGCGCTGCAACTCCAACTGCGAGCGAAACCACGCTCGGCGACACCGCGCTAAGGCTTCTCGGCGATCACCGCGAATCCGTCGACTCCGACCCCCTGCTGGAACAGGGCGTGCGCCGCGCTGGCCAGGGTGGACCCGGTCGTGACGATGTCGTCCACCAGCAACACCGCGGTTCCCCCGTTAGCCGTGGAGCGCCACAGCTCGCGGGTGCCCCCTCGCGTGGCGAGGAAGCCGTCGGTCATGTTCGCGCGACGCCCGAGCGCGGACAGGCCGCTCTGGTCCAGCACCCCGGGCCGCTGACGGAGCGCTCCGAGGACCCGACAGCGCACGCCGGCACGCGAAAGACGGGTGGCTGCCCTGCCCGCCAGCACCGCGGTGACATCCAGCCCTCTGGTGCGGACCGCACGCTTGGAGGACGGCACCGGGACGAGCACCACGCCGGCGGGGGCCGTCGGGCCGCGAAGCTCGGCCAAGCTCGCCGCCGCGGCGGCACCGAGCTGCTCGCCCAACGGCCGCGCCAGGTGCCAGGCGTCGCGTTCCTTCAACGCGGTGACGAGCTGACGCGTGGATCCCGTAAACCGCGATCCGGCGAAGATCGGCCCCTGGCAGCCCCCGCGAAGGACCGGGTACGGCACCCCGTCGAGGGCGGCTCGACACCCCGAACACAACCGCGCACCGGGCCGGGCACACCCCGCGCAGGCCCAGCCCAAGAAGACCTCCAGACCCGCCTCGAGCCACGCGCCGCCGGCAGATCCCATCCCCCGATTATGGCCGTCCCCCGCCAGCCGAACCGCGTCCATGCGCCGATTGTGGATAACTTCCGGTTGTGGATAACTTCCGGCAATCGCCGTTCGGTGGGGTACCCGAACCCGCGCCCAACTATCCTGGATAGCTGGCGGCCTGCACCTCGTCGAGGAGGAACGGCCACCGGTAGTCGTCTCGATAACGCCACAGGGACCCCTTCGTCGAGACCACGACGGCCTTGTGACCGGCGGTCTGGGGGAACGTCGCCAACGATTTCGGCGCCCAATCCCCGGGCCCGATCTGGCTCAGCTCGGTGCCATCCTGGTTGACGAGGTAGGGCTCGGCCTCGGTTTGACCGCCGGGCTCGGCGGCCAACACCATCAGCCGGGTGGCGTCGACCCAACCCACGTCCAAGGGCACCCGCGGAGCCGGATCTCCGGAGGTGCTCAACACGATGGGCCGCCAACCCGAGACGGCGAGGCGCTCGCCCCGCTCGATGCGCAGCAGCCCGAGCTGCCATTTCCCTTCCATCCGGCGGATCACCGCCATGCGCGTGCCGTCCGGTGAGATCCGGAAGGCCCGGACCTGCGAGTCCGCGATCGTCGCGTTGTCGAGGCTGTCGGTCTTGGCCTGCGAGACGCGGTAGAGGCTGCTGCCGCTCGGCTGGTTCGTCATGGCCCACAGCTCACCGAACCGGCTGTACTGCGGCCGCAGAATGTCTCCGCCGATCGCGGATGCGGTGGCGAGCTCGCTGCCGGGCGCCAACCCGCACGTCACCAACCGGCCGGACGTGACCGCGGCGAGGCGACGCGCCGGACCGGAGGCGGGGGTCACGGTGAAACTGCTGATGGGCTCAAAGACCTCCGCACAGGAGCCGCCCACCCTCTCGGTTCGGGCCTCGGCGTCGTCGGAGAGGACGATCGACAATCCGTCGGCGTTGGCGACGTACAGCTCATCGGAGCCCACGCTTACCGGATCCACGCCACCGTAGGCGTCCATGGCGATCACCCCGTCGGCGTTCTGTTCGGGGACCCCGTAGTTCTGGCCGTTCAGGAACAACCGCACCCCGGGCACCTCGCGGACCTGGCGGAGCGTCCAGACGATCTGGGCGGCCATCCGACTGCGCTGGGTCCCGTTGAGATTGGCGAGGCTCCCGTTCAGGAAGACGTCGACGACGCCGTTACCAACCGGTGTCGCCAACGACGCGGTGGTCTCGCCCGGGAAGGCCGAGGCCACCGCCGGCCGTAGCCACTGCGAGGGGCCCTTCAGCAGCGCCCCCAGCAGCGAGGTCGCCGGTTGGGAACTGCGCTCGACGAAGATCGGATCGGGCACGAGGGTTTGATAACTCGGCTCGAAGAAGTACAGGTTGTACTGCTCGTAGAATCGTTCGAACAGGTACTGCGAGATCAGCACCCCGTTGGGCGGATTGGTGATCCGCCACTGCCCCGTCTGATCCTTTACCAGCCCGAAATCGATCCGGTAGGTCTTGAACACGTGAGTGAAGCTTCCGTCGGGGCCGAGTTCGCCCTCCAACGGCGCCTCGAGAACGACCGAGTCCTCCGAGACGGTCACCGGATAGGAGTCGTCGTAGACCAGCACCCCCCGCCTGGGCCGCCAGGCGTCGCGGGCGGCCTCGCTGAGGTAGGAGCGCGCTATGGCGTAATCGCCGACGCTGTTCGACATCGCGTGCAAGAAGCCCTCCACCACCAGGCTTGGGCTGGCGTCGGGGACCGGCGGGGCCGGCTCGATCTGCACGCGGGCCGAGGAGCTTCCGCTGGGCATGGCCCCGGGCTCGACGGGCCCCGCCGTGGGCACCGAGACGCAACCGGTCAACGCGAGCGCCGCCACGATGGCGGCGGCGTGCAGGAGGCGAGCCCGCTTTCGAGCGCTAAGCGAGTACTGGGGATTCATCGGTTGGCCTTCCCTTCTGCTTCGCTGACGGTCCGCCACCGGGATCGGCGGCTGTGCTCGTGCAGATCGCGCGGGACGACCGGCAGCGGAGAAATCTCCAGCACCGCCGAGCGGTGTCGCGGAATCGTCAGGCGGAACTGCGAGCCCAATCCGGGCCGGCCCCACGCGTTCAGCCAGCCGTCGTGCAGGCGAGCATCCTCCATTGAAATGGCCAACCCCAAACCGGTGCCGCCCACCTTGCGGGCGCGGGCCGGATCGGCCCGCCAGAACCGCAGGAACACCTGCTTGACCTGGGATGCCTCGAAACCCAGCCCGTGGTCTCGCACCGCGACCGCGACCGCCTTGTCGTCGGCCTCGATGTAGATGTCGATCGGCATCTTCTCGCCGTGCTCGATGGCGTTGGTGATGAGGTTGCGCAGGATGCGCGTGATGCGGCGTGGATCCACCTCCGCCGTGGCCTCGCCGCTGCCGTGCACGACAAGGGGAGTGCCGCAATCCAGCGCGAAGGCGGCTTGGGCGGCCACCTCGCGGCGCACGAGTTCGGCGACGTCCACCTTCTCGATGCTGAGCACCGCGGCGCCGGCGTCGAAGCGGGAGATCTCCAGCAGATCGCCCAGCAATTCCTCGAACCTATCCACCTCGGTGTAGAGGAGTTCGGCCGAACGGGTCTCGACGGGCTCGAAGCCCTCGCGAGCCTCGTACAGCATCTCGGCGGCCATCCGCACCGTGGTGAGCGGGGTTCGCAGTTCGTGGCTTACGTCGGAGACGAACTGTTGCTGCACCCGAGAGAGTTCCTCCAGCTGGGTGATCTGCTTTTGCAACTCGCCCGCCATGAAGTTCATGGAGGTGGTCAGCCCGGCGAGATCGTCGGTGCCGCGCACCGCCATCCGGTCTGCGAGATGGCCCGAGGCGATCCGCTCGGCGGCCAGCCGGGCTTCGCGGACCGGCCCGATGACCTGCCGCGCGACCAACCAGGCCACGCCGCCCAGCGCCAGCATGAGGAGCCCACCGGTGGTGACGACCGCGCGTTGCAGCACGTCGAGGGTGTCCACCTCGCGATTCAGCGGGAAGATGAGATAGATCGGGTAGCGCCCAGCGTCGGAAGACACCAACGCGCTGCCGACGGCCAGGCCGGGCTCGGTTGACCCGTCGGCGTAATCCACCGTCGTCGCGGTGACCCACGTCGTCGAATCGCGGTTGATGCGCTCGCGTAACACCTCGGGCACGCTGCCGGGCAGAATCTGTCCCGAGCGGATGTCGGAGACCGGACCCTGCACGATCACCTGGAACTGCCCGCCGGTGCTGCCCCGGCTAGCCACCTCGAAGGCGAGCCGGGTGAGCACCTCGTTGACGTTGGAGCGGGTGAGGTCGGCGGCCGATAGCGTGGCCTGGGCCTCGGACAGCGCCACCGAAGACTCGACCAGCGCCGCCCTCTTCTTGCCTTCGACGACGCCCTGGCTCGCCTGCTGCATGAGCAAGAACCCACCGGCGAGCAGGACCAATGTCGACGCGATGAGCGTGGAGGCCACCACCCGTAGGGGCAAGGAACCCCACCACGCCCGGCTAGGGGCCAGGAGCAGTGCGCCGACGCGGCGCAGCACCCGACCCGCCAGCCCTCGGGCCGATTCGACGATCCCCGCCCGGTTCAGGACTGCCCCATCCTAGACCAGGTGGGCGGCGCCGGCTTTGTAGCCGATGCCGCGGACCGTCACCACGATCTCGGGATGCTCGGGATCGCGCTCGATCTTCGACCGCAACCGCTGGACGTGCACGTTCACCAACCGCGTGTCGGCGGCGTGGCGATAACCCCAGACCTGCTCCAACAAGACCTCGCGGCTGAACACCTGCTGGGGGCGCCGCGCCAGGGCGAGCAACAGGTCGAACTCCAGCGGCGTCAACCCGATCAGCTCCTCGCCACGGCGAACGGTATGGCCCTCGACGCTGATGTTCAGGTCACCGATCTGCAAGGTGTCGAGCTCGGCCTCCTCGGGAGGGCGGCGCAACCGGGTGCGGATGCGGGCCACCAGTTCCTTGGCCTTGAACGGCTTGGGGACGTAGTCGTCGGCGCCGGCCTCCAGGCCCGCCACCACGTCGATCGTGTCGGATTTGGCCGTCAGCATGATGATCGGAACACCCGACACGGCACGAATATCGCGACACACGTCCACCCCGTCGCGGCCGGGCAGCATCAAATCCAGCAGGACCAGATCCGGTCGCGCGTCGTGGAAGGCGTTCAGGGCGGTATCCCCGTGGCCACACCACACGGTCTCGTATCCCTCTTGGCGCAATACCAACTGCAGCATTTCCGCCAGTGCAGCATCGTCATCGACCACGAGCACCCTGAACCGGGCACCCCCACTTTTGGTCGCCTCTGACACATGCCCTCCTTCAACTTTCCGCAAGCGCGGACCGACCCGAGCGCAGATCCCTCCCCGGCTGAGCACATCCTAGTCGCGGCGTGACGAAATCGTGACAAGCAACCAGCCGAACCTAGCCGTCAGCTCCCCATCGACAGCCGCCTAAGCATGACAGACTTCGCCTGTGGTAACGGCACAACCTCCCAATCGACGGACGCGTCCTGCGGTTGCCGATGCGCAGACGGGCCTGTTGCTCCCCCTGCGAGCCCTCACCCTGGGCGAGATCATGGACGTGGCGTTCATGCTCATTCAGCGCAATCCGGCCGCCATGCTGGGAAAACCGCTGGCCCTTAGCTGCGGCTTCGGCGCCTGTCTCGGCGCCGGCATCGCCGGATACCTCCTGCTGATGAGATTCGGCGGCGAGGCCGTCGCCACTGCGGTGGCGGTCCTCTTGGGCCTGCTGTTCCTCGTCGTGTTGGGGATCGCGGTCCTCTGGTTGGGGGTGCTGATCAGCCGAGTCAGCGCCGCAGAAGTCTTGGGCCCCGGGTTTGCGCCGGCGTTGACCAGGCTCACCTGGCGCCGGTCCTTGTCGGTGCTGCCGTCGGTTCTCGGGTTCACGGTCTTGGCCGCGGTCGCGTTCTACTTCTGGACCAACATCACCGGAATCCTCATGGTGTTCGTCCTGCCTTTCGCCTACTCCGAGGCGGCGATCGCGGTGGTGCTGGCGCTGATCGCGGCCCTATGGGTCCTGGGATTCGGTTACCTCATCTGCGCCGTGCCCGCCTACGCGCTCGAGAACGCCTCCGCTCCGGGGTGGATCGGCAAACCAACGCGCTCGACGAACCTGGTGATGGCCTTCGTTCGTTCCTTTCAGCTCATCGGCTGGCGCCAGGCCGGACGCTGCCTGCTTCTCACGCTCGGCAGCCTCGTCGTCGCGCTGGTGAGCGTGGCCGCCTGCTCGGCGGGCACGATCGTCCTCCTGTGGGTCTACGCCGGCAACCTCACCGACGGGTTGGGCGCGGTCCAGGACAACCCCTGGGTGGTGTACACGTTCATCGTCGGCGTCGGCGTCGTCGTGCTCTCGGTCTGCACGGCCTTCGTGTTCTCGGCCCAAACGATCTTCTACCTGGATCTGCGGATGCGCCGAGAGGGGCTGGACGTGGCGATGCGCTTCGACGTCGTGCAGATCCCCGACCCCAACGGGCAGGGAGCGCGGATGCCCGAGCACTACCCCGGCCATTACCGGGGGGGCCGCTAACCGTGCTGCCGCTCGAGATACCCATCCAGCTGAGCCGCGAAGAGGCCCAACGGCTGGCGGCCGAAGAGCTGGGAAAGTTGCGCTACGGATTCGATCTGCCGCCCGCGCTGCTCGCCCTCCAGGAGCGCATCGGACGGCTGCTGACGGCCATCTTGGATTCGCTGTTCGGGCTCGATCAACAACAGGGCAGCGGGGGTACAACAGCGTGGTTCGCCATCATTTTCGTGGCCGTTCTCGTGATCGGGGTGAGCCTCGTGGTGTGGCGCGTCGGCCTGCCGCGGTTGAACCGCCGGCGGATCGACGGACAGGTCGACGCCGATTCGACGGTCAGCGCGGAGCAGTACCGCACGCTGGCCGAGGCCGCGGCCGCCCGCGGCGAATGGCGCACGGCGGTGCGGGAACGCTTCCGCAGCCTCGTGCGCGCGCTGGAGGCGCGCACGATCTTGGACCCTCGGCCCTCGCGCACCGCCCTCGAGGTGGCGACGCTCGCGGGTCGGCTGATGCCCGGCCACCAAGACGAGTTGTCGTCCGCGGCGGGAGTCTTCAGCGACATCGAGTACGGCGACGCCGTCGCCACCGCCGAGCACTACGCCCGGCTGACCGCGCTCGAGACCTCCATCGTGTCCGGGGCCGACAGGGTCGATCTCGCCGCCGCCGAGGCGGCGCTGGGCCGATGAGCGCCTCCCCCGGCACGCTGCCCGCGCCCGACATCGCCGAGACGCCGGCCCCGGACGCCCGAGTCCCGTTGCTCAAGCGGGGCTGGTTCCGGCTGGCCGCGCTGGCGGCCATCGCCACGATCCTGATCGTCGCCGCCCTGATCGGGCTCATCGCCTTCACCGCGGAGAACCGTGTCAACGACCCCACGTCCCACAGCAAGGTCGGTGCGGCCGCGGTGGCCAACCTCATCGCCGATCAGGGCGTGGACGTCTCGACCAGCTACGACGTCACCCAGGCCACGGATCGGATCGAACCCGGATCGACCTTCGTCGTGGCCAACCCCGGCGTCCTCACCGCGGCCCAGTGGCGGGCCGTCTTGGCCAAAGCCCCCGCCGATCTGGTCGTGCTCTCGAGCGAGCAGTCGGCCCTGCTCGATCTGGGCGCTCCGGTCACCGCCAGCTCGACTCTCGCAACGCCACAAGCGCTCGAGCCCGGGTGCGAGGACCCCGACGCCGTGCGGGCCGGCAGCGTGCTCATCGCGTCGCCCCAGCCCGACCTCGCTGTCGAATGGGCGCCGGGTTACGTTCCCGACTCCGCCGCCGTCACCACCTGTTACCACGATCCCTTCTCGTTCGCCGGAGCGGGCGCGGGCTACGCCCGATACGCCGAAGGGGCGACCACGGTGCACCTGTTCGCCGGCGGGCTGCAGAACGGCCAGCTCGATCAGGCCGGGAACGCCGCGTTCTCGATGGCCTTGCTCGGCCGGCACCGACACCTGGTCTGGCTGACCGCACAGTGGGGGTCGGAGGCACCGGATGAGGCCGGCCCCGACGGGGCTCCGATTCTGGTGTTGCCGCAGGGCTGGGGGTGGGCGGTGGCGATGGGCTTTTTCACCCTCGCCGTCGTCGCCGTCTGGCGGGGCCGCCGCTTGGGCCCGATCCTGGAGGAGAACCTGCCCGTCCGGGTTCGCGCCAGCGAGACCGTCGAGGGTCACGGACGACTGTATTTCCGCAACGACGCGCGCGCTCGCGCCGCCGACATCCTCCGCTCTGCCTCCCTAGGACGGCTGGGAGCCCAGTTCGGGCAGAGCGACCCCCAAGCGCTGGTCCCGCTCATCGCCAGCCGCGTCGGGGTGCCGGACGCCCAGATCGGCGGCCTCCTCTTCGGTGCCCCACCTGGTACCGACGCCGAACTCATCGGCTTGCAACACTCCCTGCAGCATCTAGAAACGGAGGTCCGTCGGCTGTGAGCGAACCCGACTTTTCCCAGTCCCGTGCCCGTCAGGCCCTCGCCGCGGTGCGCGAAGAGGTCGCCAAGGCCGTCGTCGGCCAGGAGACCGCGGTGAGCTCCATGCTCATCGCGCTCCTGTGCGAGGGCCACATCCTCTTGGAGGGCGTCCCCGGCACCGCGAAGACCCTCCTCGTGCGCAGCTTCGCCAAGGCGCTCGACATCGAGACCCTGCGGGTCCAGTTCACCCCCGATCTGATGCCCGGGGACATCACCGGCTCGCTGATCTATGACTCCCGCAGCTCCGAGTTCACCTTCCGCCGGGGTCCGGTATTCACCAACCTGCTGCTGGCCGACGAGATCAACCGCACCCCGCCCAAGTCCCAGGCGGCGTTGCTGGAAGCCATGGAGGAGCGACAGGTCAGCGTCGACGGCCGCCCGCAGTTCCTGCCCGACCCCTTCTTGGTGTGCGCCACCCAGAACCCCGTCGAGTTCGAGGGCACCTATCCCCTGCCCGAGGCGCAGCTGGACCGCTTTTTGATGAAGATCCTCATCGATCTGCCGCCCCGCGACGTCGAGTTCGAGGTGCTGCGCCGCCACGCGTACGGGTTCAACCCCCGCGATCTCGACGCCGCCGGGGTGCGCAGCGCGGCCACCCCCCAACACCTCACCCAGGCTCGCGCCGAGATCGCCCAGGTGCTGGTGCAACCGCCGGTCATGGCCTACATCGTCGACGTCGTCCGCGCCACCCGCCAGTCGCCGTCGCTCGCCCTGGGGGTGTCCCCAAGAGGCGCCACGGCCATCTTGAAGACCGCGCGCGCGTGGGCGTGGCTCGTGGGGCGCAGCTACGTCTCCCCCGACGACGTCAAGGCCCTGGCCTTCCCTACCCTGCGCCACCGCGTCGCCCTGCGGCCGGAGGCCGAGCTCGAGGGCATCGGCACGGACTCGGTGATCGAATCGGTCCTCGCCTCGGGTCCCGTTCCCCGCTAGGCGCCAGTTTGTGAGAAAAGTCATGGGAGGAGGTGAACCGCGGTGATCGTGACGTGGCGCAGCGCCGCGCTTTCCGGTGCGCTGGTCGTGGCCGTCTTCAGCCTGGCCACGTGGTGGGCGCTGGTCGGCTCGATCGCCCTGGTGACCGGGATCATCGCCGTCGATGTGGTGTTGGCCGCCAAGCCGTCCGCGATGCGCGCCAGGCGCGGCGGGGACTCCTCGCTCCGGCTGGGCAAACAGGGCACGACGTGGCTGCGGATCAGCAACGGCGGCAAGCGCCGGTTCCGCGGCCGCATCCGCGACTCGTGGAATCCGTCGGCGGGCGCCAGCGGAGGTTTGAGCCGACACACGATGGCCCCCGGCCAGCGGCGCCTGCACCACACCACCTTGACCCCGACCCGCCGCGGCGACCGCCAGGCCGGGCCCGTGATCGTGCGCAGCATCGGGCCCCTCGGGTTCGCCGGGCGCCAGGGCGCCCTGTCCGCTCCCTGGGCGGTGCGGGTGCTGCCGCCGTTCACTTCCAGCAAGCACCTGCCCAGCCGCATCAAGCGGCTGCGGGAACTCGACGGCCGTTCCGCGATCCTGCAGCGCGGCGCGGGAACCGAGTTCGACAGCCTGCGCGAGTACGTCCCGGGCGACGACGTGCGCGCCATCGACTGGCGCAGCACCGCCCGCACCAACACCGTCGTGGTGAAGACCTGGCGGCCCGAACGCGACCGCCACGTGCTCATCGTCATCGATTCCGGCCGGCTCTCGGCGGGCCGGATCCGCGACGAGACCCGCCTGGACTACGCCATGGACGCCGCCCTGCTGTTGGCGGCGCTCGCGTCGCGGGCCGGGGATCGGGTGGATCTGCTGATCGCCGATCGGACCCTGCGCGCCAGCGTGCAACGCTCCGCGCCGGCCGAGCTGATGTCGGACCTGGTCAACGCGATGGCCCCCATCGAACCGCTGTTGGCCGAGAGCAACTTCACCGTCATCGCCCAAGAGGTGCTGCGGAGGGTGAGCCGCCGCTCCCTGGTGGTCTTCGTGACGGGTCTCGACGCGGTGGCGATGACCGAGGGGCTCATCCCGGTGCTGGCGCCGATCCTGCGTCGCCACAAGGTCGTCCTCGCCGCCGTGTCGGACCCCGAGACCGAGGAGATGGCGGCCGGGAACCAGACCGCGCTGGAGGTATACCAGGCCGCCGCCGCCGAACTCGACCGGAGCCGACGCGACGCCACCAGCCGGCTCCTGAGCCGGCTCGGCCTGAGCGTCGTCCAAGCGCCCCCGGACAGCTTCGCCCCGCGCGTGGCCGATCACTACCTCGACCTCAAGAAGGCCGGCCAGCTCTGACAGCTTGTCGACGCTCGGGATATTGCCCACCCCGCTCACGGCCATGTTCACCGCTCAATTTACGAATCGAGCGCGAAACACTAGATCGAGCGTGCTGTCAGCGATGGATGTCGCGACGCCGGTCCTGGCCCGAAAGGTCAGTCCTCCTCGGGGGGTTGGACCTTGCGTCGCAGAATCTTGCCGGTGGGACCCTTGGGTAGCTCCTCCACTTGCCATACCTGGCGGGGGTACTTGTAGCTGGCCACCTTCTCCTTGACGAAGGCCTGCACATCCTCCAGGGTCGCGGTGGCGTCGGGCTTGAGGGCGACGGCCGCCCCCACCTCCTCACCCATCATGTCGCTGGGGACGGCCACCACGGCGGCCTCGAGGACGTCGGGGTGGGTGTAGAGGACCTCCTCGATCTCACGCGGGTAGACGTTGAACCCGCCGCGGATGATGAGGTCCTTCTTGCGGTCGACGATCGTGTAGTAGCCGTCGTCGTCCACCGTCGCGAGATCGCCGGTGCGAAACCAGCCGTCGGGAATGGCGGCCTCGGTGTCCTCGGGCCTGTTCCAGTACCCCTTCATCACGTTGTCCCCGCGCACCGCGATCTCACCGACCCCGCCGTCGGCGCCGACGTCGTTGCCGTCGGCGTTGATCAACTTGAGCTCACACCCGGGGATCTGGCGGCCGATCGTGCCGGGCTTGCTGGGCCGGTCCAGCATGTTGAACGAGGCCACCGGGGAGGTCTCGGACAATCCGTACCCCTCCAGCACCCGGCAGCCGAACTGGCTTTCGAACCGGCGCAAGATCTCGACCGGCATCGCCGAGCCGCCCGAGACGCACACCCGCAGCGAGGAGGCGTCGAGGGTCTCGGCGTCCGGGTGGTTCAAGATCGCGGCGTACATGGTGGGGACGCCCTCGAACACGGTCACCTTGTCGCGCTCGATCACCTCGACGGCCTTCGCCGGATCGAACCTCGGGATCAGGGTCAACGTCGCCCCCACCAACGTGGTGGTGAGCAGCCCGCAGGTGAGGCCGAAGACGTGAAACAGCGGCAGGCAGCCCATCACGGTGTCGGCGGCGGTGATGTCCATGACGTCGCGGGCCGAGCGCTGCGCGTTCAGCCGCAGGTTGGCGTGGGTCAGCTCGGCGCCCTTCGGCTGCCCGGTCGTGCCCGAGGTATAGAGGATGACGGCGGTATCGGTGTCCGCCTTCTCGGCGATGTCACGTGCTTCGGTCGCTTCCGGGGTGTCCTCGGCCCAAGCCGACTCATCGGGGCCCAGCGGGCCGCACTTGATCACCCGGGTGCCGGTCCGCTCCCCCGCGGGTTCGGCCTGATCGGCGAAATCGGCCCAGGCGAGGCAGAGCCTGGCGCCCGAATCGGAGAAGTAGTAGGCGATCTCGTCGGTCTTGAGCAGCGGGTTCATTGGCACGACGATGCCACCGGCGTAGAGCGTGGCGAAGAAGGCGACCGGGTAGGCGGGCACGTTCGGCAGGATCAGGCAGACCCGGTCGTCGGGCTGCAGGCCCGCCGCGACGAGCCTGGCGGCGAGGTCGGTGGCCAGGCCGTGAATCTTGGCGTAACCGAGCGAGAGGTCGTCGAGGGTGATCATCGGGTGATCGGGCGTCGAGCCGGCGGTGGCGGTCAGCAGGGCGGCCAGGTTGGTCATCGTTGACTCTTCCTTCTTTTCGAACGGTTGATGCGAATACTCCCGATTATCGGGCATCCCCCGTACAGGGTGCGGCTAATTGAGCTCCGGATCTTCGGGCCAGGTGGCAAACCAGGCCACCTCGCTGCCCTGACGACGCAGCACCCGCCGCCACATCCCCTCCGGTTCCCCGCCGAAGACATCCTCGGGGTCGGCGCTGGCGATGTACCACATGCCGCGCGCCAGCTCGGTCTCCAGCTGTCCCGACGCCCAGCCGGCGTAACCGGCGAAGATCCGCAGCGCCGAGTAGGCGCCGGTCACGATCTCCACCGGAGTGTCGAGGTGCAGCAGGCCGACGTCGCCGAACAGCGACCGCCAGCCGGGCGGCTCCTCCTCGGTGTTGATCACCCTGGCCAAACAGATGGCACCGTTGGGCGAGACCGGGCCGCCGTGAAACAGCATCTGGGGTTGGCACACCTTGTCCACCCACTCGGGCAAGACCGCCGAGAGGGGTAGCTCGGAGAGCTCATTCAAGATCACCCCCAACGCCCCGTCGTCATCGGCGTCGAGGACCAAGACCACGGCCTGATCGAAGACGCCGTCGCTCAGGCTCACGCTCGAGATCAGCAAGTCGCCTGGCGCGGGGCTTCGGTTCGGGCTGCTCACAGCTCAGTTCTCACCCGACTCAGCTCTCCCACCACTCAGGTCTCACAGCACGGCCCCGTCGGTGCCAAAGTCACCACCTTCATCCGCGGAGGTGATCTTGGGCAGTTCGGCCGCTCCGCCCGCCGCCTCGCGAACGGCGTGGGCCACGATCTGGTGCACCTCCGGGTGGAACACGCTGGGCATGATGTAGGAGGCGTTGAGCTGGTCCGAGGTCACGACCGAGGCGAGGGCTCGGGCGGCCGCGAGGAGCAACTCCTCGGTGATGACGTGGGTTTGCGCGTCGAGCAGGCCCCGGAAGATGCCGGGGAAGGCCAGCACGTTGTTGATCTGGTTGGGAAAATCCGAGCGACCGGTGGCCACCACCTCGGCGTACTCGGCCGCCTCTGCGGGATCGATCTCCGGGTCGGGGTTGGCGAGCGCGAACACGATCGCGCGGTCGGCCATCGCGGAGACATCGTCGCCGTCGATGAGCCGCGGAGCCGAAACGCCGACGAACACGTCGGCACCGCGGACGGCCTCCTTGAGGGTGCCGTCGAAGTTGTCGGCGTTGGTGTGCTCGGCGATCCACTGCACCGACGAGTTCATCGTTTCGCGGCCTTCGTGGATCACGCCCTCGATGTCGGCGACGACGACGTTTCGGGCACCGGCAGCGACGAGGAGCTTGAGGATGGCGGTGCCCGCGGCGCCGGCGCCGGACATGACAATGCGGACCTCGGGCAACTTCTTCTCCACCACCCGCAGCGCGTTGAGCAGCGCAGCCAAAACGACGATCGCGGTGCCGTGTTGATCGTCGTGGAAGACCGGAATGTCCAGCTGTTCGCGCAGGCGGGCCTCGATCTCGAAGCAGCGCGGGGCCGAGATGTCTTCGAGGTTGATGCCGGCAAAGCCTGGGGCCACCGCCTTCACAACGGTGATGATCTCCTCGACGTCGGTGGTGTCGAGCGCCAAGGGCCAGGCGTCGATGTCGGCGAAGCGCTTGAACAGGGCCGCCTTGCCCTCCATCACGGGCATGGCCGCCTTGGGGCCGATGTTGCCGAGGCCGAGCACCGCCGTGCCGTCGGTGATCACGGCGACGGTGTTGCGCTTGATCGTCAGGCGTCGGGCGTCGTCCGGGTTCTCGGCGATGGCCATACACACTCTCGCCACGCCCGGGGTATAGATCATCGACAGATCGTCGCGGGTGCGGATCGCGTGCCGTGGCGCGATCTCGATCTTGCCGCCGAGGTGCAGCAAGAAGGTGCGGTCGGAAACCTTCCCGACGCTCACCCCATCGATGGTGCCGATTTCCTTCACCAGCTCGGCCGCGTGCTCGGTCGAGGCGGCGCCGATCGTGACGTCGATCTGGATTCTGTCGTGCTCGGAGTCGGAGACGTCGAGCGCGGTCACCGCACCACCGGCAGCGTCCACGACCCGGGTGAGGTGACTCACCGCTGCGCTACCGGCGGGGGCGAGGATGCGGACGGTCACCGAATAGGCGACGGAGGGGGCTGACTTCATTGGCGAAGTGTTCACCTGTGCATCTTCTCACGACGGCGTTCGCATGGCGCCGACCGCTAGGCGTGTCTTGTTTCCGGCAGATCGAGAATGGCCCCCGCGTAGCGGCGAGCCAGATCGGCCGGATCGACCCGGCACGTGCCTAGCGCGCATCCGGTTCCGTCGGCTCGCTCGGCGACCCCCTCGCGCCACCAGTGCTCGCGGGCCTGATCCAAGACGCGCGCCGGTAGCCGGCCTTGGGCGTTTACCACCCGCCACCACGTGACGCCGCCGCCGAACCGCGCGAGAACGTTGCCCACGTGACGGGGGCCGATCCCGACGAGTGCGGCCACGTCGCCGTAGGTGGCCACCTGACCGACGGGAATCTGCTCGACCGCGCGCAGCACCTTCTCGAGGAGCAACTCATCCACCAGACCACCCTACGCACCGCCGGGGGCCGTCGGCGGCGAGGGAACGACAACGAGCCCCGACCCCACACCGAAGGGTGTGGGAACGGGGCTCGAAGCGTCGAGCCTCACAGGGGTGGAGGTGGCGGGAATCGAACCCGCGTCCTCAAGCGATGAACCAGGACTTCTCCGGGCGCAGCTACCGTTTCGCTTTTCTCAGCTCCCGCGCTTCTTGTAGCGCATCGCGGACGAGCTCAGTATCAGAAAGAGTCCCCGTCAGTCCCTGATACGCAGACTGACGAGCAAGCCCTCTAGATGAGGCCAGGATCCGGGGCGAAGGCAATACCCGGTCTGACCCTTCGATCACTGCTCAGGCAGCGAGAGCGAAGTCAGTGCGCTTAGTGTTGGCACTTATTGGTTTCCAAGGAACATTAACGAGTTGACCCTGGATTCTCGGCCCGCTTCTCCTGGGACTACCGTCCCGAGTCGAAACCGATCACCCCCTGTTGAGTTGTACCCTTCGTGCGCCCCATGCTCAGAGCAACGGCCACCCGAAGACCTTCAGTATAGCCTCCCGGGGACTAGCCGGAAAGGACCTTGATCCGCGCCTTCTTGGTGACGGGGTTGGTCCAGTCCTCACCCTGGGCGGCCTTGGCGCCACCGACGACGGTGAGGATCAGCCAGCCGAACCACACGATGGCGGGGATCAGGCCGATGGCGTCACCGACACCGGGCACCTCGTCGAAGATCCCGGCCACGATGCCGGAGCCGATGAGCGCCAGCATGGCCACGAGCTGAAAGTTGAAGGCCTTGGCGGCCTCCTTTCGCGCGTAACTGTTCACCGGAGACAACACGTACATCAGCACGGGACCAAAGATCCACGAAATCAGTCCGGAGAAGTGGGCGACGCTGGCGGCCCCGCGACCCACGGTCTGGGTGACCGGCGTCAACGGACGGTAGGCCGGGTGGACGCCCATGGCTTGGTTGGCGACCGAGACGTCGACGAGGCCGTAGAAGGCGAGGTTCAGATCGCGTCGAGTGACGGCGGAGAGCGCCTGCTCGATGCGCCGTTCGAACTCCTTTTCGCTGATGCGTCCCGCCGCGTAGGCGTCCTGCAGCCAGCGTTCGCCGCGCTCGCGCTGCTCTTCGGTGATGGCGATGTTGAGGCTTGGGTGCTCATCCATGAGGTTCATGTCTCCTAGCTTCGTCGTCCATCCTGCCGCAGGCCATAGGGATTGACCCCCAAACCACCCCGTTGCCTCCCCCACTTCGCGCTTCGGCACTGAGGGAGGGCGAGGGTAGGGTGGCGCAGATGAGCAACCAAGCACCTGACAAGCCCGAGGTCGACTTTCCCGAGGGCGACGCACCCACCGACCTGCAGATCACCGACCTCCTCGAGGGCGAGGGCACCGAGGCCGTCGCCGGGAAGACCGTCTTCGTCCACTACGTCGGCGTGGCGTTCTCCTCCGGCGAGGAGTTCGACGCCAGCTACAACCGCGGCACCCCCCTGTCCTTCAAGCTCGGCACCGGCCGGGTCATCGAAGGCTGGGACTCGGGGCTCATCGGGATGAGGGTGGGTGGGCGTCGCCGCTTGGAGATCCCGCCGCACCTCGCCTACGGCGATCAGGGTGCCGGCGGGGTCATCGCCCCCGGCGAGTCGCTGATCTTCGTCTGCGACCTCGTCGACGTCCGCTAGTTCCAACTCCGGGTCAGCACGCCGCCCCAGCCGTCTTGACGATGGCTGGGGCGGTTCCTGCGTTTCTGGAGCTGTCCTGCGTTTCTGGGGCTGTCCTGCGTTACCAGGAGCCGAAACCGCCGCCGCCGCCGCCGCCGCCGCTGAATCCCCCGCCGCCGAACCCGCGGCCGCCACCGAACCCGGTGCCGGCGCCGCTGCTGCTCGGCGGCGGGACGGGGGCGCTGGCGCCGCTGAGGGCGCTGGACATCATCGCGTAGTTGAACATCGTCCAGTGCACGTTGCCGTAGTACCAGGACGGGGCGACGTCGGGGATGCGTCCGGCGGCCACGAGGTCCTGGCAGATCTTGGCCCACCGATCGGTCAGGTCGAAGATGATCGCCCACGGCAGGTACCGGGAGAAGATATCCTCGCCCTCCTCGAACCTGAGCTGGTTCGCCTCGGCGGTGGCGAGGTAGGTCCGAAAGCCCTCAATCTGATCGGTCAGCGCCCGTCCCTGCGCCGAGCGCTTGCCACGCTTCATCTTGGACCGGATGACGGCCACGGTGATGATGATCGGGATGATCGGGAGAAGCAGCAGACCGATGATGGCAGCGTTGCCCGAGCCGAAGAGGAACACCGCCGCGACGAAGGGCAGGATGCCGAGCTTGGCCATCAGCCCACCGGTGGAGGTCCGCAGGAACAGCCCGTTGCGTTCCACCTCCGCGCGAACGTCGCGCGCCAGGTTGGTGTGCGCCGTCGCGAGTTCCCCTCGCCCGGTGAGCCGGGCCGTGGCTCCGGGTGGTTGGCCCTCGAAGATGTCGGTGAGCAGGGTGACCTCGTGTTTCGCGGTGGCCCTGCTGGGATCGAGCAGGGTGGCGCTGACGTCGTTCGGGCTGGGCGCCTCGATCCGCAGCACCCCGCGGGCGGCGAGATCCACGATCGTGGCGGTCGTCTCGACCGTGTCGATCTGGCCGTCGATGAGGAAGCCGGCCGCGGCGACACTGATCTTGGGCGGCGAGAAGGCCACCGGGATCGTGATATCGGGGTCGCTCACCCCCACCGGGGCCGAATCCTGGCTGCCGCTCAGCGGCACCGTGCCCGGCGGCAGGCCGATGTAGCGCTCGTCGCGCCCGTTCTTGTTCCACCACCGTCGGCCGAACAGCGGGGCGGCGATCGCGCTGAGCACGGTCACCCCGCCGAGCGCCGCGATCCCGGTCTTCTCGGATCCGCTGAGCCGGTCGCCCCGCTCCACCAGGGTGGGCGTGTTGTCGGCGACGGCCCCGGCGGCGATCCCGGCCACGACCGTGAGTCCCTCGCCCGGGGCCAGCCGGTTGGCGGTGAAGGTGGCCACGCCGCCGATCACCTTGGAGCTGGCGCACTCGTCCTTGGACTGGACCGCGCCGACGTAGCAGGCGGCCTGGGTGACGCCCCCGGGCACCGAAACGGTGACACTGGTCTGCTCGATGGGCGGGCTGGACTCGAAGTTGCCGGTGACGTCCCAAAAGAGCTGGTCAACGTTCTTCGGTGAGCGAATAGCCCCGACGACGTCGTAGGTGATGACGTAGGTGGCGGTGTCGGCCCGGATGGTGCGGTTCGGGTCACCGATGCGCAGGCGCATGTTCTCCCCGCGGCCACCGTTGTTGGTCGCGGTCGAGGTGTCGGTCTGGGTCGAGACCCCCCGATCCGGGGAGGTGACGTCGATGTTCTTGTACTCGTATACCGCGTCCTGCTCGTCGTTCCATTGCTCTCGGGTCACGAATTGCCGATCGATGCCGTGGCGGCCCGATTGGTCGCCGAACCGCCAGACGATGGTCTCGGTGACGCTGGTCGTCCCGCTGGGGTTGACGATGTACTCCGCGGAGAACGAGTCGATCTGATCCTCCACCGCGGCGTGGGCGGGAAGGGGCGCGAGGACGGCGGCCGAGAGGGCCAGCCCGAGCAGGATCGCGAGTCGAACGAGGAACTTCTTGGCCGACGCATACGCACTCATAACTCTATCGTTCTCCCCTGTTGCGTGCCGCCAGTGCCCGCTGCGCTTCGCGCTGGGCGTCCCTGGCCGCGATGGTTTGCCGCTTGTCGTACTCCCGCTTGCCGGTGGCGACGGCGATCTCCACCTTGGCGTAGCCGTCGGCGAAATAGAGCGCCAGGGCCACGATGGTCGAGCCGGGATCGCCGGTCTGGCGGGAAAGCTTGTCGATCTCGCGCCGATTCAACAGCAGCTTGCGGGTACGCCGAGCGGCGTGGTTGGTCCAGGTGCCGTGGCTGTACTCGGGGATGTGCGCCGAGCGCAGCCACACCTCCCCGTCGTCGACGGTGGCGAAGGCGTCGGTCAGGTTGGCTCGGCCGGCACGTAGCGACTTCACCTCGGTGCCGGTCAACACCAAGCCAGCCTCATAGGTGTCTCCGATGTTGTAGTCGTGGCGCGCCTTCTTGTTTTGAGCCACCAGCTTTCGGCCCTTGTCCTTGCTCATGCTTCTCCTCCGCGGGGCTCTGCTTGGTCCCTATCCTTCCAGGTCGCCCAAACACGACCAAGAGTTAGTCGCCTTCCCCGAACGAACAGCACCCGAGGCCACCGCAAGGGTGCCGCTCGGGCGCAATACCTCGGGGCCTCATCGAGGTTGAGGGTTAGCTCAGAACAGGCTCGTCGGGTTCACCAGGGTGCCGTTCTTCCACGTCATAAAGTGCAGGTGACACCCCGTGGAGTACCCGGTGGTGCCGGCGTAGCCGATGACCTCACCCTTGGACACCCGCGCACCCACGCCCACGGTGTAGCGAATGGCGTGGTTGTAACCAGTGGTCAGGTAGTTGCCGCCGACCTTGCCGTGATCGATGAGCAACCGGTTGCCGTAACCCGCGTTGAAGTAGCGCTCGGTCACGACACCGCTGGCGGCGGCCCGGATGGGGGTACCACAGCTCGCGGCGAAGTCGGTGCCGTCGTGCAGCTTCCAATACTTCAATACCGGATGCAAGCGCATCCCGAACTTGGAGGTGATGTAGGAACTGACCGGATAGCTCAGGCCCTGCGAGGGAGTCGATCGCTTGGTCGCCACCCGGGCGGCCGCACGGTAGCTCTTCTTCGACGCTTTGACGGCCCTAGCCGACTTGCGCACCGACTTGGCGCTGCTCTGGGCCTTCGCGCTCGTCTTGGCGCTGGTCTTGGCCCTCGCGCTCTTGCGGAGCGCGGCTGCGGCCCGCGACGCCGAAGCCTTCTTCGCCGCGGCGCGGGCCCGAGCGGCGGTTTCGCGAGCCCGGCGCTCGGCGGCCGCCTCGGCCCTGGCCTTGGCCTCGGCCTTGGCGATCCGAGCAGCAATCCGCTCCTCCACCGAGCCGCGCTCGGCGGTGAGCTGGGAGTACTGCTCCTTATCGGCCGCCACCTCGGCGCTGGCGGTGTCGCTAGCGCTAGCGTTCTTGAGCACGAGGGCCGCGAGGGCGGACGCCTGATTGCTCGCGGCCGTCTTGAGTGACTGCTTGCGAACGAGATTATCGGCCGCGGCCTGGCGATCGGCCGCGACGGTCCTTTCGATCTTGGTCTGCTTGGCCTTGGCCGCCCGCAGCTTCCTCTGCAGTTCCTTGAGCCGCGCCATCTGGGCGGCCGAGGTGTCGAACATCGTGGTCGACCACTGCATCCGAGTCTGCACGTCTGCTTGAGATTCACTGGTCAACACGATGGAGACCCCGGCCAGGTTGGTCTGCTGCTGATACTGCTGACGCACCACCTCACCGATCAGCGCCTTCTCGGCGTCGAGGTCCTTCTGCCCCTTGGCCACCGCAACCTTCGCGGCCTTGAGTTTCTTTCGCTCGGCGGCCAGCTTCACCTTCATCTGCCGGTCGTAGGCCTTGGCCTCCGCCAGCTCCTCGCGGGTCTTTTCCAACGCCGCCTTGGCGCTCGACAAGGCTGCCTGGCTCTCTTCCAAAGCGGCGGCCGCGGCGCTCAGCTTGCCGCCGGATTCGCTCAGGTCCCGCTTAGTCTGCTCGATCTTGCGGTTGACCCAATCGCGTCTGTCGGTGAGGCCGTCGGCGTGGGCGGTTTGGGCGAGGAGGTTGGTTCCTAGAATGCACACCAGTAACACCGCGGCGATGGTCCGCAGACGCGAAACGAATCCAGCGCCGGTCGTCGGGACACCGGGGGGGGTGTGAGGTAGTTCCCGTGGCACAGCTAGTTCCCCAATCCTGGGATGGGGCGGCACCAAATGAGCGTTCGGGTATCAAACGTTCAGGTACCGCCTAGTGGCGATCAGCGTGGGAATTATTGACAGCACCACGGCTACCATCGCAACCCCTCCCATGGCCCACACGGTGTGGGACCAACCAATCCAGGGTAAAGCCTGGATCGAGAGTTCAGCTTTACCGATGATGAGGAAGTAAACCGCTGAGGCCAGTGTGGCGCAAGCTAACGCGCCACCCACGATGCCGGCGATGAGGGCCTCGAAGAGGAACGGCAACATGATGTAGAGGTTGCTGGCGCCGACCAATCGCATGATGCCGATCTCGCGTCGGCGGGCGAAGGCGGCCATCCGGATCGTGTTGGTGATCTGCAGGCCGGCGGCCAGCAACAGCAACCCGCTCGTCACCCACGCGGCGTTGCGGATGAGGTTCAACATGCGGATCAGCGGGTCCAGGTACTGCCGCATGTCCTGGACAGCCTGCACGCCAGCAAGCCCCGAGACGGCACTCACGACGCCCTGGTACTCCTCGGGGTTCTTCAGCTTGACGCGGAAGGACTCCTGCATCTGCTCGACGGTCAGCGAATCCTGGATGGGAGAGCCCTCGAAGGCCTCGTTGAACTCGGCGTAGGCCTGTTCCTTGGTCTCGAAGTAGACCGAGGCCACCTCCGGGTTGGTCTCCAGCGTCTCTTTGACCGATTCTCGCTGGTCGCTGGTCACCTCGGCGTCGGGGTCGCAGTTGTCCCCCCGGGTGTCCGGGGTGCACATGAAGACCGAGATCTCGATCTTGTCGTACCAGTTGCCCTTCACCAGATCGACCTGCTGGCCGGCCAGCAAGCCGCCGCCGAACAGCGACAACGAAACCCACATGGTGACGATCACCGCGAGGTTCATCGAGAGGTTGCGGCGGAGCCCACCCCAGGTCTCGGACAGGATGTGACGAAATCTCATGCGCCGTAAACCCCTCTGCTTTGGTCACGCACAATCTCCCCGTCGTCCAACTCGATCACGCGCTTGCGCATCTGATCCACGATCGAGGCGTCGTGGGTGGCCATGACGACGGTGGTGGCGGAGCGGTTGATCCGATCCAACAGCTTCATGATGCCGACGCTGGTGGCCGGGTCCAGGTTTCCCGTGGGCTCGTCGGCGATCATGATCCGCGGCCGGTTCACGAACGCCCGGGCGATGGCGACCCGCTGCTGCTCACCTCCGGAGAGCTCTTCGGGCAGGCGGTGGCCCTTGCCGTCCAGGCCGACCAGTTCCAGGGTCTCGGGGACCAGCTTGCGGATGTCCTTGGGCGCGCGCCCGATCACCTGGAGGGCGAAGGCCACGTTCTCGCTCACCGTCTTGCCCGGCAGCAACCGGAAATCCTGGAACACCGTGCCGATCTCTCGGCGCAAGGCGGGAACCTTCCAGGAGTGCAGCTTGGTGAGATCGCGACCGGCGACGAAGATCTGACCCCGGCTGGCGCGATACTCGCGCAGGATGAGCCGCAGGAAGGTCGACTTGCCCGACCCGGAGGTTCCGACGAGGAACACGAATTCGCCCTTGTCGATCTCGACGGTGGCGTTTCTCAGGGCCGGGCGAACCTGGCCCTGGTAGGTCTTGGAGACCTCGGAAAAACGAATCATAGGTGGGTGCGGGCCGGGGTAGACGACGGGGGAGACGCACGTCCATCAGCCAGGCTGACAAGCAAGCATCGGGGGAAGACGGCCCGCTCGGCAGTTTAGGCGCAAGCTTGCGAGTCCTCGGCATTTCTGCCCGCCCGCCGGACGCGTGTCTTGGGTGGGGTTAGCCTTCTTCGACGTCGTGCATCTTGCGCCAGCGCACCCCGGCGTCGAGGAAGCCGTCGATGTCGCCGTCGAAGACGGTGTCGGGGTTGTTTACCTCGAACTCCGTGCGCAGATCCTTCACCATCTGGTAGGGGTGCAGCACGTACGAGCGCATCTGGGCCCCCCAAGAGTTGCCGCCGTCGCTCTTCAACGCGTTCATCTCGGCCTCCCGCTCTTGGCGGGCGCGCTCCAACAACCTGGACTGCAACACCCGCAAGGCCGCGGCCTTGTTCTGCAGCTGGGACTTCTCGTTTTGACACGACACCACGATGCCCGTGGGCAGGTGGGTCAGCCGGACCGCCGAATCGGTGGTGTTGACGCTTTGGCCGCCCGGGCCCGAGGAGCGGAAAACGTCCACGCGAAGATCGGGTTCGGGGATCTCGACGTGGTCGGTCGCCTCCGTGACCGGCAGCACCTCGACCCCGGCGAAGGAGGTCTGGCGCCGACCCTGGTTGTCGAACGGCGAGATGCGCACGAGCCGGTGGGTGCCCTGTTCGACCGAGAGCGTGCCGTAGGCGAACGGGGCGCTGACGCTGAAGGTCGTCGACTTGATGCCGGCCTCCTCGGCGTAGGAGGTGTCGTAGACCTGGGCGGGATAGTTGTTGCGCTCGGCCCAGCGCAGGTACATCCGCTGGAGCTTCTCCGCGAAGTCGGCGGCGTCGACGCCCCCGGCCTCGGCGCGGATGGTGATCATGGCGTCGCGCTCGTCGTACTCCCCCGATAGCAGCGTGCGGACCTCGAGGCCGTCGATGGAGGCGCGTAGCTTGCGCAGCTCGGTCTCGGCCTCGGCCAAAGTGGCCGCGTCGTCTTCCTCCTCGGCCATCTCCACCAGCACCCCGAGGTCGTCCAAGCGGGACCGCAGCGCCGCAAGGCGATCCACCTCGCCCTGGAGGGCGGAGAGCCGCGAGGTGACCCGCTGTGCGTTGTCCTGGTCGTCCCACAGGTCCGGCGCCGACACCTCATCTTGCAGCTCGGCGATCTCGGCGAGCTTGGCCTCGGGGTCGAGAACGGCCTCGATCTGGCCCAGGGCGCGTTCGAGCTCGTGCAGGGAGGAGGGAAAATCAGCAGCAGACACGTCAACCGAGTCTAGTACCTTGGGGCTGTCCGCCTTCGAGTCGCTAGTCGCACCGGTAGCCGGGCCGCTATCGAGGAGGGGCTTTGGCTCAGCCCCGCGGCCTAACCGCTGCCGTCCTGCTCGGCCTCCTCCGCTGTCAGCGGCAGGGCGATGCTCTCCAGATCGGCTCCCTCCGCCTTGACCCCGAAGAATATTTCGACGACCCCACCCATGGCCATGACCGCCGCCCCGATGAAGAACGCGAGGGACACCGTCTTCGCGTCGCCGGATTCGATCAGGCCTCCGAACAGCAGCGGCCCACTGATCCCGCCCACGGCGGTACCGACCGCGTAGAAGAAGGCAATCGCCAACGCGCGGGTCTCCATGGGGAAGATCTCGCTCACGGTGAGGTAGGCCGCGCTCGCTCCCGCCGAGGCGACGAAGAAGCACGCCATCAGCACCGCCATGAACAGAAACAGGTTGTTGGATCCGGACAGCATGATGACCGCCAACGCAACGGCGATCAAGGCGGAGCCGATATAGGTGCCCGAGATCATGGGCTTGCGGCCAACAGAATCGAACAGGTGGCCCAGCAATACGGGCCCGGCAAAGTTCGAGATAGCCCACAGCGCCACGAAATAGGGAACCGCCCCGGATGACACCTCGTAGAACCCGGTCAACAGCGTGCCGAGGTTGAAGGTGACCCCGTTGTAGAGGAACGCCTGGCCGATGAACAGCGCCAAGCCCAGGATGGCTCGCTTGGGGTAGAGCTTGAACGCCACCCCCGCGATCTCCCGGAACGGGATGGCCTTTCGCTGCCGAACGGTCAAGGAACCTTCCGCCTCGGGCAGCTTCTCCCCGGTCTGGTCTTCGACCGACTCCTCGATGCCGCCGACGATCCGTTCGGCCTCGTCCTCCTGACCGTGGATGAACAACCACCGGGGGCTTTCCGGCACGTGTCGGCGCACGATCAGGACCAGAATGCCCAGGAGGGCACCGATCCCGAAGGCCAGCCGCCAGCCGAAGTCCATCGCGAAGTAGTCGGTGTTGAGCAACAGGACGGCGCCGAGGCTGCCGAAGGCGGCCCCGAGCCAGTAGGAGCCGTTGATGATGAGGTCCACCCGGCCGCGCACCCGGGCCGGGATGAGCTCATCGACCGCCGAGTTGATGGCGGCATACTCCCCGCCGATCCCAGACCCGGTGAAGAATCGGGCCACGTAAAAGAACCAGGGGCTGAAGGAGAACGCCGTCGCCACGGTGGCGATGAGGTAAACTAAGAGGGTAATCATGAACAATTTCTTGCGGCCGAAGCGATCCGTGAGTTGGCCGAAGAACAGCGCCCCTATGCAGGCGCCCACGATGTAGATCGCCCCGGCCAGGCCGATCTGGGCGGCGTCGAGCTCGATGCCGCTCCCCTTCTCGGTCAGCCGAGCGGCGACGTTGCCCACCATGGTGACCTCGAGGCCGTCCAGCACCCAGACCCCACCCAGACCGATGACCACCCGCCAGTGGAACTTCGACCATGGCAATCGGTCGAGGCGCGAGGGCACCTGGGTCGTGATCGTGCCCGTCTGTGGATCTCCTGCACCCATAATATTGTTCCTTCGCGTCGTTCGGGCTACCGGTGCCGAAACCGCCGCCACAAGCGCAGCGGGAACAGTCCGATCAGCGGTGCCCTCTTGCCCAGGTCCTCGTTGTCCCTCTTGTTGAAAACTTTGGCATACCGCGCCGCGGCAGCCGCGCTGGGGTAGGCCTTGGATCCACCGGCGTCGCAGCCGCGTCGACACTCCCAGCGCATGATGGTGCCCTCCGCGTGGAAGTCGTAGTCGTGGCCGAACACCGCACACTTCGCCCCGGAGGGGCTTTTGCTTCCTGGCGTGGATTCCTGCATCGTCGTCCTCCGTCTGTCCGCGGGCGCCGCCTTGGATATCGTGACAGCCTATTGCCCGTGTCGACGGAGCGCCTGAGGCACCGCTGACCCACGAATGCGTTGCGCCGAACCCCACTATCCCGCGCGCTCATGCCCGATGATGCGATGCGCCCCGTCGCGGCTCGGGCGGCCCGCCTCGAGACAGCACAGCTGCTCGCATCATCTCGCAGCCGACGGGGACCGGCTTGGGCCGCCTTCCGTCGGCCAGGATCCGGGTTCGTCTCCTCACGGGGTCTACCCGCGGGATGGGGGGTTTAGTGCCTGCGGGGTCAACCCCAGCAGCCTGGTTGCTTTGGAGCAGTCGAAGAAGCCGTCGTGTCCGTCGAGGTCCCCGCGCACCTCGACGTCGGGGTAATATTCGGCCACCAGGTCGGCGGTGGGCCGGGCGGAGCTCGTCTTCGGGGCGACGACGTAGATCACCTCGCTGCCGGTGATATCCGCCTGCACCGCCGCCAGGCAGGCCTGCACGGCGTCGGCCAGGACGGTGTAGCCCCACAGATCCTTGTGGGCGTTGGGCGGGGGGGCGGTCTGCCACTGCCGCAGCCGGTCCGGGTTGTCGAGGATGGCGTGCAACCGCAGGCTGACGACGCAGAGGCGGGGATCGCGGCGCGCGAAGTCGGCAGCCTGGGCCTCGGCGATCCACTTCGAGAGCCCGTAGGGGTCGTGGGAGTAGGTCGGGTGCTCCTCGGTGAGCGGGAAGTAGTCGTAGTGCGGGGAGTGGCTGTAGGCGCCGCCGATGGCGTTGACGCTGGAGGCCAGGCAGACCCTGGTGATGCCGTTCTCGGCGGCCGCCTGTAGCGCGTTGTAGCTGGTCAGCACGTTGTTGTGGTGGACCTGGGGTTCGGGTCGTTTGTCCGGGGAGAGCAGTGCCGCCAGCTGGACGAAGGCGTCGCAGCCGCGGAAGGCGTCGCGCACCGCCTCGTAGTCGGTCGTGTCGGCCGCGACCCGCTCGATGCCCCCCGCCGTTACCGGGCTGGTGGCCCCCGGCAGGTCGAGCGCGGCGACTTCGTGCCCCTGCGCCAACGCCGCCTCGGTGACCGCCACGCCGAGACCACCGGCGGCGCCCGTGATCGCAATCTTCACGCGCGGCCGCCCTCGTGTCGGCGACGGGCCGCCTCTCGAACGAACTGGGAGTGGTATCCACGGTCTCGGAGCACGCCCCCCGCCTGCTCGGTGGTGGCGCTGGCCAGTCGCGCCAGGACGGCGTCGACGACCCTGGCCCCGCCGTCCGGCATCCGCTCGCCCTCCCAGGCAGCGGACAACTCGGCGATGGCGGCTGGCGTTGAAGCCACGCACATGGCAACTCCCGGGTGTTGTGATGAAGGCTGAACGACGTTGGGCGGGTCAGCGGAGAAGACCGCGCGCCAGGGCGGTGGGGGCGGTCGGCGCCAGGGGAAGGCGCGGCAGCAGCGTCGCGTGCAGCGAGTGGTAGAGATCGGGGCGCCCCGGCCACACGGTGGCGGCGGGACGGTTCTGTGGATCGAGCTCGTGCGCCCAGGAGCCGTCGTCGGCGATGAGATGCGTGGCGGCGTAATCCCACCAGGTCCGGTACCACGCGTCGTAGACCGGATCCCCGGTGTGGGCCCGGAGCGCCGCCGCCGTCGAGATGGCCTCGGCCACGACCCAATGCATGCGTTGGCGGACCACCGGAGCGCCCGACCAGTCGGTGGTGTAGACGAAACCCTCTGCGCCGTCGACGGCCCAGCCGTCGGCGACCGCGCGCTCGAACAGCCGAACGGCCCCCTCGGTGAGCAACTCCTGGTCTCCCGCTCCCGACGCGGCGACATGCAGCGTCAACCGGGCCCACTCCAGGCTGTGCCCGACCGTGGCCCCGTACGGCTCGAACGGGTGGTCCGGCTCGTCGCGATGGTGCTCCAGCATCGGCCGCCAGTGGGAGTCGAAATGCTCGGGGATGCGCCACCGGTTCTCACTCGCCCAGCCCAGCACGGTCTCGCTTATCCGCGCGGCCCGCTCGCGCCAGCGCGGATCCCCGGTGACGTCGGAGGCCGAGAGGAGCGCCTCCACGCTGTGCATGTTGGCGTTGACGCCCCGGTAATCGCTGTAGCGCGACCAGTCCGCGCTGGCGGAATCGCAGTGCAGACCGGGGCCCTCCTCCCAGAACCGGGCGTCCAGCGTCTCCAGGGCCTCGTTGAGGAGCGCCCGCGCTCCGGGTAGCCCGGCCACCGTGGCGCTGGCGGCGGAGAAGACGACGAAGGCGTGCGCGTAACCCACCTTGGCCTCGTCGCGCTGCCGCAGGGCGTCGTCGCTGGCGCCGACCGAGGAGTACCAGCCGCCGTTGACCGCGTCGCGAAGCGGGCCCGTCAGCCCGGCCATGGCCCGGGCGGCGAGCGGGCGGCAGCCGGGAATCCCGGCGAGGTGGCCCAGGCTGTAGGCGTACAACATGCGGGCGGACACGAAGGTGTGCACCGGCTTGCCGAGGTCTGGTCGCCCGTCGTCGTCGAGGTAGAACGAGCCGCCTCCCGGGTGGGGAAAGCGACGCGCGAACTTCAGCTGCAACCGGCTCTGCCGCTGCAGCCACGCGCGGTGGTCGGGCTGCTCGGTCCACGGCACGACCGGGTTATCGGTGCTCATCGGCTGGCTCCTGCCTGGTCTAGATCGCGGTGTGCCCGCGCGTGCGGATCGGCGCGCGGATCGGCATCCGGAACGACTCGCTGGGGTCGCCGGCCGGAAACCGACGGACGGGGGGCGAGTTCGTTGCAACACCATCGCCGCGGCACCGGTCGCCGCCGCGAGCACCGCGCTTTCGGAGATGCTCACCCCACCCGTCACGCGCGAGAGCGTCGCTCGGCTGATCTTGCCAGCCCCCCGGATGGCATCGAGCAGCGTGGCGCGATGCTCCATACCGGCAGTCTGGGCCTCACGAGATCCGGCTGGCACGCTTACCCCTGCCTTTCCTGTGGCACGGTCAACCAACGCGTGGTCCGTGGCTAGAACAACCACCGATGAGGAATGTGGACCGCTCCACGGTTCACAAGGACCACGTTCACAAGGACCACTCAGTGCAGCAACTACAGAAAACATACGCCACTCGGCAGGCCGACTGAAGCCGGCACGTCGACGAGGCAAGAGTGATCTCCAAGGCGCGATCATCAATAGTGAGTTCTCCAGCCGGTTCCACGTCCCGGGCGACGCGCCCTCCCCCGGAATCAAGCATTTGCTCCGACTACATCGCTAGCCTCGTGAGCACCACCGCACACTCACCCGAGGTTGCCGACATGAATTTCACTGAACTGCATGAGTTCTGGACCATGCGCGCCGCGGGCGCCTCGGTGCCCGCCGAGGTGGCAGGACGCCGAGTGGCCGCCGAGGTGCCGGGCTCGGCCCACACCGACCTGTTGTCCGCCGGGCTGATGCCCGATCCCTACCTCGACCTCAACGAGGACGCGGTGGAGTGGGCACACCGCACCGACTGGATCTACGAACGACCGCTGGAGATCGCCGCGGCCGCGGACGACGAGCGCGTGGACCTGATCTTCGAGGGTCTGGACACGATCGCCACCGTGAGCCTGGGTGATGACGAGGTGGGTCGGGCCCGCAACATGCACCGCAGCTACCGCTTCGACGTCCGCGAGCTGGCGGGCCGAGGCGAGCAGACCCTTCGGGTCCGGTTCGATTCCGCCCTGGCCGAGGCCGAGGCGCAGGAGGAACGCACCGGGGCCCGGCCGCGGGCCTACCCGACGCCGATGAACATGATCCGCAAGATGGCCTGCAGCTTCGGCTGGGACTGGGGCCCCAACCTCCAGACCGCCGGGATGTGGCGTCCGGTGTCCCTCCAACGCTGGCGGACCGCCCGGTTGGCCTCGGTTCGGCCGCTGGTGAGCATCGGTTCCGACGGGGTTGCCCGCGTCGCCGTGCACGTCGACATCGAGCGATCCGGTCTGGAGCCCTCGGAGTCCACCGTGACCCTCGACGTGCGGCTCTCCCGAAGGACCGACCGCGCAGAGGTGACCGAGTGGACGGCGTCGGTGCGAGTGCCCGCCGCCTCCTCGACGGCCTCGGCCGAGGTGGTCGTGCCAGGCCCCGAGCTGTGGTGGCCCATCGGCTACGGCGACCAGCCGCTCTACGACCTCGACATCGCCCTGTCCGGCGCGCCGGCCACGGGTCGCCACGCCGACCCGCTCGACGCCTGGCATCGCCGAATCGGCCTGCGCACCGTCGAACTGGACACCTCCGAAGACGAGCACGGCACCGCGTTCGTCATCCGCGTCAACGACACGCCGGTGCTCGTTAAGGGGGCCAACTGGATCCCCGACGACCACCTGCTCACCCGGATCACCCGCGACCGGCTGTCCCGGCGGATCGATCAGGCCGTGGGCGCGAACATGAACCTGCTGCGCGTGTGGGGCGGCGGTATCTATGAGTCCGAGGACTTCTACGCGCTATGCGACGAGGCCGGCGTCATGGTGTGGCAGGACTTCCTGCTGGCCTGCGCTGCCTACCCCGAGGAGGAGCCGCACCGCAGCGAGTTCGAGGCCGAGGCCCGCGAACACGTCGCCCGGCTCAGCTCCCACCCCAGCCTCGTGCTGTGGAACGGCGGCAACGAGAACCTGTGGGGTTACGTGGATTGGGGCTGGCAAGACGAGCTCCAGGGCCGCACCTGGGGCCTCGGCTACTACACCGGGGTCTTCCCCGACGTCATCTCCGAGCTCGACCCGACGCGGCCCTACGCCCCGGGCAGCCCCTGCTCGCCCGGCGCCGCGCTGGAGGAGATCAACCCCAACGACCCCGACCACGGCACCCACCACGAGTGGGAGGTGTGGAACCGGCTCGACTACGCCCACTACCGCGATAACGTGCCGCGCTTCTCCTCCGAGTTCGGCTTCCAGGCTCCCCCGGCGTGGAGCACCCTCGAGCGCGCGGTCCGCAACGCCGATGGCTCACCGCTGGCCAAGGACGACGACGTGTGGCTGTTGCACCAAAAAGCCGAGGGCGGCAACGCCAAGCTCGACGGCGGTCTGCAGCCGCACCTGGGCGTGCCAAGCGACTTCGGCGACTGGCACTGGGCCACCCAGCTGAACCAGGCCCGGGCCGTCAGCCACGCCATCAGCCACTACCGCTCCTGGTGGCCGCGCACCGCCGGATCCATCGTCTGGCAGCTGAACGACTGCTGGCCCGTCACCTCCTGGGCCGCCGTCGACGGCGACGAACGACCCAAGCCGCTGTGGTGGGCCCTACGCTCGGTCTACGCCGACCGCATCGTCACCGTGCAGTCCCGAACAGAGCGGTCCGGTGACAAGCGCCTCGTCGTGGCCGTGGTCAACGACTCGCCCGAGCCGTGGGCCGGCACGCTGCTCGTCGACCGGCAGACCTTGGGCGGCGGCACGCGGGCCAGCCTGACCCGGAAGGTAGGCGTGGGCCCTCGCTCGGTGGAGCTCGTCGAGTTGAGCGAGGACGTCGCCACCCCCGCCGATCCCTCCGGTGAGGCGCTCATCGTCTCGCTCGCCGATCCGCGCCAAGACCACCGGCTAGCTCGGGACGTGCATTGCTGGGTCGAGGACATCGAGCTGGGTTTGGATCCCGAGGCGGTTGAGGCCTCGGCGGAAGCGATCGAGGGCGGATACCGCGTCTTGGTGACCGCCCGCTCGCTGATCAAGGACCTGATGCTGTTCCCCGATCGCCTCGACCCGCAGGCGAGCGTCGACGCCGGCCTCGTCACCCTGCCCGCCCTGGAGAGCGCCACGTTCACGGTCCGCTCCGATCGGGCCGGCCTCGAGGACTCGCTCTCCTCTCGCCCGGTGCTGCGGCATGCCAACGACTGGAGCTAGGGCAGCGCCGACGCCTGGCTAGCGGCGGACGCCGACGACGACGGGCCCGTGTCCGGACCCGGCACGCAAAACCTCCACCTGGGCGCCGTAGACCCGGCGCAGCAGCGCGGTGTCGAGCACCTCGTCGGCGCTCCCCGAGCGCATCACCCGCCCCTGGTGCACCAAGACGATGCGGTCGCTGTAGCTGCCGGCCATGGTTAGGTCGTGCATGGTGGCGAGCACGCCGAGGCCGGTGTCGCGCCGGATGCGATCCAGCAACTCCAGCACGTCTTGTTGGTGCCCGATGTCCAGCGCCGTGGTGGGTTCGTCGAGCAGCAGCACCCGAGGTTGCTGGGCCAGCGCGCGGGCAATGAAGACCCGCTGGCGCTCGCCACCGGACAGGGTCGCGAGGAGGCGGTTGGCGAGCGCCGTCAGGTCGAGCCGCTCGACGATCTCGTGGACCACGACGTCGTCGGCCCGTCCGGTGCGGGCCAGCACGCCGAGGTGGGGGGTGCGGCCGAGATAGACGTAGTCGATCACCGAGATGCCCTCGGGGATGATCGGGGTTTGGGGCACCAGCGCGATCATCCGGCCGCGTTCGCGGGCCGACATGGCGGCCACCGCTCGGCCGTCGAGGGAGACCGAACCGGTGAAGCGGACGAGGTTCAGCACCGCGCGCAGCAGGGTCGACTTGCCGGCGCCGTTCGGGCCGATCAACCCCACCCATTCACCGGGGTCGACGCTCAGCGAGACCCCGTCGAGCAGCCGGGCCGAGCCAATCCTCACGCTCACGCCGGCAATCTCGAGGGCCCTCCCCTGTTCGCCAACTCGTGCGCGCTCAATCATGGCGGGAGCGGCGCAGGATGAGCAGGAAGAAGGGCGCCCCAAGAAAGGCCGTGACGACGCCGATGGGCAGCTCGCCGGGCGAGATGACCATGCGGGCGGCGATGTCGGCCAGCACGAGCAGGGCGCCGCCGGCCAGGATCGAGAGCGGCAGGATGCTGCGATAACTGGAGCCGAAAGCGAGCCGGACCAGGTGCGGCACCACGAGTCCGACGAACCCGATGAGGCCGCTGACCGAGACCGCCGCCGCGGTACCGAGCGAGGCCGCGATCACGAGCAGCACCCGCACCCGTTGGGGGTTCAGCCCGAGGGTGCGGGCCTCGTCGTCGCCGACGCCCATGACGTCGAGGACGCGGCGGTTGATCAACATGTAGCCCAGCGAGGCGGCGGCGTAGGGAAGGACGAGCAGCACGCTCCCCCACCCGACGGTGGTGAGCCGGCCCAGCAGCCAGGAATAGATCTGCTGGATCTGATCGAGGTTCTGCTGCAACAGCAACGTCTGGATGGCGCCCAGGAACGCCGAGACGGCCACCCCGGCCAGGATCAGCGAGGTGGTACCGCGGCCCAGCCCGGAGGCGCCGACGGCGTAGGTCAGCGAGACCGCCGCGAGCGCGCCGACGAAGGCGAACAGCGGAATCCAGGAGCTGCCCGAGACGTCGAGCCCCAGGCTGATGGCGAGGACCGCGCCCAACCCGGCCCCCGCGGCCGCGCCCAAGAGGTACGGATTGGCGAGCGGGTTACGGAACGCTCCCTGGTAGGTGGCCCCGCAACCGGCCAGCAAGCCGCCGACGAGCACGCCGAGCGCCACCCGAGGAAGGCGGATCTGGAACAGGATCGCCCGCTCGGTGTCGCTGAGCTGGGCGCCCACATTGGCGCCGGTGAGGTCGTGCATCAGGGTCGCGAGCACCTTGACGGGCGGAATGCCGATCGGCCCGATGGCGCAACCCAGGACGATGGCGAGGACCAACAGCGCCGCGCACCCGGCGGTGGGGCCGAGCTTCAACCGCAGCGACCGGGACGTTACCTCGACACGAGGGTCGGCCGCGGCCGGGACCGACACTCGTGTGGAGGTCATCTCAGGAGGCCTTCTTGATGCCCGCGGCGGCGGCCTCGGCGAGGTCGCCGATGCGCGGGCCCCAACGCGAAGCGATATCGGCGTCGATCTGGATGATCCCGTCCCCGTCCTTCACGGCGCGGATGACGTCCCATCCGTCCCGCTTCTTGACCTTGGCAGGGTCTCCGCCGGGCAGGAAGATGAGGTCGGGATCGGCGTCGATGATGAACTCGGCGTTCAGCTGGGGGTATCCGCCGGAGGCATCCGGGGCCTTATCGGCGATGTTGGTCAGGCCGAACTCGCCCAGGACCGAGCCGATGAAGGTGTTCGAGGTGGCGGTGTACAACTCCGAGCCGAGCTCCCAGTAGTAGGTCATGCCCTTGGCCTCGACGCTCGCGGCGGCGTTCTGGATCTGGTCGCCGACCTTCCCGGCCAGGGCCTCGGCCTCCTCCTGGTGGCCGGTCAGCTCGCCGACCACCTTGTACTGTTTCAGGGCGCCGTCCACGTCGGCCGGCGCGGGCAGCAGGGCAACGGGAATCTTCAGCGCTTCCAGGGCGGCGACCGAGTTGTTCATGTCGTCGGACATCACCACCAGGTCGGGCTCCATGGCGGCGATCGCCTCGACGTTGGGCTCGAACGCGCTGAGATCGGACTTGGCCGCGTCCTCGGGGTAGTTGGACAGGCTGTCCACCGCCTTCACCTGATCCCCGGCGCCGACGCCGTAGACGGTCTCGGTGAGGCTGGGGCTCAGCACGACGATGGCCTCGGGCCGCTTTTCGAGCGTGATGGGCTTGCCGTTCACGTCGACCTCGCGCGGGAAACCCTCGGCCGAGGCGGAGGCCGCCGGTGAGCTGGCGGCCGGGGCGGGCTCGGTCGCGTTGCCGCAGCCGGCGAGGGTAAGCGGAAGGGTGAGCATCGCCGCGACGGCGACGAGCGGGCGGAATCTCAGGTTCATGGGTTCTCCTGTCGGCGAGGTTTCGAGGTCCTGCCGAGACCCCTGACATTGCAGGGGGTTCACCCGGCGAGACGCCTTTGTCCTCGAAGGCGTGTGTTCGCTTCGTCGCTACAGGCGGCCTGGCTGGGGCGCACGGGGTGCGCCCTTCACAGTTGCGGGACAGCGCCGGATTTCCACCGGCTTCGCTGCAGTTCGACACCAGCAGGCTAACCCACCGGCGGGGTTACGCGCGCGTTCGGCCACGTTGTTACTCGGGCAGGGCCAAGTCGCCGCGACGACCTCGCCTGCCAGACTTGGTGACATGAGGGAGTCGGAGGCGACAGTCCGCCAGAGCGGCAGCGCCGAGGTCCCCCTGCCACCGGGCGTGGCGGATCTGGTCCCCTACGAAATCACGGGGCCGCCGCGCATCCATCGCGGACTTCCGAGCGCGACCCTGACCCTCATCCTCGCCCTCGAAGAACCCCTCGAGACCGCGTGGCAGTCCGACGCTCAGATCTCTCGCCGCAGCCATAACTGGACCCTCCTTTCCAACCTGCACACCCAACCCGCCTACGTGGTGCAACCTCGACGGCAGGTGGGGGTCCAACTCGCGTTGCACCCCTTGGCCGCCCGCCGGATCCTCGGCTGCCCGGCCGCCGCCCTGACCGACGGCAGCTGCGAGGCGTCCCAGGTCGCGGGCGCCTGGTTGGCCGAGCTGCGCGAACGCGTCGAGGCCAACCCGACGCCGGGCCGACGAAGGCTCATCGACGAATCCATTTCCCGCGCCTGGGACGGCGCGGATCACGCGCCTCGAGTACGCGCCGAGGTCGTCCGCGCCTGGCGGCTCCTCGACGCCAGCGGCGGGCTCATCACGGTCCGGGCGATCGCGGCCGACGTCGGGCTGAGCGAGCGCCGGCTCGCCGCGCTGTTCGCTGCCGAGGTGGGCCGCAGCCCCAAAACGGTCGCCCAGCTCATCCGGTTTCAGCGGGCGGTCCGGATGATCAAGGCGACCTCCAGCCTGGCCGAGGTCGGCGCGTGTTGTGGCTTCAGCGATCAGTCCCACCTGGACCGGGCGTTTCGAGGGTTCGCCGGCTGCTCCCCGTCGAGCTGGGCGGCCGAGGAGGGCATCCCCCTGACGACAGGGTTTCCGATTCGTCCTAGCCAGTCCGGCAATCCTGGCGCAGAATGAGACCATGAACAAGCTCACACCAGCACCCACCGTGTGGCCGACGCTGCGTTCGGCCGACGCCCCCGCCCTCATCGACTGGCTCGAATCCGTGCTCGGGTTCGAGCGAACCCTCGTCGTGGAAAACGACGGCCTCGTGGAACACGCCCAGCTCAGCTGGCCCGAGGGCGGCGGCGTCATGCTCGGCTCGGTGCGCGGGGGCGACTGGGACATCGAGCCCGGTCACTGCGGCAGCTACATCGTCACCGATCACGTCGACGAGATCTACGCGCGGGCTCAGGCCGCCGGGGCGAAGGTCGTCCAGTCCCTGTCCGAGGAAGATTACGGCAACCGCGACTTCACCGTCGCGGACCCGGACGGCAATCTGTGGAACCTCGGGCACTACCGGGGCGAACCCTGCACAACTGAGGCTGCATAGGAAGAAGGGAAAGGGGAGCCCGATGGAGGATACCGAGGGCGCGGCGTCGTTTCGGACGAGCGGGGACGCCTACGACGCCTTCATGGGTCGCTATTCGCGCCCGTTGGCCGACGCCTTCGCGGAGTTGGCGGGAGTAAGAAGCGGCATGGCGGTCTTGGACCTGGGGTGCGGACCGGGTGCGTTGACCGGCGTACTGGCCGAACGGGTTGGCGCCGCCTCGGTTTCGGCGTGCGACCCCTCGCCGCCGTTCGTGGCGGAATGCGCCGCCCGCCATCCCGGTGTCGCGGTTCGCCGGGGCAGCGCGGAGGCGATTCCGTTCGAGTCAGACACCTTCGATGCCGTCTTGACGCAGTTGGTGCTGCATTTCGTCGGTGACCCAGAACTGGCCGCGCGCGAGTGTCACCGGGTGCTGCGGCCCGGCGGGACGCTAGCGGCCTGTGTGTGGGATTCCGCCGAGGGGATGGACATGCTGCGGCACTTCTGGCAGGCGGCGTTCACGCTGAACCAGGACATACCCGCCGAATCGACCTCGCTGCACTTTGGACGGGCGGGAGAGCTCACCGAACTCTTCGAGGGGGCTGGCTTCGTCGACATCCTTGAGACCACGCTGTCGGTGGAATCGACGTACGCGGACTTCGATGATCTCTGGTCGGGTTTCCTGGCCGGGATCGGCCCGGCGGGCGTTTTCTGCCAAAGCCTGGCAAGGGACCCCCGAGCAGAACTGCGCCGCGAGCTGTTCCGACGACTCGGCTCGCCCACCGAACCCTTCGCGTTGGGCGGCGTCGCTCGCAGCGCGTCCGGGCGATCGGTCCGGGCCTAGGGCTTTCAGGGATGGGTCGATAGTCTGCCAACAGATGCACCCGCCGCCCTTTGCCCCCGCTCAGCGGGCCCGGCAGAGGGCGCGCCGTCGGTCGTTCATCGACCAAGCTGTCGTAGGCTGAGCAGCGACATGTCGCATCACCATCGGCTGGCGCCCGGCCGCGGGGCCTCCAGCCACGGCTGGGACCGCACCCCGGTTCCTGCGGTGCTGTGGTGGGGAGTCCACCTGCTCATCGCGGCCCTGCTCGTCCTCACCGTCCTGCGCAGCAGCGTCCCCCAGCTCCCGGGTTGGCCGTGGGTCGTTCTTTGTGCCGGCGTCGTCGCCGTGGTCTACGCGGTCGGTCCGCTCAAGATCGAGGGGGCCAATTCACCACGAGCCACCGGGGCCTGGCTCGCCGTCCTCATGGCCGCATGGGTCGTCTTTCTCGCGCTCAGCGCCGACGCCATCTACCTGGCGTTTCCGTGGTTCTTTCTGCTGCTTCACCTGCTTCCCCGGACGGCCGGGCTCATCAGCGTGGGCGTCGTCACCGCCGCCGCCGTGGCGGGATTCGCCTGGCACCAGCAAGCGTTCACCGCGGCCATGCTGATCGGCCCGGCACTCGGGGCGGCCGTCGCGATCGCGACGGTCTTCGGCTATCAAGCCCTGCAGGCCGAATCGGAACAGCGCCGCCGCCTCATCCTCGAGCTCGACCGCACCCGATCCGAGCTGGCAGCAGTCGAACACCAGGCGGGCGTGCTGAACGAGCGGGAGCGGTTGGCGCGCGAGATCCACGACACCTTGGCGCAGGGGTTCTCCAGCATCCAGCTACTCCTGCGGGCCGCGACCCGCTCGCTGGATCCCCAGCGCGAGGTGAACACTGCCCGGGCCAGCGATCTCGTCGAACGGGCTCGCTTCGAGGCCCAAGAGAATCTCACCGAAGCCCGGCGCCTCGTTCGGGCCCTAGCGCCCGGCGCGCTCCAGGAGTCCACGTTGACGGCGGCGCTGGAGCGGTTGTGCGAAACGACCTCTTCCCGCACCGGGGTTCGGGCGTTGTTTCACGAGGTAGGCCCCACGGTGTCGCTGGCGACCCCGTTCGAGGTGGCTTTGCTCCGCATCGCCCAGGCTGCGCTCGCCAACACCACCCAGCACGGCCGCGCCACCCGGGCCGATGTCACCCTGACCAGCATGGAGACCGCTGTGACCCTCGACATCGTCGACGATGGGATCGGCTTCGACCCCCAAGCCCTGACCGAGGCCGGAAACGTTCCCGGACGGGGGGGTTTCGGCCTGCGTTCCATGACCTCTCGCGCGGCCGAGCTCAACGGCGTGCTGACCGTTGAATCCCGACCCGGTGGCGGCACCGCGGTGTCGGTGAGCTTCGCCCAAGCGGCCGCCCCGACGCCATGACGACGATCCGCTTGCTGCTGGCCGACGACCACCCGGTCGTCCGGGCGGGCCTGCGAGCGGTGCTCGAATCCGAGCCCGACATCGTCGTGGTCGACGACGTCCCCACCGCCGAGGCCGCCATCGAGCGCGCCGAGCTTGGCGGCGTCGACGTGATCTTGATGGACTTGCAGTTCGGAAAGGGCCTGGGCGGCACCGCGGCCACCCAACGGATCGCCAATGCCGCCGATCCGGCGCCGCGAGTCATCGTGCTGACCACCTACGACAACGAGGCCGACATCCTCGCCGCCGTCGAGGCGGGGGCCAGCGGCTACCTCCTCAAGGACGCGCCGCCCGAGGAGCTGATCGCCGCCGTTCGCGCCGCCGCGGCCGGACGATCGGCCCTGGCGCCGGCCATCACCGGTCGGCTGATGGACCGGCTGCGTACCCCCACCACGACCCTCAGCGGACGGGAGGCCGAAGTCCTGGCCCTGGTGGCCGACGGGCTATCGAATCAGCAGGTCGCTCAACGGCTCTTCGTCTCCCAGGCCACGATCAAATCCCACCTGGTGCACATCTTCGACAAGCTCGACGCCGACTCCCGCACCGCCGCCGTGGCCATTGCCCGCAACCGCGGGCTCATTCGCCGCCCACCCGGGTGAGGCGACCCACCAGCGCCACCGCGGGCAAGGAAGATTTGCGCTCAGTTGGCCGCGCGCTGGGAGATCCGGCGCGCCCGAACCCGGACCAGCGCCGTTCCGACGAGGCCGAGGATGAGGACCGCGTAGAGCGTCGCCGAGAACGGGCTGGTGATGAGCACACTCGCATCGCCCTCGCTGATCTTCAGCGCCTGGCGGAACTTCTCCTCCGCCAGCGGGCCGAGCACCACCGCGATCAGCACCGGGGCCAGCGGGATGTCGAAGCGCCGCATCAGCCAACCCAGCACGCCGATGCCGAGCACGAGGATGAGGTCGACGACCGTCGAACTGGTCGCCCACACCCCGAGCATGCAGAACACGGCAATGCCGGAGTAGAGGTACGGTTTGGGAATCTGCAGCAGCTTGGCCCACAGCGGGGCGAAGAACAGGTTCAACACCACGAGGATGACCGAGCCGATCAGCAGGCTGGCCAACAGCGTCCACACCAGATCGCTTTCGCCCTCGAACAGTAGGGGTCCGGGCTGGAGCCCGTACTGCTGGAACGCGGCGAGGAGGATCGCGGCGGTGGCGGACACGGGCAGACCCAGCGCCAACAGCGCACCCATCGCGGTACCGGCCGTCGCGCTGGCCGCCGCTTCGGGGGCCGCGACGCCCTGAATTGCCCCCTTGCCGAACATCTTCCTACCACTGCGCCCGTCGATGGAACGTTCGGTGCCGTAGGCCAAGAAGGTGGGGATCTCGGCCCCGCCTGCGGGGATGACGCCGAACGGCAGCCCGATGGCAGTGCCGCGCAGCCACGCCGGTATCGCCAGCCGTAGCTCCGCGCGGCTGAGCCACGGACGGCCAGCGGAGATCGCCTGAGCGTTGCCCTTGCGGCCCACCTTGCTGGCGACATCGAGGACCTCGCCCAGGGCCAGCAGGCCGACGGTGATGACGACGATGCTGATGCCGTCGAATAGCTGTGGAATGCCGAGGGTGAACCGGGTGGCACCGGAGATGGATTCCACCCCGACCATGGCGAACGTCAGCCCGATGGCGATGGCGGCGAATCCGCGGATGATGGATTCGGCGACGATTGCCGAAGTCGCCACGAAGGCGAACACCGCGATGGCGAAGTAGTCCCCAGGCCCCAGTAACAGGGCGAACTTGACCAGCAGCGTGGAAGAGAAGACCACGACCAAGGTGGCGATCACTCCACCGAGGAAGGCGCCGATGGCCGCGGTCGCGAGGGCTTGTGGGGCTCTGCCGCTGAGGGCCATCTTGTGACCCTCGAACGTCGTGGCGATCGCCGCCGAGGTGCCCGGGGTGTTCAGCAGGATCGCCGAGGTGGAATCGCCGAACATGCCGCCGAAGTAGACCCCGGCGAACATGATGAGGGCCGAGGTGGGGTCGAGGGCGAAGGTGATGGGCAGCAGCAGCGCCACCGCCATGGCCGATCCCAGTCCCGGGAGCACGCCGACGGCGGTGCCCAACAGAGCGCCGATGACGACCCAGAGCAGATTGAGCGGGGTGATGGCGGCGCCGAGCCCCTGGAGGAGAAGGTCGAGGTTTTCCATCAGAACACCCCGCTCAAGATCCCGGCCGGCAAGGTGAGGCCGAGCCCACCGCCAAAGCCCAGTTGCACGACCGAGGAGATAGCCAGGCCGGCGGCCAAGAGGCTGGGCAGTTTTCGCTCCCCCATGGCGAATCCGATTCCGACGAACAACAGGGCCGCCGAGATGAGCCAACCCAGCGGCTGCAGGATCAGCACGAACACGGCCACGCAACCGACGGCGCCGATGACTGCCTTGGCGTTGATCGGATCGTCGGTTGCCGCCGCCTCATCAGGCTGTTCCTCGCCGTCGGCGCCTGGCGCCCCTTCGTCGTCCTCGGTGGCTAGCTCATCACGGGCGGCCGGGCTCATATCGCCCTTCATCGACGCTTTCACCGGCAGGAAGACGGCCACCAGCTGAGCGACCAGCAGGACTCCGGTGAGGACGGCGACGATGATGGGGAACACCAGTGGCCCCGGCGCGGTCGCGCCCGAGGGGATCTCCATGGTGAAGATCCCCGCCAGCAGGAAGATCAACAACCCGGCCAAGATGGCGGCGGTGACGATCCCCGGCAAGTGCTGGGAAGGGTGCCCCGGGTGGTCGGTCGAGTCCTCGGTGCCGCCCGCCTTCGCCTCGGCGGCTGGCTCGGGTCCGGTGGGGGCGTTCATTTCAGCCCCAGTTCTGAGAGCAGGTCCTGCACGGTGGCCTCGTCGGTCTCGAGGGAGGATTTGAACTCCGCTCCGGTGGAGTAGGAATCGGCCCATTGGTTACGCTCCAGCGCTTCGCGCCAGGGTTCGCTACCCTGCATCTCGTCCAAGATGTCGATCAGGGTCGCTTCCTGCGACTCCTCCAACCCGGGAGGGGCCAGCACGCCGCGCCAGTTGGGCAGCGTCGCGTTGGAGTACCCCAACTCCTCGAACGTGGGGATATCCACCCCGGGCAGGCGTTCCGGGGCGGACAGTCCGAGCGCCCTGAGCTGGCCGGAATCGATCTGGGAGGAGAACTCGCCGTACCCGCTGATTCCGGCCTGGACGGTGTTGGACAGGAGCGAGGCCAAGGCCTGCCCGCCCCCGGCGTAGGCGATGTAGTTGACGTCGGCCGGCGTGATACCGGACGACTTCGCCAGCAGACCCGCCACGAGTTGGTCGGTCCCGCCGAGCGAGCCGCCGCCGATCGCGGTGCCTTCGGGGTCGGCCTTCCAGTCCTTGACAAAATCGTCGAGGTTCTCGTACGGCGAGGCCTCCGGGACGACGAGCACCTCGTAGTCCTCGGTGAGCCGGGCCAACGGGCTGACGTCTTCGAAGGTGGTCTGGGAATCGTTGAGTTGGACGGCCCCGGTCATCACCAGGCCGGTGATCATGATCGTCTGCCCGTCTCCGGCCCGATCGGCGAGCGCCGCCAGCCCAATCGTGCCGCCCGCTCCGGGGATGTTGACCACCTGCACGTTGTTGACGATGCCCTCCGAGCGCAGCGTCTGCTGCATCGTGCGGGCGAGCGTGTCCCAGCCGCCGCCGGGCGAGGCCGGCGCGATGATGGTCAGCGAGGACCTCGCGCCGCCCGCGGTGTTGGCGCTCCCGGCCTGGTAGGCCGCGGCACCGGTGAGCAGCGCGACGAGCACGCCGACGACGATGGGGGTCACCTTCATGCGCGAGACTCCGTTCCGGCCAGAACTTCAGCGTCCGAGTAAGCGAAGCGTAACCCCGTCAGCGACGGTTTGGATAGCCCCCAGCGAGGCTCTACGGGCCATAGATTCGGTGGGCGCAGAGGGACTCGAACCCCCGACATCCTGCTTGTAAGGCAGGCGCTCTAACCAGCTGAGCTATGCGCCCGGGCGCGCAGCCAGCGTACTGGCTGGGCGGGACCGCGTCGAAACTAGGTGGACTCCCTACCCGGCGGGTCTTAGGCTCACCGGCGTGACCATTCCCCCACGTTCTTCCGCACACGATCTCGTCCCCGCTTCGCCTACCAGCGAGGCGGCCGCCTACACGATCCGCCCCATCCGCGGCGACGAATGGCGTGCGGTGCGGGACTTGCGATTGGCTTCGTTACGAGACGAGATCGCCCACCTCGCGTTTTTCGAGACGCACGCCGACGCGCTGGCGCGGCCGGACTCGTTCTGGCAAGAGCGTGCCCTGGGGGCATCGATGAGCTCTGGACCCGACGCGACCGTTCGACAGTTCGTGGCCGTGGGCGCCGACGGCGCGTTCGTCGGCACCGCCGTCGCGCTCCTCGAACGGGTCGGCGCTGCGGACGTCTTCGGCCAAGAGATCACTCGGCCCGCCGGGCAGCTCGTCGGCGTCTACGTGGCACCGCCTCATCGGGGGCGGGGGTTGATCGAAAGACTCACCGAGGAGTGCTTCGCGTGGATTCGCGAGCGCGACCTGTCCGTGGCCCGGTTGTTCGTCCACGCCGAGAACGGGCGCGCTCAGCGCGTGTACGAGCGCCTCGGATTCACCGCCGCGGGCGTGAGCTTCACCGGTCCGCTGGGCTGCGAGTTGGAGATGGAGCGTCGGCTCCCTTCTGTGGCGAGCCCGACCGGATAGCCGTGAACCTTAGGGGCGAAGAGCTCTGGCGGCCTCGACGTGGGCGTCGAGATCTCGCTCGTGCGGCAGGTCGCCGATGCTGCGCCAGGCGACCATGTTGTCGCCGGCCAACAGGAACGACGCCCGCTTCGCACACCCCAAGCGCTCGTCGAAGCACCCGAAGGATTGGGCGACCCGACCGTGCGGCCAGTGGTCGCTGAGGAGCTCCAGGCCCAGGTTTTCGGTGTCGTCGAAGATGCGCAGGCTGAACACGGTGTCGGTGGAGATCGCCACCACCCGGCAGTTGACCCGCTCGAACGCATCGGCCCGTTCGGCCAAACCCCGCACCTCGCGGGTGCAGACCCCGGTGAAGGCGTAGGGGTAGAAGAACACCAAGGTGGACTTACCGTCCCCGGAAAAGCCGTCGAGAACTTGACCGTGCTGGTTGGTGAGGCTGAACTTCGGAGCGAGCGAGCCGACTTGGGGGCTCTGTTCGTCGAACGCGGTCACTGACGACCTTTCCGTTACAGGGGTGTTGATTCAGTTGCGGGGGGTGCCGCGCGGGCGCACGAGGCGGTTGGCCATCCAGTCGGCCGACATCGTGGCGCCGTTGGTGAGCGTCAGTCCGGCGGTCAGGGCCGCCTCCGAAACATCCGCCGCGTCGACGTGCCCACCGCGGCCCACCTTGGGGGTCATCAACAAGATGGAGCCCTCGTCCGACAGGTCGGTGAGGGAGTCGACGAGCCCGTCCACGAGGTCACCGTCGCCATCGCGCCACCACAGCAACACCAGATCGACGGCCTCGATGGCCTCCTCGATCAGGTCGCCGTCAATGGCGTCCTCGATGGCCACCCGCAGGTCTTGATCGACGTCGTCGTCCCAGCCCAGTTCCTGGACCACCAGGCCTGCCTTCAGGTCGAGCTTGGCGACACCAGTCGACGCCATGGGCTCCGCATGCGTACTCACTTCTCTCCAATCACGGTATGAATCACACGTTTAGCCTGCCAGATATTCCCAGCGATCGGAACCTTGCAGCGCGAGTAAGCCGTCGGGCACCGTGCGATACCGGCCGTCTGGCACAATCGCATCTCACGCCATCGGCCGCGGTCATCGGGCCGACAGACGCACCACGCCACGTGCGAAAGGACCCCGGGTGAGCCCTCGAATGCTGTGCTACGGCGAGCGCGGTTGGCTGGTCGAGCTGGCCGACGGCGACGCCCGTCGAGCCTGGCGCGCGGCCTTGGCCGATGCGGTGCCAACAGGGGTGATCGACGTGGTACCGGCCGCCCGCACGGTGCTGGTGGCGTTCGATTCCGCGGCCTCCGCTCGAGCGGCCGGGCCGGCGCTTCGCGCGCTGGCGGTGAGTCCCGCCGCCGCCGAGCCGCCGGAGCGTCTCGAAGGTTCGATCGAGATCCCGGTGCGTTACGACGGGGCGGACCTGGCCGAGGTGGCTCGGTTGCTCGATGTCACCCCGGCCGATGTCGTGGCGCGACACGTGGCACAGCAGTGGTTCGTCGACTTCATGGGGTTCCTGCCCGGCTTCGCCTACCTGCTGCCAACAAGCGCCGAGCGGTCACCCAGGGTTCCGCGCCGCGAGAGCCCGCGCGCCATCGTGCCGCCCGGGTCGGTCGGGCTCGCCGAGGAGTTCACCGGCGTCTATCCCCAGGCCTCCCCCGGCGGCTGGCAGCTCATCGGGCGCACCGCGGCGCCCCTGTGGGATCAGCACCGTGATCCGCCGGCCCTGCTATCCCCCGGTGATCGCGTTCGGTTCGTCGACGCCGACGGGCGCGGGGAGCCGGTGAAGGCCGCTCCCGCGGCCCCTCCGCCAGGCGAGATCGCCTTCACGGTGCTGGCGAGCGGAGCTCAACTGCTCATCGAGGATCTCGGGCGACCGGGCCACGCGCACCTCGCGGTGAGCGCCGGCGGCGCAGCGGATCGCGCGGCGCTGCGCCGCGGGAACCGGCTCCTGGGCAATCCCGACGGCGCCGCCGGGCTGGAAAACGTCATCGGCGGCGCACGGCTGCGCTCGGAGGCCGACCAATGGGTTTGCCTCACCGGCGCTCCCGGGCCGGTTTCGGTGGATTCTCGTCCCGTCGCCTACGACGACCCGGTCTGGCTAAGGACCGGCGAAGAGTTGTGGCTCGGCCCCGTGTCGACGGGGCTGCGACGCTACCTTTGCCGTCGCGGCGGGGTAGGGGGCGCTTCGCTGTTCGGCAGCCTCAGCACCGATCCCGTCAGCGGGCTCGGCCCGCCGCCGCTGACACCGGGCGACGCGATCCCCGGCGCCGACGTCGACCCGGTGGGCGAGGTCTGCGGTGGCCTGACCATGCACGAATCCGCTCATGCCCGCCCGTTCCGGCTCCATCCGGGCCCCCGTGCCGATTGGTTCCCCGATGGCCAAGACGCGTTGGCGAGTGCCACCTGGACGGTCACGAGCGAGCTGGATCGGATCGGCGTGCGGTTGAGCGGCCCCCGATTGACCCAAGCACGCCGCGGTGAATTGCCCAGCGAAGGACTTTTGCGGGGTGCCGTCCAGGTGCCACCCAACGGCCAGCCAATCGTCTTCGGCCCCGACCACCCCACCACGGGCGGTTACCCCGTGATCGCGTGCGTGGCCGAGGCGGACCTGGACCGGTTTTCCCAGCTCCGTCCCGGCGACGCCGTCACGTTTCAACGGGCGCCGATACTTCGCTAGCCCGCGAGCTGAGCTGGAACGCCGCCTCCCACAAGTCGGCCTCCGGAATCTAGCCGCCGGGAGCCCGATGTCGGCTAGGTTCGGATCCGTGATCAACCCCGGCCCGGCCGCCGTAGAAGTCCTCCTCCCATGAGATCCGATCTGCCGCGCCGTGGTCTCCTCGCGCTGCTGGCGGGCGGCGCGGGTGCGGCTCTCATCGGCTGCGGTGACGCGGGCGAGGCGGCGTCGGGCGATGATGTCTCCGTGACCCCGCAACGCATCCCCTACGGCGAGGATCCCTCCCAGTGGGTCGCGCTGACCCGCCCCGACGGTGTCCCCCGCGGGGTTGTCGTGGTGATCCACGGCGGTTTTTGGCGGTCGGCCTACGACGCGTCTCTCGGCGAACCGCTGGCGACGGACCTGGCCGCGCGCGGTTGGGCGGCGCTGAACATCGAATACCGTCGGATCGGCCGAGGCAAAGGTTCGGGCGGCGGCTTCCCGGCCACCTTCGACGACGTCTCGGCCGCGATCGACGTGCTGGGCACGGTGGCGGATCTGGACCTCACCAAGGTGATCGCGCTCGGCCATTCGGCCGGCGGGCACCTGGCGGTCTGGGCGGCTGGCCGGATGGCCCGCGAGCGCTGGGCGCGGGCCCGGGTTCCGATCACGGCCGCCGTCTCCCAGGCCGGCGTCCTCGATCTCGAGACCGGCTTCGAGGACAACCTCGGCGGCGGCGCGGTGGCGGCCCTGATGGGCGGGGGGCCCGGACCCACCTACGACGCTGCCGACCCCGCCCGGATGCTCCCGCTGTCGGTTCCCGTGCGCTGCGTGCACGCCCCCGACGATTCCACCGTGCCGATGAGCCAGTCCCAGGATTACGTGCGTCGGGCCGGTGGGGCCGGCGCCACGTTGACCGAGGTCACCGGTGGCCACTTCGACCTCATCAACCCCCAAACCGAGGCCTGGGCCGCCCAGATCAGCCTGCTCGAGGCTCTGTGACCAACTGGCGACCGGTTCCAACCTCGGCGCCAGCGCCTCCATGTGGTCTATATGCCATAAGACGCACATACGACCGAGGTTGGAACCGCGTCGTCCAGAGCTAGTTGGCCGCCCAGGCGAGCAGGTCCTCCACCGGCCAGGTGTTGACGATGCGCTCGGGCGGGATGCCGTGCTCGGCGGCGCGGGCACAGCCGTAGTCCATGAAGTCCAGCTGACCCGGGGCGTGGGCGTCGGTGTCGATGCTGAACAGGCACCCCGTCTCCTTGGCCAGCTCGATGAGCCGCCCGGGCGGGTCGCGGCGCTCGGGCCGGGAGTTGATCTCGACGGCCACGTCGAACTGCCGACACGCCTCGAACACCACCTCGGCGTCGAAGCTGGATTCCCCGCGTCGCCCCCTCTCGCCTTCCACGAGCCGGCCTGTGCAGTGGCCGAGCACGTTGGTACACGGATTGGCGATCGCGGTCGCCATCCGGAACGTCATCGCCTCGGAATCGCTGGCCAGGTGGGAGTGGACGCTGGCGACGACGATGTCGAGTTGGTCGAGCATCCCGGGGGTCTGATCCAGGCCGCCGTCGTCGAGGATGTCCGCCTCGATGCTCCGCAGCACCCGGAACGGGGCCAGCTCGTCGTTCAGCTCGGCGATCACTTCCCACTGTTGTTGCAACCGCTCGGCGGACAAACCGCGGGCGATCTTCAGCCGTGGCGAGTGATCCGAGATCGAGCAGTAGCTGTGGCCCAGGCTCTTGGCCGTGGCCATCATCTCCGCTAACGGACTGCCGCCGTCGGACCAGTCCGAATGCACGTGCAGGTCGCCCCGCAGGGCGGCGCGCAACTCCCCTCCCCCGGTCTCGAGCGGCTCGGCGCCCTCCGCACGCAACGTCGCAAGCGTCGGCGGCACCTCGCCCGCGAGCGCGGCGGTGATGATCGAGACGGTCTTCGGCCCCAGCCCCACCACCGCGGACCAGGTGCCCTCGCGCTCTCGTCGCCCACGCTCCTCGGCGCCCATCCCCGCGACGGCGTCGGCCGCCCGCCGGTAGGCCTTCACCCGATGGGTGTCGGCGCGCGAGCGCTCCAACCAAAAGCCCATCTCCCGCAACGTCGCAACCGGATCCACGCAGGCCACTCTACAAGCGCCCGATAGGGTGCAAACCGTGAGCCAACCCCATGCCGACAAGCGGGCCCAGAGCGCGCGAAACGTCTACATCGCCAACACCGGCGACGGCGAAATCGCCACCTTCCACCTCGACGGTGAGGGGCAACTGACCCGCCACTCGGTGTGCGCGCTGGCTCCCGGCAACACCGCTTTGTGTCTCGACGCCGAACGGGGGCGGATGTTCGCCGCCACCCGGGCCGAACCGCCGACCATCGCCACCCTGAGCGTGTCCCCCAGCGGCGAGTTGGCCGTCGCCGCCACCACCGAGGCGCCGGGATCGATCAACTACATCAGCGTCGACGCCACCGGGCGAACCCTGTTGGCGGTCAGCTACTCCGGCGGCTTCGTGATCAGCCTGCCCATCGACGACGACGGACACCTCGACGAGGTGTCCGCGCGCTTCGAACACCGAAACCCGCACTCGGTGATCGTCTCCCCCGACAACCGCCACGCCTACGCCGCCGCCCTCGGCGACGACGTGATCGCCCAGTACGACCTCACCGATGCCGGCCTCGTGCCGCTCGCCCCGCCCACCGTCGACGCGCCGGACGGATCGGGTCCCCGCCACCTCATCTGTTCCACCGACGGCAGCCGGCTGTACTGCATGACCGAGTTCTCGGGCGAGGTCATCCGCTACGAGCGCGACACCGCCAGCGGCCGGTTGACCCGTCGGGAGAAGGTGCCCGCCTACGATCGGAGCCGCGGCCTAGAGCACAGCGTGTTCGGCGCCGACCCCGTGCAGGAGCACTACATCTGGGGCGCGGACCTGCATTTCAACTCCGACGAATCCCTGATCTTCGCCTCCGAGCGCTGCGAATCCACCCTCGTCGGCGTTGCGGTCGACGCGGACGGCGTGCTCCGCGCGCCGGTCTCCATCACCGACACCGAGACCCAACCGCGCGGGTTCGACGTCTCCGCCGACGACTTCCTCGTTGCCACCGGCGAGAAATCCATCCAGGCCAGCGCCTACCGCATCAACCCTGACGGGTCGCTGACGCGAACCTGCCAGGTGGACAACGGCGACACCCCGAACTGGGTGACGATCTCCTAACGCTCGACCCTCAACGAGCGGACAGGTCCGCCGCGGCTAAGTTCGCCATGCCCTCGCGGATGACGTTCTCGGCCTTGCAGAACGCCCACCGCACCAGGTGCCGCCCGGCCTCGACGTCGCGGTAGAACCCCATGCTCGGGATCGCGACGACGCCGGCCCGCTCGGGCAGGTTCAGGCAAAATTCGCGCCCGCTGGACCAGCCCAGCTCGGCGATGTCGGTGGTGACGAAGTAGGTGCCCTCGGGGACCCGGACCCCCACCCCGTCGAGGGCGGCCAGGCCCGCGCACATGAGGTCGCGCTTGCCCGTCAGCTCGCAGGCAAGGGCGGCGATGAAGTCGTCGCGGTCCAGCAGCGCGTGCGCGATGGCCGGCTGGAACGGCGCCCCGGAGGAATAAGACAGCCAGTTCTTGGCCCCCTCGACGGCCGCGACGAGGCCGGCGGGCCCGGTGGCCCAGCCGATCTTCCACCCGGTGAAGGAGAACGTCTTGCCCGAGCTCGAGATCGTCACCGTCCGCTCGGCCATCCCGGGCAGCGTGCAGATCGGTACGTGGCGGTGCTCGTCGAAGACCAGGTGCTCGTAGACCTCGTCGGTGATGACTAGCAGATCGTGGCGGATGGCCAGCTCGGCGATGGCGGCAAGCTCGGCCGCGGTGAACACCGTTCCGGTGGGGTTGTGCGGGGTATTCACCAGGATCGCCCTGGTCTTGGCATTGACGGCGGCCGCGAGAGTGTCCAGATCGGGTCGGAAGTCTGGCGCGGGGAGCGTGATCGTCCGGGCCACCACGCCCGCCATCTGCGTCACCGCGAGATAGCTGTCGTAGGCCGGTTCGAAGACCAGCAGCTCATCGC